>JAYTSV010000116.1:0-22065 GCA_043745465.1 Fimbriiglobus sp.
CGTCGGAGATCTCGTGGCGACGCATCCTGCTCCCCCCGGTTGCCCAGTGTCCGGCCGGGGCTTTACCAGAGTTCGCAGTTCCAATCAACACGGCCTAGCGCTTCGGGCTAACAAGAATTACCGGTCAATCCAGACTCAGCACGTGATTGCTGAGCCGGTCGTAGCCGGTGGCCGTGATTGCGTAGTTGTGTTCGATGCGGACGCCGCCGACGCCATCGACGTACAGGCCCGGTTCGAGCGTCACCACGTCGCCGACGACGAGGGTTTCGGTGGCATTGACGACGAAGAACGGGGCTTCGGGGTGGCCGATGCCCAGGCCGTGCCCGGCGTGGTGGGGGAACGAGTCGGCGACGCCGGCCGCTGCGAACACCCCGCGCACGGCGTCGTAGACTGCTCTGCACGGCGTGCCGGGCTTCAACAGCGCCTCGCCGGCTTGCATGGCGCTCAGGCTCAAGTCGAAGAGCCGCTGCTGATCCGCGGTGGGTTTGCCGCCGACGACGAGGGTGTTCGTGAAGTCGCTGCGGTAGCCGTCGAGGACGACCGAGAAGTCGAGGATGAACGTCTCGCCGTCGGCCAAGACGTGACTGGTCGCCGGCCCGCCGTGCTTCTCCGCCCCGGTCGAGACGGTGAAGTCCCCGTAGACGATGGCCGGCCGGCCGACGGCGGTCGAGACGGCCGTGAAGACGCCGTTGTACACGTCGAGTTCGGTCATCCCGGCTCGGACGTTGGCCCGCGCCCAGGCGTGCCCGGCCTCGGTCGGCTTCATGCAGGCACGCAGTTGGTCGAGTTCGTCCGCGTCCTTGGCCCGCCGGAACTGCGTCACCGCGGCCCAGAGTTTCCCGGCGTCGGGGTCGGTGAAACTGTCGTGAACGCGGCCGCCGTGCCGGGCGACAGTGTCGTGCAGGCTCCAGCGCCGCGCGCCGACGCCGGGGGACTTGCCGTCGTACCAGGCGACCGGGACGCGGGCATCGACCTGCGCCCGCTCGACGCTGTTCGGCACTCGTTTGTCGTAGAAGAGCGTCGTCTTGCCGTCCGGCTCGATGAGTAGCAGCGCGCCGAAGTCCGCGCCCAGGCTGAACGCGTCGATGGGGCAGGCGGCGAAGTACCGCAGGTTCAGCGGGTCGCCCAACAGCAGCGGGGTCGCCGGCTTGAGGGCGTCGAGAAGTCGTTGCCGCCGCGCGCGGCAGCCGTCCGTCGTGAGCATAGTGGGAGTCTCCGGTTAATCGCCGATGAGGCCACCGAGGCCACCTTTTTTCTCGGACTTGAAGATCATATCGACCGCCAGCGCCGCCGCCAGGACGAGCATCTTGGCGATCGGCTGCTCGTGCAAGTCCTCGTGGACCTCGATCATGTAGCTGTCGGCCGACGTGAACAGTTCCTTGGCGAGCCCGCCCCACTCCTTCGACACCTTGCCCATCTCGAAGTCGCCTTCGGGGGCGAGCACCCGGTACTTGAAGCCGAACAAGTTGCCCTTCACGTCGGCGAACTGCTTGTCGTTGGCGTCGTAGACGAGGAAACCGCCGCCGAACGAGAACAACTTGCTCGTCAAGTACCCGACCATCACGCCCTGGGCGTCGCGGATTTCGACGCGGGACCGGAACAGGTACCAGCCGCGGGTCACGGTGAACACCAGCGCGTCGTCCGGCTTCTCGCGGACCTCGACGCGGGTCGGCATGAGTTGCTTGCTAATAAGCCAGCGCATCGCGCGGACGAGCGCCCCGATCTCCTCCTCGGCCGTGCCGAGCTTCTGCCGGGTGTCGCCGTCGTAGATATCGTAAGTGGCGTGCGCCGCCAGGAACTTGACCTGTTCCTTGACGACGAACTTCCGCGATTCGAGCATGAACGGGCCTCGGGCAAGAGGTGCGGTGCGCGTCGTCAACATAGAAGCCCGCGCGGTTGCGGTCACGCCGAAATCGCGGTTAGAATTAGCCGTGCCGCTGCTCCTTGGAGTTCGACCGTGACCGCGACTGAACCGCCGAAGCCCGTGCCCGTCGTCGATAAGCGCGAGGTCCGCATCCAGCGGATGTTCGGCCAAATCGCCCCGTGGTACGATTTCCTTAACCACCTTTTGAGCCTGAACATCGACCGGCGCTGGCGGCGCAAAACGACGCTGCTCGCGCCGCCAGCCGGCCCCGAGGCGGGGCCGATTCTGGACCTGTGTACCGGCACCGGCGACCTGGCCATCGCCTACGACGCGGCGGCGAAACAGGGCGTGCCGATCGTCGGGGCGGACTTCACGCACGAGATGCTGGTCCGGGCGGTCCAGAAGGCCGACAAGCGGGGCATGAGCGACCGCGTGACGTTCCTCGAAGCCGACGCGCAAGCCCTGCCGTTCGCCGCCGACACGTTTCAACTCGTGACCGTCGCCTTCGGCCTGCGCAACGTGACCGACACGGACAAGGGCCTGGCCGAGATGGTCCGCGTGACGAAGCCCGGCGGTCGGGTCGCGGTGCTGGAGTTCTCAAAGCCCCGCGGCCGCATCATCGGGCCGGTCTACCGCTGGTACTTCACGGTGCTGTTGCCGCGGGTCGGCCAGTTGCTGTCCCGCAGCCCGGAGAGCGCTTACAACTACCTGCCGGCGAGCGTGATGGGCTTCCCGGACTACGAGGAACTCACGGCGAAGATGGCGACGCACGGCCTAGCGGACCTGCGCTACTACCCGTTCACCTTCGGAATCGCCACGTTATACGTGGGGACGAAGCCGCACTGACTGCCGACGAACGGGGCCGCCATGCCGATTGGGTCGAAGGATCACCTCCTGTTGCGGGCCGCCCGCGGCGAAGCGGTCGAGCGTGCCCCCGTCTGGGCGATGCGGCAGGCCGGGCGGTGGGACCCCGAGTTCGCCAAAATCCGGGCCGGCCTCGGCTTCTACGAGTTCTCCGCCGACGTGGAGAAGTCCGCCGCCGCGTCGCTGTGCCCGCGCCGCTTCGGCGTGGACGGCATCATCCTCTTTTACGACATCACTACGCTGCCCATGTCGATGGGCCTACCGTTCACGCTGGTCCGAGACATCGGCCCGCAGCCCGACCGGCCGATCCGCACGCTGGCCGACCTCGACCGGCTCAACCCCGACCCCGCGCCCGAGAGCTACGACGCGATCCGCAAGCTCTTGAAGCGGGTCAAAGAGGAGTTGCGCGGCGAACTGCCGGTGATCGTCTTCGCCGGCTCGCCGTTCACCGTGGCGACCTACTGCATCGGCACCGGTAAGGACATGGCGGCGACGCGGGCGTTCGCCGCCGAGAAGCCGGAGGTCTGGGCGGGACTGCTGGAGCGGCTCAACGGCGCGACGAGTTCGTTCCTGAACACCCTCATCGCGGAGGGTGCGGACATTTACCAACTGTTCGACTCGTGGGCCGGGATGCTGACCCGCGAAGAGTACTCGGCGTGGGCCGACCACTACCACCGGGCGATCTTCGCCGCCGCACCGGGGGTGCCTCGCATCCTGTTCGTCAAGGAGTGCCCGTACCTCGACCTCATGGCGGCGAGCGGGGCCGAGGTGGTGAGCCTCGGCAAGCGGCACGACCTCGCGGCGGCGAAGGCGGCGTACCCGCACCTCGTCTTCCAGGGCAACGTCGATGAGGCGATTTTGCGCACCGGGACGACGGCAGAGGTGGTCGCGGAGACGGCCCGCGTCAAGGCGGCCGGCGGCGGGCACCGGCACATCTTGAACCTGAGCCACGGCGTCGGCAAGGAGACGCCCCCGGCCAATTTCGAGGCGTACGTTCAGGCGGCGAAAGCGGACGCATGACAACCGCGCCCGCGTCGGGTATAACGATTCCTTGGTCCCCTCACTCGCGGTCCTACGCCATGCCCCGCGTCTTGATCGTGTTGCTCGGCCTCGCCGCGACGGCAGCCCTCGCCCAAGCGGCCGACGACCGGCCGGTGCGTGAGAAGGTCCGGGACGTCGAACGGCACATGAAGCAGATCATCGACGACGCCGAGGCGTCCGTCGTGGCCATTTCCGTCTCGCACAGCACCCGCTACCCCGGCAAGATCGACCCGGCCAACCCCGGTAAGCTCGGCGATTACGCCACGCCCCGCGGCGGTCCCGGCGGCGGCGCGTTCGACACCAAACTCGACCTCGGGGACTTGAGCAACGTCGCCGACCACCCGTTCGGGTCGGGCGTCGTGCTGGACGAGGACGGGCTGATCCTGACGAACTACCACCTCGTCGAAGGGGCGCGGAAAATCTACGTCCGCGGGGCGCGCGGCCTCGGCAGTTACGCCAACGTCCACGCGGCCGACGCCCGCAGCGACCTGGCCGTGTTGAAACTCCTACGGCCGCTGCCGGACCTGAAGCCGATGGCGATTGCCGCCGGCCGGCTCGTCGCCGGACCGAAGGGCGAGAAGCCGACCATCGCGCGCGGCATGTGGGTCGTCGCCCTGGGCCACCCCGACGCGGCCGGTTTTCCCGACGGAATCCCGAGCGCGAGTTGGGGCATCCTGAGCGGTGTTCGCCGGCGGACTCAAATCGGCTCGCTCGACACCGGGCGGAACACCCCGTTGACGCAGTTGAGTTCGCTCCTCCAGACCGACGCGCGGCTGACCCTCGGCTCGTCCGGCGCACCGCTCGTGAACCTCGACGGCGAGATGATCGGCCTGAGTACCCCGGCGGCGGCGATCACCGGGGCCGAGACGGCCGGCGGGTACGCCATCCCGATGGACCCGAACTTCCGCCGCATCGTGGCCGCACTGAAGGAAGGCCGCGAGGTCGAGTACGGCTTCCTCGGCGTGTCGTTCCTGCCGCCCGGCCCCGGCTCGCGTCGCCTCGAAAACGGCCTGGCGATCCTGGACGTGAGTCCGGGGTCGCCGGCGGAAAAGTCCGGCCTCTCGGGCGGCGGCGGGGGGGGGCGGCGCGGCGGCTTCGACACCGGTCAGGGCGACACGATCCTGGCCGTGGACGGTCAGCCGTTGCGCGAGCAGGACGACCTGTACCTGCAAGTCGGCGCGGCCCTCGCCGGGAGCCGGGTCAAGCTCACCGTCGAGCGCCAGGGCGTGCGGCGGACCGTCGAGGTGTCGCTGGCCAAGACCGGGCACGACCTGCCGTTCATCGCGTCGGTCCGGCCGGCGGCGGCGTTCGGCCTGCGGGTCGATTGGAGCAGCACCATCCAGGCGAAGGCCGGCGGCGGCATCCCGATGCCCGAGTGCGTGTCCGTCCGCGACCTCGAACCGGGCAGTGCCGCGGCCCAACGGTTCAAGGAGATCGATCCCGAGTCGAAGGGCACCTGGCTCGTGCTGGCGGTGGACGGAGAGGCGGCGACGACGCCGGCCCGCTTCTCCGCCTTAACGGCGGGTAAGGCTTCGGTGACACTCCGGTGCGTGAATTTGGGCGACCCCGAGCGGACGCGCGACGTGACCCTGCCTTGAACGCGGACCGGTCGCCATGAAGTACGCCATCTGCAACGAGACCTTCGCCGGGTGGGACCACGACCGCGTCTGCGCGACCGTCGCCGAGTGCGGCTACACCGGGTTGGAAGTCGCCCCGTTCACCCTCGCCCCGCGCGTCACCGACGTGAGCACCGCCCGCCGCTCCGAGTTGCGCCGGACCGCCGAACGCGCCGGGCTGAGCATCGTCGGCCTGCACTGGCTGCTGGCCAAGACCGAAGGCTTTGAAGTCACGTCGCCCGACCCCGCCGTCCGCGCCCGCACCGGCAAGTACCTCGCCGACTTGGCCCACGCCGCCGGCGAACTGGGCGGCACCGTCCTCGTCCTCGGCTCGCCGAAGCAGCGCAACGTCCCGCCCGGCCACACCCGCCACGATGCCGACGAGTTCGCCCTGGACACCCTGCGGCACTGTCTGCCGGCACTCGAACAGGCCCGCGTGACGCTGTGTCTGGAGCCGCTGACGACCGCCGAGACGGACTTCCTGAACCTCGCGGCCGAGGCCGTCGGCATGATCCGCCGGCTCGGGCACCCGCACGTCAAGTTAATCCTCGACGTGAAGGCGATGACCGGCGAGTTCGCCCCGGCCGCGGACGTGATTCGGGCCAACGCCGACCAGCTTTTCCACTTCCACGCCAACGACCCGAACCTGCGCGGCCCCGGCTTCGGCGACACCGACTTCGAGCCGATCCTCGAAGCCTTGCGGCAAGCCCACTACCGGAACTGGGTGTCGGTCGAAGTCTTCGACTACACGCCCGACCCCCTCACCATCGCCCGCGACAGCATCGCCTACCTGCGCTCCTGCGAGTAGGGACTCAGCTCAGCTTGATGCCGAGGTCTTTCAACTGGCGCGGCTCGACGGCGGCCGGGGCACCGCTCATCAGGTCGCGGGCCTGCTTGTTCTTCGGGAAGGCAATCACGTCGCGGATGTTCGTCGTCCCCGCGAGGATCATGCACCAGCGGTCGAGGCCGAGTGCGATGCCGCCGTGAGGCGGGGCACCGCTCTGCAGGGCGTCGAGCAAGAAACCAAACCGGGCCTTGGCGTCGTCGGCCTCCATCCCGAGCATCTTGAAGACCGTCGATTGCACGTCCTGGCGGTGGATGCGGATGCTGCCGCCGCCGACTTCGGAGCCGTTCAAGACGAGGTCGTAAGCCTTCGCCTTGCACTCGCCCGGGTGCGATTCCATGCGGGCGAAGTCTTCGTCCATCGGCGACGTGAACGGGTGGTGAATGGCGACGTGCCGCTTCTCGTCCTCGTCGTACATGAACATCGGAAAATCGACGACCCAGAGGAAGTTGAAGTGCTCCGGCTTCATCTCGAACGCCTTGGCCGGGCGGCGCTCCTTCTTCGCGGCGGCCTCCTCCGAGGTGTCGTACTCGGCCTTCTCGTCCCACCAGTTGCGGTACAGTTTCAGCGTGGCCCCGAGGTGGTTGCGCAACGCCCCGAGCGCGTCGGCGACGATCGACTCCTTGTCCGCGATCAGCAGCACCAGGTCGCCGGGTTCGACGCCGAGGCGTTCGCGGACTGGGCCGTGCGAAGCCTCGCCGAAGTATTTCACCAGCAAGTCCGGCGTCGCGTCCGCGGTCGCCTTCGCGTTGAGGAGAATTTTCGCCTTGAAGGTCTCGGCGACCTTCGGCAGTTCGCCGCCCGGCTTGAGTTGGCTGTTGCTGTACTTCGCCGCGCCGCCCTTCACGACCATCGCCCGCACGACCCCGCCGTCGGCGAGCGCGGTTTTGATGATCGGGAACTCGCTCGCCGCGGCCAGGTCGGTCAGGTCGGTGATCTCCATGCCGAAGCGCAGGTCGGGCTTGTCCGACCCGTAGCGCACCATCGCGTCGGCGTAGGCGAGCCGCGGGAACGGGGTCGCCACTTTCAGGCCGTGGACGGTGTGCAAAATCTCGGCCGACAGTTGCTCCATGAGCGTGAGGATGTCCTCGCGCTCGACGAACGACATCTCCACGTCGAGTTGCGTGAACTCGGGCTGGCGGTCGGCCCGCAAGTCTTCGTCGCGCAAGCACCGGGCGATTTGGAAGTACTTGTCGTACCCGGAGATCATGAGCAGTTGCTTGTACAACTGCGGCGACTGCGGCAGGGCGTAGAACTCGCCGTGGTGGACGCGGCTCGGGACGAGGTAGTCCCGCGCGCCCTCCGGCGTCGATTTGCCGAGCAGCGGCGTCTCGACTTCGAGGAAGCCGCGGGCGTCGAGGAAGTCGCGGATGGTCTTACACAGCCGGTGCCGCAGGACGATGACGTTTTGCAAGCTCTTGCGGCGCAGGTCGAGGTAGCGGTACTGGAGGCGGATGTCCTCGTTGGCCAACTCGCTGCCGAACTCGTTGATTTCAAACGGCAGTGTCGGGCAGGCGTTCAACACCGTCACCGACTTGGCACAGAGTTCGACGGCCCCGGTGGCGATGTCGGCGCGCTCTTTGCCGGAGATGCGGGCGCGGACTTCGCCGGTGACCGACAGGCAGAATTCGCGGCCGAGGGCCTGGGCGGCCGTGAAGACATCGGCGTCGTCGGCCTCGAAGACGACCTGCGTGACGCCGTACCGGTCTTTGAAGTCCACAAAGACCTGCTTCGGGTAGCCACGAATGGCCAGCACCCAGCCGTTCAGTGTGACGGTGCTGCCGATGTGGGTCGGCCGCAAATCGCCGCACGTGTGGGTCCGTTGCCACTCACTCATGACTCGCTCCGCTGACAAGACTTCGATGCGTTGAAGCGGCTAGTCTACGAAGTGACCGGGCCACTCGCCCCGCCCGCGGCGGGGCCGGGACGCGGCGCGAACTTACGCCGCCTTCGCCCGGCCGGTGCCGCGGATCAGTCGCGTTTCGGTCAACACGGCGTCCATGAACACGTCGTGCGCCGCCACGGGGATTTCGGGGAAGACCTGGCAGTCGAAGGCGATGCCGATCAGTGGCGCGTCGGGCCGGGCACCGGTGAGCAGCCGGTCGTAGTAGCCCTTGCCCTGGCCCATGCGGGCACCGCGCAGGTCGAACCCGGTGCCGGGGACCATGACCAGGTCGAGTTCGCCCGGTTCGACCCGCTTGCCGGGGAGGCCGCGCAACTCCGCCTTCGGTTCGAGAATCTTGTACGCCCCTTCGATCAACTCGGCCGCGTCTTCGAGGTGGAAGAGTTCGAGTTGGTTCGTTTCAACAATGCAGTACGGCACGACGATCCGCTTGCCGCTCGCAATCGCCCCGGCCAGACTGTGCCGCGTGCGGACTTCGCTGCCGGCATCGACGTAGAAAAGCACCGTCATCGCGGCGACGTACTCCGGTAACGCCGTGAACGCCGCGACGATCCTCGCGCTCACCTCGTCCTTGTTCGGCTGGGCGACGCGGTTTTTTCGCGCCTGCTCGCGCAACGCGGCTTTCAGGGCGACGGGTTCGGCGGTCGGCACGGTCATGTCATTACCTCGGGTCGATGTTCACAGGTCGAGTGAGATGAGTTTAGACAATTCGAGGGTCCGTTCGACGGCAACCGACCTCGAATGGGACACCATCTCGGCCGTAAAATGCGTCCAGAAGGAACCCCGAGATTTTGCCGGAGGAATCGCCGTGAAACTGACTCAACCCCGCGTCAAGAATCCCGAACTCACACTCCGCATCCCCGGCCCCGACCGCAAGCGGAACGTCGCCGCGTACACCTACCGCGTCAACTACCGCGCCCCCGACCCCCGGGCCACCGGGTGCGTCACGACCTGGGACGTCGGCGGCGGCCGCTTGCCGTACCAGGTCGCCCTCGAACGCACCGAAGCCGGCCTGCTCCGGTGGCACTGCAGTTGCGCCGACGCCGTCTACCGCGGCGAACGGCTCCAGCACTACCATTGCAAGCACGTCGCCGGGCTACTCGACTGCCTCCCGGCGATGGATTAAAGCTTTCGGCGGGAACCAGTCTTGTAACGCGGTCACGGTCATTTCCCGGTCTCGCATGGCCCGACAGGCCGCGACCGCTGCTAACGCCGCCGACACGGTCGTGATGAGTGTGACGCGGTGGGTGACGGCTTCCGTGCGAATCATGCCCTCGTCGGTCTGACTGCCGCGGCCGCTCGGCGTGTTGATGACCATCGCCACCTCACGGTTCTTCATCTTGTCGAGCAGGTTCGGCCGGCCTTCTTGAATCTTGGGGATCGTTTGGACGGGGATGCCGTGGGCTGTGAAAACGGCCGCCGTGCCCGTGGTGGCGATCAGCGAATAGCCCATTCCCGCGAACTCCCGGGCCACCGGGACCATGAGCAGTTTGTCGTTCCCAGCGACCGAGATGAAGATCGTTCCCTTCATCGGCAGGAGTGCCGACGCCGCCATTTGCGATTTGGCGAACGCCATCGCCACGTCCACGTCGATGCCCATCACCTCGCCGGTGGACTTCATCTCCGGCCCGAGTTGCACGGCACTCCCGGGGAACTTGTTGAACGGAAAAACGCTCTCCTTGATCGAGTAGTGCGTCGGCACGACCTCGTCGAGGACGCCCAACTCGTCGAGCGTCTTGCCGACCATCACGAGCGCGGCGAACCGCGCCAGGCTTACGCCGGTCGCCTTCGACACGAACGGAATCGTCCTGCTGGCGCGGGGGTTGGCTTCGAGGATGTAAATGACCGGCGGGAAGTTGGTTGTGCCGTCGGGCCTCAACCCCGTGACCGCGAACTGGATGTTCATCAGCCCGCGGACTTGCAGGCGTTCCGCGAGCCGTTTCGTGAGCACCTTGATCTCGGCGACGATGTCGGCCGGGAGGCTGTGCGGCGGGATGACGCAGGCCGAATCGCCGGAGTGGATGCCGGCTTCTTCGATGTGCTGCATCACGCCGCCGATGACCGTCCGCGTGCCGTCGCTGATGCAATCGACATCGACCTCGGTGGCGTTCTCCAGGAAGCGGTCGATTAACACCGGCTTGCCGGGGCTGACCTCGAACGCTCGGGTCATGTAGCGCGAGAACGCCGACTCGTCGTAGACGATCTCCATCGCCCGGCCGCCGAGGACGAAGCTGGGCCGCACGACCATCGGGTAGCCGACGCTCTGGGCGATGCTCCACGCCGCTTGCAGGTCGAACGCGGTGCCGTTGTCCGGCTGGTGGATGCCGAGGTCTTTGGCGACCTGCGAGAAGAGTTCGCGGTCTTCGGCCAGGTCGATGCTCTCAACGCTCGTGCCGATGATCGGCACGCCCATCTTCGACAGCGCCTTGGCGAGGTTCAACGGCGTTTGCCCACCGAACTGGACGATGACCCCGGCGGGTTGCATCCGGTCGCAGATGTTCAGCACGTCCTCGACGGTCAGCGGCTCGAAGAACAGGTGATCGCTGGTGTCGTAGTCGGTGCTGACGGTTTCGGGGTTCGAGTTCACCATGACGACTTCGTACCCGGCCTGGCGCAGCGCGAACGCGGCCTGGACGCAGCAGTAGTCGAACTCGATCCCCTGACCGATGCGGTTGGGGCCGCCGCCGAGAATCATGATCCGCGGCTTGCCGCTGAAGGGCAGGACTTCGTCCTCGACGCGCGGCCCGTCCGGCGTCATCACCGGGGCTTCGTAGGTGCTGTAGTAGTACGGCGTGTACGCCTCGAACTCCGCCGCGCAGGTGTCCACTGACTTGAACGTGGCGACCACGCCCATCGCCTTGCGGGCGTCGCGCACGCGGCCCTCGGTCGTGCCCCAGGCGGTCGCCAACTGCCGGTCCACGAAGCCGAACTGCTTGGCCTTCAACATCAACGCGGGCGGGCAGGATTCGAGCCGGCCGGTGGCCCGCAACTCGTCCTCGAAGCTCACGAGTTCTTCGATGTTCCGCAAAAACCACGGGTCGATCTTGGTGCGGGCGAAGACCTGCTCGACGCTCATGCCGGCCTTAAAGGCGTAACGGACGAACCAGATGCGCTCGGCGTTCGGCGTCGTCAGCTTCGCCAGGATCTCGTCCATCGACGGCTGGTCCTTGGTGCCCCAGCGGTCCTCGCGGTCCAACCCGAGGCCGAAGCGGTTGACTTCCAGGCCGCGCAGTGCCTTTTGCAGGGACTCCTTGAAGGTCCGGCCGATGGCCATCGTCTCGCCGACCGACTTCATCTGGGTCGTCAGCGTGCCGTCGGCCCCGGGGAACTTCTCGAAGTTGAACCGCGGCATTTTCGTGACGACGTAGTCGATCGTCGGCTCGAAGCTGGCCGGGGTCGTGCGGGTGATGTCGTTGTGCAGCTCGTCGAGCGTGTACCCGACGGCCAGTTTCGCCGCAATCTTGGCGATGGGGTAGCCGGTCGCCTTCGACGCGAGGGCCGACGACCGGCTGACGCGCGGGTTCATCTCGATGACGATCATGCGGCCGCTCACCGGGTCGATGGCGAACTGGATGTTCGACCCGCCCGTCTCGACGCCGATCTCGCGGATGATCGCCTTCGCGGCGTCCCGCATCCGCTGGTACTCCTTGTCGGAGAGGGTTTGCGCGGGGGCGACGGTGATGCTGTCCCCGGTGTGGACGCCCATCGGGTCGAGGTTTTCGATGCTGCAGATGATGACGACGTTGTCGGCCTTGTCGCGGATCACCTCCAACTCGAACTCCTTCCAGCCGATGATCGACTCCTCGACGAGCGTCTCGCCGACCGGCGAAAGCTCGATCCCGAGGGCGACGAGCCGACGGTACTCTTCGCGGTTGTAGGCGATGCCGCCGCCGGTGCCGCCCATCGTGAAGCTGGGCCGCAACACGCACGGCAGGCCGATCTCCTCGATCACCTCGTCGGCCTGCGCGAGGCTGCGGACGACGCGGCTCCTGGGCACGTCGATGCCGATCTTGACCATCGCGTCCTTGAACTTCGACCGGTCCTCGGCCTTGTCGATGACCTCGGCCTTCGCCCCGATCATCTCGACGCCGTACTTCGTGAGGATGCCGTGCTTGTGCAGGTCCATCGCGGTGTTCAGGCCGGTCTGGCCGCCGAGCGTCGGCAGCAAGGCGTCGGGCCGCTCCTTGGCGATGATCTTCTCGACGACCTGCCAGGTGATCGGCTCGATGTACGTGCGGTCGGCCGTCTCGGGGTCGGTCATGATCGTGGCCGGG
This sequence comes from Fimbriiglobus sp., assembly GCA_043745465.1. GTDB lineage: Bacteria > Planctomycetota > Planctomycetia > Gemmatales > Gemmataceae > Fimbriiglobus. The sequence continues at coordinate 12,407 of JAYTSV010000116.1, forward strand.
TTCGAGTTGACCAGGACGACCGAGTACCCCTCTTCGCGGAGGGCTTTGCACGCTTGCGTGCCGGAATAGTCGAACTCGCACGCCTGGCCGATGATGATCGGGCCGGAGCCAATGAGCAGAATCTTGTGGAGGTCGGTGCGCTTCGGCATGGCGGGGTGAACTACCTCAGGGGTCCGGGACCGGGCGCAAAATCCTCACTGTTCTATGGCTCCCCCGGCGACCGCCCACCGCGTTTCAACGGAACGGCCGAAGTCCTCGGCCCCGCTACCGGCGCGCCGGCAGCGGGGCGCTAGCGGCGGGGTCGCCGGCCCCGGCGGTCACGCCGCCGGACTTGAGCCGATTTCGCTGGATTTTCCAGCATTTTCGCCGCGAAAAATAGTCGCCGGACGGGCCGATTTTGGCCCCCTTCCGCGTTGACACGATTGCCCGCCCGGTTATAACCCGACGCCCGTGGAGCCTGGCGGGGGCCGGACTCGCGGGGACTGACCGAGGGGCGCATGGCGGACGAGACGACACCGGTTTCGGACTTGAAGGACGCGATCCGTCGCTTCGCTCGGGTGCGGAACTGGGAGCGGTACCACTCGCCGAAGAACCTCGTGATGGCGCTGGCTTCGGAAGTCGGCGAGCTGTGCGACGTGTTCCGCTGGATGACGGCGGACGAGTCGGTCGCGGCGGCCAACGACCCGGTGTTGCGGGCGGCCATCGCGGACGAACTGGCGGACGTGGCGAACATCGTCCTGCTGCTGAGTTCGCACACCGGGATCGACCTGAGCGGGGCGGTCGCAGCGAAGCTGGTGAAGAACGCCGCGAAGTACCCGGCCCCGGCGTAACCGCTCCGGGCCGGGGTCAACGAACGAGGGAAACGCCGTGGGGGCGTTCGGCCCGGCCGGTCTCACGGGGGTGGACCGGCCGGGCCATGAGGATTGCTCGGTTTTGGTGTTTGGGGGGATTCGCCGTGCGTAGCCGTCGTTGGATTTTTGCCGCCTCCGCGGGCGCTTTCGGGGCGCTGGTCGCCGGCGTGACCGTGACCGCCAGTGGGCAAGACGGCGTGCCGTCGCCGGGCGCTGGGGAAGTCAAGTACTTCCAGGGCAAAGTGTCGCCGCCGCCGGCCGGCCTGTTCCCCGGAGCAGCCCGCCCGGTCCCGCCGCCACAAACCTTACCGCCCGCGACCAACATCCCGACCTTCGGCGGCCAACGCCCCGGGGACAAGGGGGCGGTCAAGGCCCCCGGGTACGCGTCGCAGTTCGCACCGCCCGGCGGGCCGAACTCCACCCCCGTCCAGCAAGCCGGCGGCGTCCCACGGCTCACGCAACCGGTCGTCGCCGGCCCGGGCGAAGTCCGGGTCGTCGGCAACACCGAACCGGCCGGCGCGCCGCCGTACTTCACCCCGACCCCACAACTCCCGCCCTCGGTCAAGGTCGAGCCGTCGCTCCCCGAACCGAAGCCGCTGCCGGTGAGCATCAGTGCGGACCCGTTGCCGGCTACGCCGATCCCGGCGTTGAAGCCGGTGCCGCGCGGCATCGAGCCGCCGGTCGCCCCGATTGTCGTGGCCCCCGTCTTGCCGACGCCGGTGCCCGCCGTCGTGCCGCCGGTGAAAAACAAGCCGTTTGATGAGACGCCGGTCGAGTCGCCGAAGGTCGTGCCGCAAGGCGTCGCCGGGATGACTTCGCGGCAGGTGCCGAACGTCGTCGTCGAGGCCGTTTGCCCCGAAACGATCGGGGTCAACCAGTCGCTCGTGTACGAACTCGTCGTCCGCAACGTCGGCACCGGCGCGGTCGCCAACGTCCGCGTCGAAGACGAACTGCCGGCCAAGTGCCAGTTCCTCGGCAGCACGCCGCCCGCCGAGACCGCCGGCGACCGGCTCGCTTGGTCGATCGGGGCGCTCGAATCCGGGGCCGAGAAGCGGATCAGCGTCACCGTCAAACCGCTCGAAGAGGGCGAGGTCCGCAGCCGGGCCGTCGTCAGCTTCACGACCGCCGTCGAGGCCCGCGTCCGGGTGACGCGGCCAAGGATCGCGCTCGCCATGACCGGCCCGGAGACGACCCGCGTCGGCGAGAAGGTGCCGTTCCAGATCAAGCTTACGAACACCGGCACCGGCACCGCCGGCAAGATTCTGTTGCAGGCGAAGTTCAGCGAAGGGCTGACGCACGTTCAGGGTCAGGTCATCGAGGCCGAGCTGGCCAACTTGCCGGCCGGCCAGTCGAAGACGCTCAGCCTCGAAGTCGTCGCCGGGAAGTCGGGGCCGCAAGTCTGTTCGATCACCGCCGTCGCCGACGGGTCTCAAACCGAGGTGGCCAAGGTCGGCGTGAACCTCGTCGAGCCGATGTTGCTCGTCAAGCAGACCGGGCCGTCCCGCTGCCTTGTGCGGAGCGAGCCGACGTACACGATCGAACTGTCGAACCCGGGCACAGCGTCCACCGACCCGGTTCAACTGTGGGCCGCGCTGCCGGCGGGCATCGACTTCCTGACCGCGACCGACGGCGGGGCGTTCCTGGACGCGAACCGGGCCGTCGGCTGGCGGCTGCCGGGCCTCGCCGCCGGGACGACGAAGACGGTGACGTTCAAGGTCCGGGCCGTCGCCCCGACCGAGGGGGCCGTCCGCACGGTCGCCCAGGCCGTCGCCGCGACCGGGGACATCGCCACCGTCGAGAACCGCACGCCGGCCGCCAAGGGGTTGGAAGCCCGCGCCGAGACGCTGGTCCGGGCCGAAGGGGTTCCCGCGCTCCGGTTTGAAGTGTCGGACCTCGAAGACCCGATCGAAGTCGGCAAGGAAGCGACCTACGAGATCCGCGTGGTCAACCAGGGCACGGGGGCCTGCACGAACGTGCAGATCGTCGCCGAACTGGCCGATTCGACGACCGTCGTCGGGGCACCGACCGGGCCGACCGTCGGCAAGGTCGTCGGCCAGCAGATCACCTTCGAGCCGATCCCGCAACTCGGGGTCAAGGCCGAGGCCGTCTACCGCGTCCGGGTCAAGGGGTCCGCGGCCGGCGACTACCGCTTCCGGGTCAAGCTCGTGAGTAACGAGACCCGGCAGGCGACGACGAAGGAAGAGAACACCCGCTTCTACAAGGAGTAGCCGGCCGGTTGGGCCACGATTTGAACTGCCCGGCGGCGGGCGGACTGACACCGACGTGAGACGACTACGGGCCAATAGCCAGCGACCGGGTTGCCGTGGGGGACGACCCGGGGACTGGCGGGGGAGGATACCGATCATGAGCACAGGACGTGCGCCGAGAGAGTTGTTACGGGTCCACATTCGCTGGATGATCCGCCGCGACATGGCGGAGGTTTTGGCGGCGGAGCAACAAAGCTTCGAGTACGCCTGGACCGAGGAGGATTTCTTGCGGTGTCTGCGCCAGCGGAACTGCATCGGCATGGTGGCCGAGCACCAGGACCGCATCGTCGGGTTCATGATTTACGAGCTGCACAAGAACCGGCTCCACGTCCTGAACTTCGCCGTCGCCACCGACTTCCGCCGCGGCGGGATCGGGGCGCAGATGGTCGGCAAGCTGATCGGCAAGCTGTCCAGCCACCGCCGGAGCAAGGTCACCCTGGCCGTCCGGGAGCGCAATCTGGACGCCCAAGTGTTCTTCCGGATGCAGGACTTCCGGGCGACCCGGGTGTTGCGCAACTACTACGAGGACAGCGGCGAAGACGCCTTCCTGATGGAGTTCTCGCTCGAACTGAACGACGCGGACCACGCGGCCGGGACGCCGACCAACCGCATCGCGGCGTTCGAGCAGAATTGACGACACGGCGACGGCCGGCGGCGTTCGGGGGGACGCCGCCGGTCGTCGACGATTTTTGCACGGTGGCCGCGAACACGGGGAGAACGCGAATGCTCGGAGACACGACCGCACCACGCCGCCGCAAACTGCCGGTGCTGGGCATGACGACCGTCGGCCTGGCCGTCGGCGCGGGCAGTCTCGGCCTGTATCGCGGGACCGCCGCCGTGCCGGTCGGCCCGCCCGACCAGCCGACCTGGACGACCGCGGAAGTCCGGTCGCCGGCCCCGCCGCCGCGCGACGAGCAGATCGTGCAAGTCGCCGCGCAAGAGCCGGCACCGCCGTTACCCGTGGTGCCGGTACTCCCGGCCTTGCCTTCCCTGCCGACGATCCCGTCGGGCAAATCGTCCGAGCCGACACAGTGGCCGCCGTTGCCCCGACCGGTGGACGTGCTACCGGCACCAGCCCCGGTGACTCCGATCTTGCCGGTGCTGCCCGCCGTGCCCGCGATGCCAGTCCCCGCGATCCCCGACTTCGTCAAGGCGGTCGAGGTCGCGCCGATCCCGGTCAAGGTGATCGAAGCCGAACTCGCCCCGCTTCCGCGGCAATACTCCGAACCGGTTGCCGTCGAGGTGAAACCGCTTGCCCCGGTCGCGCAACCGGTCCAGCTTGCCCTGCCGGTGCGACCGATTGCACCCGGACTGCCGGATTATCACTTGCCCCCGTCGCAACCGGGATTTAATGTCAATAGCACGCCAGTTGTTCCGTCCGTGAAGACGACACCCGGCACTTTGACATCGCTCAGCACCGAGCACCCCGGAGAGACTGCCGTGATCCCTTCCTTTCAGGCGTTCAAAGCCGCCGCGCTCGGCATGGCCCTCGCCGCAGCCCCGGTACACGCCGCCGAAACGCCGAGCAAAATCCCGGCCGCCGACGCGACCAAAGAAGCCGCGAAGGAAGACGCGAAGGAAGACGTGGTCGGCGACCTCAAGAAACTCGTCGAGAAGTTGCGCCAGGATGTCGAACTCGAAAAGAAGTTCCGCGAACTCACCGACGACACGGTGAAGGGCAAGCTCAACAAAGAGTCTGGCAAGACCGAGCCGGGGTTGGTCACGAAGTTCGACGAACTCGACGCCCGTATGAAGCGCTTGGAAGAGGCGTTGAAGAAGGTGGACGTGAGCAAGTTCGAGGAGGCGATCGCCCGCCTCGAAACCAAGCTCACCGACATGAACAAGACGACCACGACCCAGAAGCCCGACGCCACGGCGAAGCCGATGCCCGGCCCGGTCGCCGGTGGCCCGGCGCTGTTCGTCTCGAAGGCGACGGTTCGTATCGTCAACGAGTACCCGGTGCCGATCTCGATGATGGTCAACGGCACCTCGCACCGGGTCGAGCCGAGTAGCTCGAAGTCGGTCGAGATTCCGGCCGGCTCGTACTCCTACGAGTTGCTCCACGCCGGCAGCCAGGCGACGACGGCGACGATCAAGGAGAACGACTCGGTGACCTTGCGCATCAAGTAACGCCGCCTCGGGACGACCGCGAACCCCGGCCGGTGCCGGGGTTCCTCCGTTGAATCAGGGACCGCCCCCATGCCCCGGCTGCCGCGCATCATCACCATCGACGGCCAGGCCCACACGGGCAAGTCCCTCGCGGCCACCAAGCTCGCCGGGGAACTCGATCTCTACCTACTCAACACAGGTGCCATGTACCGCAGCGTCGCGCACCTGCTGCGCGAGGCCGGCGTCGATGTCCTCGACATGAACCGCGAGGCCGACCGCATCCACGCCCTGATCGCCCCGTGGGAGTTCGCCTTGAACGGCCACGAAGTCCACGTCAACGGCACGCCGATGCCGCCGACGATCTTCGACGAGCCGATGAACGCGCTGGCCAGCGGCGTGAGTAAGTGGGCCGAGGTCCGCCGGAAATTGCAGGCCGAGCAGAAGCGCATCGCCGGGCTGCACCCGCACGTCGTCTGCGAGGGCCGCGACCAGGGGACGAAGGTCTTCCCCGAGGCCGAGTTGAAGTTCTTCTTCCTGGCGTGCTACGACGTGCAGGCCGAGCGCGCCGCCCGCAAGAAGCGCGAAGTGTCGCCGGACAACGCCATCGACATGGCCGCCCTGCGCCGCCGGGTCGAGGAGCGCGACCGCGAGGACAAGTCGCGCGACATCGACCCGCTGCGCGTGGCCGACGGGGCCGTCGAGATCGACACGTCCGGGATGACGCCCGACGAGGTGTTGGCCCGCTTACTCCAGGAAGTCGCCGCATGGCAATCCCCGGCGACCTGACCCCCCCGCGGAGCGGGGACTTGGTCCAGCGGGTCGCGTTCCATTCGACGTTTTGGCTGACTTTTCACGCCCTAACCTTCGGCCTGAGCTTCCGCGCCTCCGGGCGGGGCAATATCCCGGCGACCGGCCCGGTGCTGATGGTTGCGAACCACCAGTCGTTCATCGACCCGTGGCTGGTCGGCAACGCCTCGACCCGCTGGCTGGTCTACCTGGCCCGGCACAACCTTTTCAAGAACCGCTTGTTCGCAGCCGCCATTCGCAGTTACGGCGCGGTGCCAATCGACCGCGGCTTCGGGAAAGAGGGGCTGCAAACGGTCCTCGGCCTGCTGGGGCAGGGCAGGGCGATCGTGGTCTTCCCGGAAGGCGAACGGACTCACGACGGCACCTTGCAGCCGCTCAAGCCCGGCATCTCCCTGCTCGTCAAGCGGGCGAACTGCCAGATCGTCCCGGTCGGCATCAGTGGGTGTTACGACATGTGGTCCCGCCACGCCAAACGACCTGAGCCCGAGACGCTTTTCGAGGAGACGGGCGGCCGCAGCATCGGCCTGCACTACGGCGAACCGGTCCACTCCAGCGTCTACCGCACGATGGACCGGGACGCCATGCTGGCCGACTTGCAGGCCCGCATCGCGGTCAGCGTTACGAAGGCCGAGAAACTGCGTCGTCGGCCGTGAGTTCGATAGGATGAATCTTTCAATCCTCCTGGTTCCGGCGATGCCAACACGCGGGTCTGCATATTCCGTCGGCTTTTTGGGCGCGGGCCAAATGGCGACCGCGCTCGCCAAAGCCTGGGCGACCGCGGGCCTGCTCGACCTCAAGCACTGCCTCGCCGGCGAACCGAACCCGACCGCCCGTCAGAAGTTTACCGAAGCGACCGGCCTCCGTGCCGTGCCGACCAACGCCGAAGTCGTGCAGGGCAGCCAGATTCTCGTCCTCGCGGTCAAACCGCAAGTCTTGAGTTCCGTCCTGGGCGAAGTCCGCGGCCACCTCACCGACCGCCACCTCGTGGTGTCGATTGCCGCCGGCGTGGCCCTCGCGCAACTCGCCGGCCACCTCGGCAGTGAGACGCGGATCGTGCGGGTGATGCCGAATACGCCGTGCCTGGTCGGGGCGAGCGCCACCGGGTACGCAGTCGGCCCGGCGGCGCTGCCGGACGACGGCGCGGTCGCGGCCCGACTCTTCGGCAGCGTCGGCGTCGCCCTGGCGGTGCCCGAAGGCCAACTCGACGCCGTGACCGGCCTGAGCGGCAGCGGCCCGGCCTACGTGTACATGATGATCGAAGCCCTCGCCGACGGCGGCGTGCGGGCCGGCCTGCCGCGCGAGACGGCGTTGAAACTCGCCGCGCAAACGGTCTTCGGCAGTGCCAAGATGGTCCTCGAAACCGGCACCCACCCGGCCGCCCTCAAGGACGCCGTCGCCAGCCCCGGCGGCACGACCATCGCCGGCATCCACGCGCTGGAGCGCGGCGCGTTCCGGGCCACCGTCATGAACGCCGTCGAGGCCGCGGCGACCCGCGCCGCCGAACTCGGAAAGAAGAGCTAGCGGCGAAGAGACCTCACCCCCGGCCCCTCTCCGACGCGGAGAGGGGAGCAAGTAGGTTTCAGTCAACGGCGTCAACTTTCTTGCTCCCTTCTCCGACGCGGAGAGGGGGCCGGGGGTGAGGTTGCCTTTGGGCCGGGAGCCAGCGAAGAGACCTCACCCCCGGCCCCTCTCCGACGCGGAGAGGGGAGCAAGCGGGTTTGCAGTCAACGGGTTCAACTTTCTTGCTCCCCCTCTCCGCATCGGAGAGGGGACCGGGGGGTGAGGTCTCTTAATGCCTAACTTCAGATTCCAGGAGCCACGTTTGACCCCGCCGACCCCGCCCGAACTCGTGCTGATCTTCGACTTCGGGTCGCAGTTCGGGCAACTCATCGCCCGCCGCGTCCGGGACTTGAACGTCTTTTGCATGGTCGTCCGGCACGACATTTCGGCCGCGCGGGTGCGCGAACTGAACCCGCGCGGCATCATCTTCTCCGGCGGCCCGGCCAGCGTCTACGAGCCGAACGCCCCGAAGTGCGACCCGGCGATCTTCGACTTGAACGTCCCCATCCTCGGCATCTGCTACGGGATGCAACTCGCCTGCCACGCCCTCGGCGGCACGGTCAGCCCGGCGGCGTCGCGCGAGTACGGTCGGGCGACGCTGAACGTCACCGACGCCAACGCCCTGTTCCGCGGCTACCCGGCCGAGTCCCTCGTCTGGATGAGCCACGGCGATCAGGTGAGTACCGTCACCGGGGATTTCGTCGCGCTCGCCGGCACGGACACCTGCCCGGTCGCGGCGGTCAAGCACGTTACCCGGCCTGTCTACGGCTTGCAGTTCCACCCGGAGGTCAGCCACACCCCGCACGGCGGCCAAATCCTCGCCAACTTCCTGCGCGACGTGTGCGGCTGTGCCGGCGACTGGAAGATGACGACGTTTATCGACTCGACCGTCGCGTCGATCCGCCAGCGGGTCGGCGACCAGCGGGTCATTTGCGGCCTGTCCGGCGGGGTCGATTCGGCCGTCTGCGCCGCCCTGCTCGTCAAAGCCATTGGCAAGCAAGTTGCCTGCATTTACGTCGATAACGGGCTGATGCGCGAGGGCGAGACCGAACTCGTGCGGCACGCCTTCCGCGACTGGTTCAAGGCCGACCTGCGCGTCGTCGATGCGGGGGCGTTGTTCCTCGCCGCGCTCGACGGCGTGACCGAGCCGCAGGAGAAGCGCAAGGTCATCGGCAAGCTGTTCATCGACGTGTTCAAGGCCGAGGCGTTGAACATCCCCGGTGCGTCGTTCCTCGCCCAGGGCACGCTCTACCCGGACGTGATCGAGAGCGGCGGCACGGCCGACGGCCCTGCGGCGACGATCAAGCTGCACCACAACGTCGGCGGGCTGCCGAAGGAACTCGGCTTCGAGTTGGTCGAGCCGCTCCGCGACCTGTTCAAGGACGAAGTCCGCCGGCTCGGGCTGGAACTCGGCCTGCCCGAAGAGGTCGTCTGGCGGCACCCGTTCCCCGGCCCCGGCCTGGCCGTGCGCTGCCTCGGCGCGGTCACGCCGGAGAAGCTCGAAGTCATCCGCAAGTGCGACACGATCTTCCTCGACGAGTTGCACAAGTCCGGCTGGTATCGCAAGACCTCGCAGGCGTTCGCGGTCCTGCTCCCGGTGCAGTCGGTCGGCGTGATGGGCGACGGCAGGACTTACGAGAACACGGTAGCGCTCCGCTGCGTGCAGACCGACGACTTCATGACGGCGGACTGGTCGCACCTGCCGCACGAACTGCTGGCCCGCGTCTCGACGAACATCATCAACCGCGTCAAGGGCGTCAACCGCGTCGTCTACGACGTGAGTAGCAAGCCGCCCGCCACGATCGAGTGGGAGTGACGCCGTGACCCGCGCCGACATCTGCGCCGCCAACGACGACGACGGCATCGACCGCCTGCAAGCGGCGTTGCGCGACCGCGGCTTTCTCGGTAACACGGACAATTACGACTCGCCCCTCGGCGTCGGCCTGAGCCACTTCCGCCGCGGCGCGGCCGAGGTGACGGTCTTCATCGACGCCTGGGCGGTCGATATTGCCGGGCCGGACGACCTGGTCCGCGAAGTGATCGAAGCCCTTTCCACCGGCTGAAC
>JAYTSV010000117.1:0-1587 GCA_043745465.1 Fimbriiglobus sp.
GCGCTCGACGCGGTTGACGCCGAGCAGGTAGTACAGGACCGGCCCGACGCCCGGCGCGAACCAGATCAGGCCGGCCCAGCCGATGGCCGCCTGCACGTCCCGCTTGTGCAGGATGACGTGGGCGGTGGCGGTAAGGTCGAGGGCGACGACCGCCGCGGCGCTGAGCCACTGCCACGGCGCGAGGAGCCAGTCCGGCATCGGGGGCGTTCTCCGGGGGCGGGGCGTACCCGAGGGTGTACGACTTCGGCCGGCCTCCCGCGACAGCCCGCCGGGAAACGGGGCGAAACCCGCCCGCGACATTCGGTTAGAGGCGGTCGCGGCGGGGCGTCGGCCGCGCGGCCTCCAGCACCCCGAGCAGGTTCCGCTCGATGGCCGCCGCGAGTGCGTCGAGGGGCAGGTGGCTCAGGTGGCGCGTCGAGAACGGGTTCTCCAACTCGACGCCGATGCGGTCGAGGGCGAGCAGGGGGTAGGCGACCAACATGGTGGCGAGCGGGACGAGGCACCGCGCCGGCGAACTCGAACGGGGCGACCGCCAGCCCGACCCGCACCCCGAGCCGCGTCTCGGCGAGCCGCGAGGCCGCACAGATGCCGCCGGCGATCAGGCCGAAGGTCAAGACTTGAGGCGCGACGAGGGGGTAACCGAGCCGCGGACGGCGAACGCCTCGCGCCAAAACCCCTGCCGCGTCTGAAAGCTCATGCGGGAAAGCTCCGAGGACCGTGACGGGCCGTCGCCACGCGCGGCGATCGCTCCGCGGGCGGCAGCCGCGGGTCCGTTTTACGAGTTGCCCTGCCCTCGCGCGGGCCAGGCCGCCCCCGCGGCGTCAGGCGAAGGTGATCAGCGGCTTGACCATGCCGTCTTCCTTGGTTTGCATCATCCCGAACGCCGTGCCGATCTCGCCGAAGCCGAAGCGGTGCGTCGTCAGCGGCAAGGGGTCGATTCGCCCGGCCGCGACCAGCCGCATCAGCCGCCCCATCCGCTCCGCGCCGCCGGGGCACAGCGACGTGCGGATGGTCTTGTCGCCCATGCCGACGCCCCACGCCAGCCGCGGGATCGGCACGCTTTCGCCGTCGCCGTGGTAGCCGACGTTGGAGACCGTGCCGCCCGGCCGCGTCACGCTCACGCACGCCGCGAAGGTCGCCGCCGCGCCGAGGGCCTCGATCGCCGAATCGACCCCCTCGCCCCCGGTGAGCTTCAGGATCGCCGCGACGGGGTCCTCCTTGGTGAAGTCGATCACCACGTCGCAGCCGTACTTGAGCGCGAGCGCCACGCGGTTCGGCACCGACTCGACCCCGATGACCAGCCCCGCGCCGCGGAGGCGCGCGCCGGCGGTCGCCATCAGGCCGACCGGCCCTTGCGAGAACACCGCCACGCTGCCGCCCATCGGGATGGCGGCGGCCTCGGCGGCGGCGAGGCCCGTGGAGAGCATGTCGCAGCAGTACGCGGCCTGCTCGTCGGTCAGGCCGTCGGGGATCGGCGCGAGGTTGGCCACGGCGTCGTTGACGTGGAAGTACTCGGCGAAGCTGCCGTCCTTGACGTTGGCGAACTTCCAGCCGCCCAGCAGCCCGCCGCACTGGCTCGGGTAGCCG
>JAYTSV010000118.1:0-21947 GCA_043745465.1 Fimbriiglobus sp.
GCCGAGGTGACGGTCTTCATCGACGCCTGGGCGGTCGATATTGCCGGGCCGGACGACCTGGTCCGCGAAGTGATCGAAGCCCTTTCCACCGGCTGAACCTGCACCCTTCAAGGAGTCTCACCGTGCCCATCGTCGCCATGCTTTTCGGCGGACTACTCACGGCCCTCGGCGTCGTCGCTTATACGTCGCCCGACCTGCTCGGCACCGGCGATTCGGGCAAGATTTCGGCGTTGTCTCCGGCGTTCCTCGGCCTGCCGATCGCGCTGGCCGGGTTGGTCAGCACGCTGAAGCCGTCGCTGTTGAAGCACGCCATGCACGTCGCCGCGGTGCTCGGCCTGCTCGGGATCGTCGGCGGCTTCGTCCCGGTGGCGTTGCGGAACTTCAACTTCGACACGGCGGCCGTGAAAGTCGGCGTCGGCATGACGCTGCTGTCCGCCGCCTTCGTCGGCCTGTGCGTGAAGTCGTTCATCGACGCGAAGAAGGCCCGGAAGGCTCGCGAGGCGGCCGCGTCGGCCTCCGCGATTTGATGGGGAATGGGTAACAAACGAAACGGCGGGCCGAAAGACCCGCCGTTTCGCGTTCGCGGTCACTTCTTGAAGAACGGCCCGTTGCGGTCGCCGCGGGACAGCAGGTACGCCATCAAATCGATGATCTCGTCGTCTTTGAGGGTGTCGAACAGGCCGCTCGGCATCATCGACTGCTTCGAGAGCTTCATCGTGTCGATGTTGTTCTTGTTGACCGTCGTGATCGCGTTCGGGTTCAGCCCGTCCGTGTTGATCATCATGCCGTCGCCGTTGTGGTTGATGATGCGGCCGAGGAGGCTCTTGCCGTCGAGGGTTTGGATCTCGACGGCGGCGTACTGGTCGCTCACTTCCTTGTTGGGGTCGAGGATCGATTCCAGCAGGTCGCGGGTGTTGAAGCGGCCGGCCACGCCGGAGATGTCGGGGCCGGTGTTGCCGCCCTCGTTGTCGTAGCGGTGGCAGGCGAAGCAGTTGGCCACGCCGAACAGTTTGCGGCCTTTGTCGAAGTCGCGGTGCCCGGCTTCGAGACCCTTCGAGACGACCGGCGTCAACTCGTCGAGGGTCCACTTCTTGACGAACGGCCGCGAGGCGGCGGTGGTCATCGAAGTCGTCGCCGGCTTGGCGTCGAGGATCGGCTTGAGGGCGAGCTTTTCGTCGGCCGTCAGCAGTGCCACGGCGTCGGTCTTGATGAGTCGCAAGAAGCCTTGGAAGCTGTTACCGCCCTTGTAGCCGCCGGCCTTGTTGAACCAGGTGAAGTATTCCTTGCGGAGTTCGGGCGTCCAACCGGCCTTGAGCATCCGCAAACTGCGGACGTATTCGAGTTGCTCCTCCTGCGTCGGCGCGTCCGCGAGGAGTTTCATCCCCTTGGCCGCAGCGTTCGGCGATTGCAGGTAGACGAGCACTTGCAGCAACTCGGAGTCGAGGAAGCGCGAGCCGGTCGGGAAGACGCCGTCGAGTTGCTTCGTCAGCGGGGCTTGTTGCCCGGGCGTCGTCGTCTGGCGGTGCAGCGTCACTTGCAGGGCGCGCACGAGGTCGAGTTTGTCGGACGGCTTCAGCTTGGCGAAGTCGTTTCTGAACAGCCGTAGGAAGGCGTCGAGGGTCGCCTGCGGCAGAGTCTCGGTCGTTCCCTTGGCGTGAAGCGGGCACGGCGCACTGGCTCGGGCCAGGGCGAGCAGGGCCGGGATTGCCAGTTCGGGGTCGGTCGCGCTCACCGCCTTGTCGCGCCACAATTCGACCGGTTGGCCTTCGAGTACGCAGCGGGCGGTGAACGAGACGAATCGGTCGGGGTTGCCCAGGCTCGTGAACGTGTTGGAAACCTCTTGCGGCGATAGTTTGCCGTTGCCGAGGAGCTTTTCGAGCCGCTTCCGCTCCACGGCTTCGGGCGTCGGGGTCGGCTTGGTCGTGTCGGCGGCGGTCGAGTCCTTGCCGGTGTACGTCACGCGGTAGAGGGCCGATTGCGTCTTGCGGCCGCCGATGGCGAAGTACATCGCGCCGTCCACCGGGTTGATGATGACATCCGTTAAGGGCAGGGGGCTGCCGGTGATGAACTCTTCGAGCGTACTCTTGTAACTCGCGCCGCTCGGCGTGTTGTGGACGGCGTACAGCTTGCCGTAACTCCAGTCGCAGATGAAGAAGGCGTTCTGGTACTTGCCGGGGAACTTGGCCCCGTAGCCGAAGCAGACGCCCGTCGGCGAGCCGGGCCCGACGTTGACCGTCGGCGGCAGGTTGTCGGCGTAGTACTCCGGGTACTTGCCCGCGCCGTTGCGCCAGCCCCACTCGCTGCCGGGGGTGACGTGGCAGACGCGCGTCGGCCGGTACCAGGGGGTGTTCATGTCCCACTCCATGTCGGCGTCGAAGGTGAACAGGTCGCCGGCCTTGTTGTACGCGGCGTCGTACTGGTTGCGGAAGCCGACGCTCACCAACTCCCAATTCGTGCCGTCCGGGTTGACGTTGTAGATGCAGCCGCCGGGGGCCAGGACGCCGGCCATGAAGCCGTTGCCGTCCGGCACGCGCGGCAGGAGGTGGTCGTCGCCCCACACCTGCGGGACGAGCGACTTGTCGAGTTTGGTGAGCTTGGTTTGGTTGCCGCAGACGATGGTGAGCCGCTTGCCGTCCGGGTGCCGGATGACGGCGTGCGGGCCGTGTTCGCCGCTCCCGCCGTCGAACTTACGGAGCAGTTCGATCTTGTCGAACACGTCGTCGTTGTTCGTGTCGGTGACGCGGTACAGCCCGGATTTGTCGCCGCCGTTGACGACGACGTACAGCGCGTCGAAGGCGTAGAGCAGCCCCTGGGCCATGCCGATGTCGGCCGGAATCTTCTCGATCTTCGGCTCGCCCTTGGCCCCGAGCGGCGGCGGGGTGACGCGGTACAGTGCGCCGTACTGGTCGGAAACGATGAGCCGGCCCTTGGGGTCGCTGCACAGGTTCACCCACGAGCCTTGGGTCTCCTTGGGCACGACGTAGAGGAGTTCGGCGGTGAAGTCCTTGGCGACTTTGAGCGACGCGGCCGGGGTCGAGTATTCCGGCTTCACGGGCGGCTTGGCCGCTTTGGCTTTGGGCTTGGTTTTGTCCTGGGCGACGGTCGGAGAGCCGGTGCCGAGCGCGACGATCAAACCGCCGACGAGAACCGTGCCGAAGAGAGTGCGGAAAAACCGGGTCATCCGGGAACCTCAATGGAGATCGGGGGACAGGGGCCGTGGATCGGCGAGTGGGGTCAGTATAACCGGGTAGTGCCGCCGGTCACAAGCGCGCAAACGAAAAGCCCACGCCGTTGGGGCGTGGGCTTTTCCGACGAAGTCGTCCGGGTTACTTGACTCCGGGGGGCGGAACCTTGCCGCCGGCCGGGGCGGACGGCATCGGCGTCGGGGCGGTGCCGCCGACCGGGGTGACGTGGTTCTTGAGCATGTCGTTGACGGCTTCCTTCGTCTCGCCGTTCCACTTCCACAGCGACGGCCCGGTGTAGTGGACTTGCGGGGCGGCCGCGTCGTGCAGTTTCTTGAAGTGGGCCGGGATGGCGACGCTCACCTTCTCGTCGAACGCCTGTTTCTCCAGGCGGACTTTGATGGCGGCCCGGTCGATCTTGTCCGCCGGCGGAATGACGCCGAGCAATTTCATGACGACGTGCCCTTGCTTGGTCTGCAAGATGTGGCTGACCTCGCCGACCTTCAGCTCGAAGGCGACCTTTTCGATGATGTGGTCCTCGGCGTACGTGTGCCGGCAAATCGGCTTGATCCGCCCGGCCGACGCGGCCAACTGCGGGTTGGCCATCTGCCGGGCGGCGCTGTCGAACTCCGCCTGGTTGCCGCGAATCTTCTCGTAGATGCCCGTGATCGACTTGAGGTCGTCCCCGGTCGGCCACATGATGATCTGGACTTCCCGCTTCTCGCCGTACTCGCGCTCGAATTGGATTTGCACCTCGGCTTCGGTGACTTTGATGGTGCCGGCGATCATCTTCGTGAGCAGTAAGCGCGGGCGGATGACGTCTTCCATCCACTCGTACAGCGTCTTGCCGTACTTCGGGAGCACGATCTTGACGAAGTCGCCCTTCTTGACGCCGCCTTCGCTCAGGCCTTCGAGGTCGGACAGAAAGGCCGCCTCCATCTCGGTCTCGGTGACCGTGATGGCGAGCCGCTTGGCCTCGTTCTCGATGATCATTTTGTTGACGAGCAGGTCGAGCTTGTCCGCCCCGCCGCGGGCCATCAGGAACTCGCCCAGGTCGCGGCGGCTGATCGGCACGTTGCCGTTCACGTGCGCCACCGGCCGGGTGTAGTCCTCGGCCAGTGCGGCCGGAGTCGGAGAGGGCGGCTGCGGTTGCGCGGCCGGTTGTTGGGCGAGGGCGGCGGTCACGCCGAGGCCACCGGCGAGGACGGCGACGGTCGCCAGGCGGCGGGTGAGCTTGCGAACGGGCATTGATGGCGTCCTTGCGATCGGTCAGGCCGAACTTGCGAGCCGGCGGGATTCGGGCGGCCAGGAACCCTAAACTACTCCCACGGAGGCCCGTTAAATACCCGGCCCCCCGGCCCCACGCAACCGCAACTTGAGCCGAAAGTTCCCCCATGCCCGTGATCCTATTCGACATCGACGGCACCCTGATCCGCAGCGGCGGCGCGGGCAAGTTTGCGATGGAGGCTGCGATGAAAGCGGCCTTCAAACTCGACACGGTCCGCGACAACGTGCCGTACAGCGGCCGCACCGACCAGGCCATCGGCGGCGATCTGCTCCGCGAGAACGGCATCCCCGTGACCGACGGCACGATGACGGCGTTACGCCGGGCCTACCTCGACGCCTTACCCCGCAGCCTGCTTGAGCAGGGCGGCACGGTCTGCCTGGGCATCCCCGAAATCCTCCGCGAACTCGCCCCCCGCCCCGACGTGCTGCTCGGCCTCATCACCGGCAACGTCCGCGAGGGGGCGCGCATCAAGCTGACGCACTTCGGCCTCTGGGAGACCTTCGCCGTCGGCGGCTACGGCGACGTTCACACCGACCGCAACGACGTGGCCCGCGACGCCCTCCGGCAGGTCCACGAGCACCTCGGCCGGCGGGTGCCGCTCGAAGAGGTCTGGGTCATCGGCGACACCCCGCGCGACGTGCAGTGCGCCCGCGCCATCGGGGCGAAAGCGGTCGCCGTGGCCACCGGCTGGCACGCCATCGAAGAACTGCACGCGACCGACGCCGACCACGTGATGACCGACTTCGCCAACCCCGCCGAACTCCTCAGTGTGCTGCTGTGACCGTCCGCACCGGGTTCACGAGCAGCGCGCACGGCTTCCCGTTCCCCAATTGGTTCCCGCCGGGCAGCCCGGTCGTGCTGGTGCCGACGCCGTTCGGCCCGCTGAAATTCGGCGACGCCAACGCAGGCCTGTGCGGCGGCATGGTCTACGCCGCCCTCGACCTGTTCGTGTACGGTCAACCGCGGCCGACCACGCCGACGCCGCGGATCTTCCGCTACTTCTGCAAGCGGTTGCTCGAAAGCTGGAACCTGCCGTTCGGCGTCCTGAAGTACTACGACGGCCAGCGTCGGCCCGGTGCGAGCCGAATGCTCGGCGACCTCCGCGTCGTCGATGGCCTGACGCGGCAAACCGTCCTCGACGAGTGGCCGAAAATCCGCGACCTGCTCGACACCGGCCGCCCCGCCCCGCTGGGCCTCGTCACCGTCGCCAGTTTCGACCCGCGGCAACTCGTGAAGAACCACCAAGTCCTCGCCCACGGCTACGAACTGAGCGCCGACGGCCACCGCGTGACCCTGCACGTCTACGACCCCAACTACCCCGACGACGACACGACGACACTGACCCTCCGCCTCGACGACCCCGACGCGGACGTGCCGGTCGCCCACAGTTGCGAGGGCGAAAGTGTCCGCGGCCTGTTCCTGTCCGGATACGCCCGCCCGCCCGAGCCGCCGGCGTGGTAGTATGGCGGCACACCTGAGGGCCGAGACATGATCGCGTACTGCGTCGCCGCGTCACTGGCCGTATTCGCTACAGCGAACTTTCTGATCTGGCGGCGTTGGAACCAACTGCACGTCCCGTTACCAATCCCCGTCAGGTACGGGCGACCGGCCGCATGTTTGTTGACGCTCACGGTCGTGCTGTTCCCGTGGTACTGGACGGCCTCCATCTCACGCGCCCACGACGAGCGCATGGACAACCTGCGGGCGTCCCACCCGTTCGTCTCAATGGAGGAGCGGCTGCCAACCCCGCGTGTCACTGCGAGTGCCCACGACGATCGCGTTGAGGCATACGAGGCGTACCTCGAAGGGGACATGCAGTTTAATGACTACTCGCAAGACTTCGCCAAACTGCACGCCGAGAAGGTCAGGACGTTTTCGATGATGCCAGGGGTGGGCCAGATGCGGATGCGAAGTCACATTGCGAAGGCGGAAATCCTCCCCGAGCCGATCCCGCAGTCCAGCGGCCCCCAGTCCGACATTGACCCGACTGGTGACGCCTGGCCGGACGCCAAGGTGCGCGACTTCTTCGGCCTCCACGCCACCAGCATCGGCAGCTTCGTCAACTTCAAGGGGTTCGGGTACCTGAAGAGCCGGCGGGAGGTGGCGGGGTTCACGCCGCACGCCTTCCAACACTTGCCAGTGCCGAAACCGCGCTACACGCTCGAACGGCTCGAACTCGTGGGGCTGGTCCGCAACCCGGAGCCGTCCGTCTACGTCAGCGAGTTTCTGCCGCGCATGACCGAACTCGACACGACCGCCACCCGGCCGGTAGACGGTTTCGAGGCGACGGGGTTGAAGCGTCTTTCCGAGGGGGAAGACCTCGTCGCCAACGCAGTCGGGTCGAAGGTGCGGCTGCTCGGCGCGGTCCGCAACATGACGGCGTGCGTCGAGTGCCACGGCGGCCAGCGCGGTGATTTGCTCGGGGCCTTCTCCTACCGCCTCGCCGAGACGAAGTGATGCCGCCGGTCGTCGTCATCAACGCCGTCGGCCTCACGTCGCGGTTGCTGGAGTTCGCCCCGCGGTTACGGGCCGCCGCGCCGTGGGTAGTGCCGCTCGACGAGGCGTTGCCGGCCGTCACTTGTACGGCCCAGGCGACGATGTTGACGGGCGTGCCGGCGAGTGGGCACGGCGTGGTTGCGAACGGCTGGCTGTTCCGCGACACGATGGAGGTGCGGTTTTGGCAGCAGTCGAACCGGCTCCTCGACGCCGAACCGGTCTACGCCACCCTGGCACGCGAGGCCAAGGAGCAGGGCCGGGCGTTCAAGTGTGCGAAGCTGTTCTGGTGGTTCAACCAGGGCGCAGCCGTCGAGATTAGCGTCACCCCGAAGCCGTGGTACGGGGTGGACGGCAACAAGGTCTTCGGCGTCAGCGGCACCCCGCCGGGCCGCGCCGAGGCGCTGGAAGCGAAACTGGGCCGCTTCCCCTTCTCGACCTTCTGGGGGCCGATGGCCGGGCTGCCGTGTACGCAGTGGATCGCCCGCTGTGCCGCCGAAGTGCTCGCCATCGACCGGCCGGATTTGACCCTCGTCTACCTGCCGCACCTCGACTACGAGCCGCAACGCCGCGGGCCGGCGAATTGCGTCATGGCGAAGCACGTCCGCGAACTCGACGACGCTTGCGCCCCGTTGCTCGACGCGGCCAAAGCGGCCGGGGCGCACGTCTGGGTCGTCAGCGAGTACGGCCACTGCGACGTGACCACACCGGTTTATTTGAACCGCGTGTTGCGGGCGGCGGGCCTTTTAGAAGTTCGCGGCGGGCCGTTCGGCGAGCAACTCGACTGCTTCGCCAGCCGGGCCTTCGCCGTCGTCGATCACCAGCTCGCCCACGTCCACGTCGGCAATCCGGCCGACCTCCCCCGCGTCCGCGAACTCCTGTTGCAGACCCCCGGCGTCGCCACCGTTTTGGCCGGCGAGGAACGCGGCGAACTCGATCACCCGCGGTCGGGGGAACTGGTCGCGTTCTCGACGCCGACGGCGTGGTTCGCCTACCCGTTCTGGACCGACGACGTGCTGGCCCCGGACTACGCCCGTGCCGTCGCCATCCACCACAAGCCCGGCTACGACCCGTGCGAACTCTTCTTCGACCCCAAGTTCCGCGTGCCGAAGTTCCGGGCGGCGACCCGGTTGTTGCAGAAGAAACTCGGCTTCCGCACGATCATCGACGTGATTCCGCTCGACGCTTCGCTCGTCCGCGGCAGTCACGGCCTGCGCGCCGCCGACCCCCTCGACAAACCGGTGGTGATGGGCCACGGCGACCGGCCTTTGCCGGCGGTGCTGCCGATGACGGCGGTCCGCGACCTGCTTTATCGGGCCTGTCAACCGTAGTCTGCGAACGTGTTCTATACTCGTGCCGGGTGAACGATTCTCCGGCGGGGCCTCACCGTGTTGCGAAAGTGTTGCGAGCGGTTCGTCGCGCCGGAAACGCTCTTCTTCGTCGTCGTCTGGGTCGCGTTCCAGGTCCACTTCCGCGAGCGCGCGTTCTCGGACCCCGGCACCCTGTGGCACACCGTCGTCGGCGATTCGATCCTGCGCGACGGGTTCATGACGACCGACCCGTTCACGTACACGCACCCCGGCCATACCTGGATTCCCCAGCAGTGGGGCGGCGAAGTCGTCATGGCCCTACTGCACCGCGTCGGCGGCTTCGACGCGCTGTTGCTGGCGTTCTCGACCGGCATCGCGGGCCTGTTCACCTGGCTGTTCGCCCGCCTCCGCCGCGCCGGCCTGCACTGGTCGCTGGCCGCCGTGCTGGCGTGCGGGGCGCTGTTCGTCGCCTCGTTCCACTTCTACATCCGCCCGCACCTGGCGACGATGGTTTGCCTCGCGCTGACGATGGCCGTCCTCGTCGATTTCGACCGCGGTCGGGTCTCTCTCGGCCGGCTCGCGCTGCTCATCCCGCTGTTCGTCGTCTGGACCAACGTCCACGGCGGCGTCCTGGGCGGGGTGCTGTCGTTCGGCCTCGTCGCGGCCGGGTGGGCGGGGTCGTACCTCGTCGGCCGGCCCGGGCCGATCACCAGCGTGCGGACCGGCTTCGGCGTCCTGGGCGTGCTCTGCTCGTGCGCGTTGACGCCGTTCGACAACCCCTTCGGCATGGAGATGATCCACACCTGGCAGCGGATCGTCGGTTCGACGGTCATGGCCCAGGTCGTCAACGAACACAAGCCGCTCGGCTTATCGTCGCCGCTAGACCAAATGTTGTTGATGTTCGCGCTGCTGTACTGCGTCCTGCTCGCCGGCACGCTGCCGAAGTTACGCGCGGAGTTCCGCGTCACCTGGCTCGTGCCGCTGGTCTGGATGGTGTTGATGGTCAAGGGCATCCGCCAGGGGCCGCTGTTCGTGATGACGGCGACCGTCGTCGTGGCCGACTTCTGGCCGCACACCCGCTGGCACGATTGGCTCAAAAAGTACGGCGACAGCCTCGCCTACGGGACCGTCACCCCCCTGCGGGCGTCGGCGTTCGCACTGCCAACCGCCCTGGTTTTGGTCGCCTTCGCGGTGCAGGCCGCCGGCGTGTCGGTGCCGGTCTTCGGCCGCGGTTGGGCGTCCTTCTCGCGCGACTTCGTGCCGACCGATTTGACGGAAGCGATTGCCCACGAACTCGACACCGCCCCGGGCCGGCCGCGCGTGTTCAACGACTGTAACCTCGGCGGTTACCTGATCTACTACCACCCGACGCACAAAATCTTCATGGACGACCGCTTCGAGTTGTACGGCGACCCGTGGCTCGCCGACTACGTCGATGCCGCCGAGAAGCACCCCGAGCGGATCGAAGAATACTGCGACGAGTACGCCTGCACGCACGCGCTCGTCGGCGTCGAACTCACCCGCACCCCGTTCGATACGTACCTGTCGAACTCGCCGCGCTGGCACGAGGTCGCGCGGGGGCAGGGGGCCGTGCTGTTCCGTAGAGTGAGTCTTTCGACTCCTTAGCCGTGGCGTGCGAGCATGACCCCACCGACCTTTCTGTGCCTGGCGAGTTACTACAAGGGCGACCGCTTTCTCCGGCGGTGCAAGTACGAGGGGAGTCCAGTCTACCTGCTGACCGTCGAGAAACTCCTCGGCGAGCCGTGGCCGCGCGAGTCCCTCGACGACGTGTTCGCCGTCCCGAGTTTCGCCGACCGCGCCGGCCTGATCCGCTCCGTCGCGTACCTCATGCGGACGCGCAAGATCGACCGTATCGTCGCCCTGGACGACTTCGACGTGGAGGCCGCCGCCCACCTCCGCGAGCACTTCGGCACCGTCGGCCACGGTGAGAGTGCTGCGCGGCTCTTCCGCGACAAACTCGCCATGCGCAACACCGCTCGCGGCCTCGGCATCCGCATCCCCGACTTCACCGGCCTGAGCCACCACGCCGACATCACCGCGTTCCTCGACCGCGTCCCCGGCCCGTGGCTGGTCAAGCCGCGCGGCGACGCCTCGGCCGCCGGCATCGTCAAGTGTGCGACGCGCGACGAGGTCTGGCGGCGGGTCCACGACCTGGGGGACGCGCAGTCGTACCACCTGGTCGAGCAGATGGTCCCCGGCGACCTGTACCACGTCGATTCGCTGGTCGAGAACGGCCGCGTCGTCTTCGCCGAGGTGAACGCATACTGGCGGCCGTTGCTCGACGTGTACCAGGGCGGCGGGGTCTACGCCACGCGCACGCTCGACCGGAATTCGCCCGACGTGGCGAAGTTGCGGGCCGTCAACGAGCGAGTGTTGACCGGGTTCGGCCTCGGCTGCGGGGCGTCGCACACCGAGTTCATGAAGACCCACGCCGACGGCGAATTCTACTTCATCGAGACGAGTTGCCGCGTCGGCGGGGCCGAGACGGCGACGATGGTCGAGGCGGCGACCGGCGTCAACCTGTGGTCCGAGTGGGCGCGGCTCGAAGTCTGCCGGACCGCCGGCGGCTACCGCCTCCCGGACTTGCAACAACGGTACGCCGGCGTCGTCATATCGCTGGCCAACTGCGAGCGCCCGGACACGTCCGGCTTCACCGACCCCGAGATCGTCCACCGGCTCGACCTGCCGAGCCACGTCGGCTACGTCGTCGCGTCCGACTCGCAGCAGCGCGTCGAACACCTGTTGACCGACTACACGGACCGAATTCACCGGCAGTTCGCCGCGGTCATGCCGGCCCTGGAAACCGTGGCGGATTGACCGGTCGCGCCGCGCGGAATTCGTGGACCGTGTCGCGGCGAGTCGATTCGAGTCCTGCCCGGGTTCGCCGCGGGTCGAAGTCTACTACTCGTCGCGGAAGAGGATTTCGCTGGAACCTTTCCGCCTTCAACCTTAAGATTCGCTTCCTGCAACTCTCCCACTTTGCGGACTTAAGGAACCCTCGTCCCGTCGCGGAGATACGCCATGCGCCGACCCGTCATTGGGGTTGCGACTCAGACCCTTCCGGGCATCGCGGGCCAACGGCCGAACTGTTGGATTATGGGCCACCACTACGTCGAGGCGCTGCGCAAGGCCGGGGCGTTGCCGTGGCTCATCCCGCTCGTCCCGCACGACCCGGACACGATGCAGGCCATTTTCGACAAGCTCGACGGCGTCTTCCTGACCGGCGGCGTCGATGTCGATCCGGCGTGCTACGGCGAAACCAAAACCGCGTTGTGCGGCACGACCGACCCCGACCGCGACGCCGTCGAATTGCTACTACTGCGGCACGCGATGGCGAAGCACTTGCCGGTGCTAGCCGTCTGCCGGGGGATCCAAATCGTCAACGTCGCCTTGGGCGGGACGCTGTACCAGGACGTGTCCGCGCAAGTGCCCGCGGCGATGAAGCACGACTACTTTCCGACGGCCGTCAGCCCGAGTCGTGCGTACCTCGCGCACGACGTGCTGTTTCAAACCGGCTCGCGGCTCGGCGACATCGTCGGCGGACCGGTCGCGGCCGTGAACAGTATGCACCACCAGGCGATTAAAGACCTGGCCCACGGTCTGAAACCGACGGCCCACGCCCCGGACGGCATCATCGAAGGGGTCGAGGGCACCAACGGCCAGTACCTGATTGCCGTGCAATGGCACCCCGAAGAACTCGCCGAAACCCAACCCGGCATGAAGCGGCTCTTCAGCTCGTTCGTGAGCGCCGCCGTCGCCTGACATCGAGACATCGACGACTTCCTCCGACCCATCCTTCGACCCCGACGATCGCCATGCACCGCGAGTACCACGAGTGGTGGAGTCCGTCCCTCGGCCGCAAGATGGAGCTGCTCGAATTCGGCCACGGCGGCGCGACCATCGTCGCGTTTCCGACTTCCGGCGGGCGCTTCTTCGAGTGGGAGGATCGCGGAATGGTCGAGGCCATTCGGCCGATGATCGAGCGCGGCTGGTACCGCCTCGTCTGTCTGGACTCGGTGGACCGCGAGAGTTGGTACGCCCGCTGGAAGCACCCCGGCAGTCGCGTCTGGCGGCAGGTCGAGTACGACAACTACGTCTACCACGAAGTCCTGCCGTTCGTGGACGCGCGGGCCGACGACGCCTACGTGATCGCGGCCGGGGCGAGCTTCGGCGCGTACCACGCTGTCAGCTTCGGGATGCGGCACCCGGAGCGCGTCCAGCGCATCCTCACCATGAGCGGCCTCGTGGACATCAAAATGTTCGCCGACGGGTACTCCAGCGACGAGTTGTACCGGCTCAACCCGACCGACTTCATTCCGAACGAGAACGACCCCGAGCGGCTCGCCCGGTTCCGCGGCCAGGAGTTGATCTTTGCGGTCGGCACCGGCGACCGGCTGGTCCACCAGAACCGCGAACTGTCCGGCAAACTGTGGGGCAAGGGCATCGGCAACGCCCTCCGCGAGTGGGACGGGTTCGCCCACGACTGGCCGGTCTGGCACCGGATGATTAACCTCTACATCGGCGGGCGGGCCTGAACTTCGTCCGCTGAAAGCAAACCACCTCGACTCACCCCGACGCGAGTTCTGATGCCATGAAAAAAGTTGGCCTGCTGTGCGGCCGCGAGTGGTCCTGGCCGCCCAAGTTCCTCGAAGAGGTCAACCGCCGTAACGCCGGCGTCGTCGCCGAGTTCGTCAAACTCGGCGGGACGCGCATGGACGAACCGACCCCGTACTCTGTTGTCATCGACCGCATTTCGCACGAGGTGCCGTACTACCGCAGTTACGCGAAAAAGGCCGTGCTCGACGGGGTGAGCGTCATCAACAACCCGTTCATGTGGACGGCCGACGACAAGTTTTTCGGCGCGGCCCTGCTCACCAAACTCGGCCTCGCCCACCCCAAAACCGTCGTCCTGCCGAACCAGGACTACGTGCCCGGGATCGTCAAAAGCGAGAGCCTGCGGAACCTCGAATACCCCATGAACTGGCAGGCCATCGTCGATCACGTCGGCCTGCCGTGCATCCTCAAGGACGCCCACGGCGGCGGGTGGCGCGGCGTCTACGTCTGCCACTCGATGGAAGAGTTGATCCGCTACTACGACTCGTCGGGTTTGCTCACGATGATCGCGCAAGAGTTCATCCAGTGGGACCAGTACGTCCGCTGTATGTGCGTCGGCCAGAATACTGTGCTGCCGATGCCCTACGATCCGCACAACCGACGGTACATCCCGGACGCAGATTACTTAAGCCCGGCCCTGCGCGGTCGCATCGTCGAAGATTCCTTGACCGTCGTCAAGGCCCTGGGCTACGACATGAACTCGGTCGAGTGGGCGGTCAAGGGCGGCGTGCCGTATGCCATTGACTTCATGAACCCCGCCCCGGACATGGACATCAACTCGCTGACGCCGGGCAACTTCGACTGGTGCGTCACCGCGATGGCCGACCTGGTCATCGACTTGTGCCACAACCCCCGGCCGCCGCTGCGCGAACTGCACTGGTCGAAGCTCTTCAACTGACGCCCGGAGTTACCCCGCCGTGATTCCCGAAGCCGTCGCGCGTTACCACGACATCCTCGCCCGAGGCCGCGTCGCCGAGGACTCGCAAGCCGTCCTCGACGACCTGCAGGAGCGGCGCGGGCTGAACTTCGGCACGCGGCCGTTGTGCAGCGTGTTGCGGCCGCGCTTCCTCACGGTGCCGCAGTACCGCTTCCTGCAACGGAGCGTCGAGACCCTATTGCCGGCGTTCGACGCGGTGTACCAGAAAGCCCTCGCGGACGAGGGCTTTCGCCGGCAATTCCGCTTGCTCGACTGGGAAAACGACCTCCTGGCCATCGACCCCGGTTTCGCCAACCCCAGCCCGACCGCCCGCTTCGACTCATTCTACGCGAGTGACGACGAACTCCAATTCACCGAGTTCAACACCGAGACGCCGGCCGGGGCGGGGTACTGCGACGCCCTGACGCAAGTCTTCCACGGCCTGCCGGTTTTCCGCGACTTCCAGCGGCAGTACCACGCCTTCCCGTTGCCGTGCGTGCCGGGCGTGACGCACGCGCTCCTCGACGCCTTCGCGCAGTGGCAAGGGTCGCGGCACGACAAGCCGCGAATCGCCATTCTCGACTGGCGTGAGGTGCCGACCTTCAGCGAATTCCTGCTGTTCTTCGACGAGTTCCGTAGCCTCGGCATGGACGTGCGCATCGTCGATCCGCGCGACGTCGAGTACGTCGATGGCAAGTTGATGTGCGGCGACTACCACATCAACCTGATCTATAAGCGCGTCCTCATCACCGAGTTGATCGAACGCGGCGGAATCGGTCACCCCGTCGTACAGGCCGTCCGCGACGGCAACGTTTGCATGGCGAACACCTTTCGCTGTAAGATTCTCTTCAAGAAGGCCAGCTTTGCGGTCGTGAGCGACGAGCGCAACGCCGGCCTGTTCTCGCCGACGCAATTGCAAGCCGTCCACGCCCAGATTCCTTGGACGCGGGTCGTCGAGGAGCGCAAGACGGTGCTCGACGGCGACGCGATCGACTTGGTGCCGTTCGTGCTGAGGAACAAAGACCGCTTCGTCCTGAAGCCGAACGACGACTATGGCGGCAAGGGTATCGTCCTCGGCTGGACGGTCGAGCCGTCGGCTTGGGAAGCTGCCGTGCAGAACGCCCTCGCCGAACCGTTCGTCGTCCAGCAAAAAATCCGCCTGCCGAGCGAGCCGTTCCCGAGCCTGAGTGGCGGCACACTACAGGTCGTCGATCGGATGCTCGACACCAATCCTTACGTCGCCTTCGGCACGACCGTCCACGGCTGTTTGACGCGCATCTCGACGGACGAACTCGTCAACGTGACCGCGGGCGGCGGCTCGACCGTTCCCACATTCTTGCTCGAAGGCCGTTAAGCGTTTCGCCGAAAGGTCCGTGCCATGAAAGCCCCGTCGCTCACCATCGGGATCGAAGAAGAGTACCAGATCATCGACCCGAAAACCGGGGAGTTGAAGTCGTACATCACGCAAATCCTGGAAGACGGCAAGCTGCTCCTCAAGGAGCAAATCAAAGCCGAGTTGCACCAGTCGATGGTCGAAGTTGGCACCGAGGTCTGTAAGACGCCGGCCGAGGCCAAGATCGAGTTGGTGAAGCTCCGCAAGACGGTTATGGAGTTGGCCGGCAAGCACGGGTTGGTCATCGCCGCCGCGGGCACGCACCCGTTTTCCGCCTGGCAGCAGCAAGAAATCACGCCGTTCGAGCGGTACATCGGCGTCAAGAACGACATGGGCGACCTGGCCCAGCAACTCCTCATCTTCGGCACGCACGTCCACATTGGCATCGAAGACAAAGAGTTCATGATCGACGCCATGAACGTCGCCCGGTACTTCGTGCCGCACATCTTGTGTCTTTCGACGAGTTCGCCGTTCTGGATCGGCCGCAACACCGGATTGCGGTCGTACCGGTCGATTATTTTCCGCAATTTCCCCCGGTCCGGGATCCCGCCGCGCTTCAACAACTGGGACGAGTTCGAGGGCATGGTCGAAACGATGGTGCAGACGCATTGCATCCCCGACGGCAGCAAAATCTGGTACGACGTGCGGCCGAACAACCGTTACCCGACCCTGGAGTTTCGCGTCTGCGACGTCTGCACGCGGGTCGATGAGTGCGTCTGCATCGCGGCGCTGTTCCAGGCGATCATCGCCAAGCTGTGGAAGCTGCGGCGGGACAACCTGACCTTCCGCGTTTACCCGACGGAACTGATCGAAGAGAACAAGTGGCGGGCGGTGCGGTACGGCCTCGACGGCAAGCTGCTCGACCTCGGCCGGCAGATGGAAGTCCCGGCCCGCGACCTGATCCACGAAATGATCGACTGGTTCCTGCGCGACGTGATCGACGAACTCGGCACCCGCAAGGAGATCGAGTACGCCTACACCATCATGGCGAACGGGACGAGTGCGGACCGCCAGTTGAAGACCTATCATGACAGTGGTAACGACCTCCGCGCGGTCGTCGATTCGATCGTGGCCGAAACCCGGGAAGGGGTGGTGTGACGCATGGCTGCCGTGTTTGAACGCTCCGGCGTGAAGTTCCAGTTCCCCGAAAATTGGGCCGTCGATACCGAGGACTCGGACACCGGCGGGTGGACCGTGTCGGTGCAAAGTCCGGTCACGGCGTTCGTCGTCGTCAGTCTCCGGGCCGACGGCCAGACGACGGCCGAGGTCGCCGCCGAAACCCTCGCGGCCCTCAAGGCCGAGTACGCCGACGCCGAGGCCGAGGCGGTCGTCGAGACTCTGGCCGGCCGGCCGGCCGTGGGGCACGACGTGGATTTCTTGACGCTCGACACGACGACGACTTGTTGGACGCGGTGCGTCGATACCGCCGACGGGCCGTTGCTCGTACTCTGTCAAGTGAGCGACTTCGACCGGACGGCGAACGAACCGGTCCTGAACGCGATCACGACTTCGCTCGAAATCACCGACGAGTAACCTCACGCGGAGGCGACCCATGCAGGCCCACGGTTTTTTGCGGGTCGCCGCCGCCACGCCGAAACTCCGCCTCGCCGACCCGCGGTTCAACGCCGAGCGCATCCTCGATTTGCTCCGGCAGGCCGAAGACCTCGGGGCGGACGTGGCCGTGCTCCCCGAGTGCGCCTTGACCGGGTACACGTGCCACGACCTGTTCCACGATCAGACCCTCCAGCGGACCACCCTCAACGCCCTCGAAACGCTGCTCGGTGCCGCCGGGATGTGCTTCGGCGGGCTCGCCGTCGTGGGTCTGCCGGTGGCGGTCGATGGCCGGCTGTTCAACTGCGCGGCGGTTTTCCGCGGGGCAACACTGCTCGGCGTCGTGCCCAAGACGTACCTGCCGAACTACCGCGAGTTCTACGACGCCCGCTATTTCGCCCCGGCTTCCGCCCGGGTGAGCGACCGCGTCGCACTCGCCGGGCAGACTGTCCCCTTCGGTACCGACCTGCTGTTTGAAGCGAGTAATTTCGACGGCTGCGTCGTCGGCGTCGAGATTTGCGAAGACCTCTGGGCACCGTCGCCGCCGAGTAGCGCTCAGGCCGTGGCCGGTGCGACGGTCCTGCTGAACTTGAGTGCGAGCAACGAGACCATCGGCAAAGCCACTTACCGCCGCAACCTGGTCGCGCTCCAGTCGGGGCGGTGTCTGGCGGCCTACGTGTACGCCGGGGCCGGGCCGGGGGAATCGACGACCGACATCGTCTTCGGCGGGCACAACCTCGTCGCCGAGAACGGCACCGTGCTCGCGGAGTCGCGCCGCTTCCGGGTCGAGGGCCACGTCACGGCCGCCGACATCGACCTGCCGCGATTGTTGCGCGAACGCCAAGTCACGACGAGTTTCCACGCCACGCCGTCGGCCAATTTCCGCCGCATCCCGTTCGCACTGCCCCTGCGGCCGGAGCGCGAGCCGGTCCTGTTGCGAGCGGTCGATCCGCACCCGTTCGTCCCGGCTGACGGGGGCGAGTTGCGCGACCGTTGCGAGGAAATTTTCGCCACGCAAACGACGGCACTGGCACGCCGCCTGAAGCACGCCGGGGTGGCGAAAGTGGCCATCGGCGTCTCGGGTGGCCTCGACTCGACGCTGGCGCTGCTCGTCCTGTGCAAGACGCTGGACGCGATGGGCCGCGGGCGGGACGCGGTCCAGGCTCTGACGATGCCCGGGTTCGGCACGACGGCCCGCACCCGCGCCAATGCGGACGCGATGATGAAGTCCCTGGGCGTTACGGCCCGTACCGTGGATATCCGCGCGCTCTGCCTGCACCAGATGCACGCCCTGAACCACAAGCCGTTCGGCATCGACCTCGAAGGCCTGGGCGTCGAGACGCTGACCGGCAAACTCCGCGACCTGCCGGCGGAGCGGCGGACCGACCTCGTTTTCGAGAACGTCCAGGCCCGCGTCCGCACGGCCCTGTTGATGAACACCGGCTTCGTCCTCGGCACCGGCGACCTGTCCGAACTCGCCCTCGGCTGGTGTACCTACAACGCCGACCAGATGAGCATGTACAACCCGAACGTCAGCATCCCCAAGACGCTCGTGAAGTTCCTGGTGCGGTGGGCCGCCGAGAACGAATTCGATGGGCCGGTCCGCGAAACCCTGCTCGACGTGGTCGCCACCGAGATTTCGCCGGAACTGCTGCCGACCTCCGCCGACGGAGTCGCGCAATCGACCGAGGCGAGCATCGGACCCTACGAGTTGCACGACTTCTTTCTGTACCACTTCCTCCGCTTCGGCACGCCGCCGGAGAAGATTCTGTTCCTCGCGGCACGGGCGAAGTTTCACGAGCCGTACACCCCGGCCGAGGTCGAGAAGTGGCTGGCCGTCTTCCTGCGCCGCTTCTTTGCCAACCAGTTCAAGCGGTCGTGCATGCCGGACGGCCCGAAGGTCGGGTCGGTCAGCCTGTCCCCGCGCGGCGACTGGCGGATGCCGTCGGACGCATCGGCCCGGGCCTGGCTCGACGCCCTGCCGACGTGAGGCGTCAGTCGGCGGCGTCGATGGCGGCCCAGCCGAAGTTCAACAGCGGCAGCGCGGCCACGGCGGAATTTGGCGACCGTGGCCACGAGCATCGGGCCGCGCAAGTCCTTGAGCGTTAACGCCCGACTAACGACCAGCGACTTCAACTTGAGGGACTCCGCGACCGGGCCACCGGCGGACGCTTCAAACCCACGCGGCGTCCGCTTCAGGGCGTCCTCGCGCGACAGCGGCAACTCGGGGGTCCGACTCGACGGGCTTCGGTTCGGCTGGCATCGGACTCTCGCGCCGGGGATTGGTGACGAACGGAGTGTAGTTCGACGCCCGGGCCGGCCGCAATGCACTCGATTCGGGCGTGCCGATTATCCCCGGCGTGCGGGCGGGAATTCCGCAAGCCCGCGCGCTTGGCGTGACGGGGCCGCGGCGGGTGCGGTACAATCGGCACGGTGTCGCATCGCGGAACCCCTCCAGGAGACGGTCATGGCCAAGGGCAACAACTCGAAGAAGAAGGAAACCAAGAAGCCGAAGAAGGACGATAAGAAGGTCGAGGTCAAGCCGACCAAGAAGTAACCGCGTCGCGGGAGACGGGCGTTGAGTGACACTCCGAACAGCCTCATTTGCAGCCCCGGCCTCGACCACAAGACGGTGAGGACGCCCGACGGCAGGACGGTCACACCCCCCGCGGGGTGGGCGCTCCTGCCGCCCGGCGACCCGGGCCTGACCCGGCGGGTCAAGGCCGCCGGCGAACACTGGGTCGTGCAAGAAAAGCGCGGCCGGAAGCTCTTCTCGCGTGGCGTCTGGGCACCGGCCGAAACCATCGACGGCTTGCGCGGCGAACTGGTCGCGGAGCGCTCGACCGAGGCCTACGCCAAGCGGACCGTGGCCGCCGCCGTCCGCCGGGATAAAGTCCAAACCGCCTACGTCGAAGACTTCGCCGCCGCCGTCGCACACTTCCTCAGCTTCCACCCCATCCACCGCGAACTGGCCGACCGCCTGGCCGAGGCCGTCACCGCACACGCGACCCCGGTCGGCAGCGGCACTGTCGCCCGGACGAAGCGCATCCCCGTTGAGGACCGTGCCGAAGCCGCTGTGATTGCCTGGATGCGCCACCAGACGACGGCCTACGACTCGCTGTCCATCGCCCGCGTCAAAGGGAAGCGCCGCGAAGTAAGGCGAATGCTGGCCCGCCGGTCGCACGAGTTGCTCGCCAACTACCGCCGCGGGGAACCTGCGTCGGCGACCTGTCCCCTGGCGAAGGCGCTGAGCAGTTCACAGGTGAGACCGACGAAGTGAAGGTGATCGAATGGCCGAGAATCGAGAGAACGGGATACGGGAGTCGAACCCGTTTCACAGCCTTGGGAAGGCTGGGCACGACCGTTATACCAATCCCGCGTCGTCTCCCCATCCTAGCGAACGACCCCCGGGTCGCAAGTGGAAGTTTCCCGCGCCCGCCGTGCCGGCCGGTATCATGGCGGGAGTCCTTTCCCGATCCCGTGCCGGAGTGTGCGATGCGTTGGCTCTTCTTGACGGCCTTGTCCCTCGTGACCGCGACGCTGTCGGCCCAGGTGCCCAAATTGCCGGATGCGTCCGAGGGGTCACAAACGTCGAAAGACGTGAGCTACGGGCTGCACGAGCGGAACAAGCTCGACATCACCTTGCCCAAGTCAGACAAGCCGTTGCCGCTGGTGATCTGGGTCCACGGCGGCGGCTGGGAGGCGGGCGATAAGGCCTTCAACCCCGGCGTGATACTCCTGTCGCAGGGGTACGCGGTCGCGTCGATCAACTACCGGTACTCGAAGCAGGCCGTCTTCCCGGCCCAGTTGCACGACTGCAAGGCAGCGGTGCGGTTCTTGCGCGACAACGCCAAGAAGTACAACCTCGACGCGAACGCCTTCGGCGTTTGGGGGGCGTCGGCCGGCGGGCACCTCGTCGCGCTGCTGGGCACCACCGGCGACGTGCCGGACCTCGAAGGCGACGCCACGACGAAAACGTCGAGCAAAGTCCAGGCGGTGTGCGACTGGTTCGGCCCGACCGACCTCGTCAAACTCGCGCCGATGTCCGCCGCGTCCAGCCCGATCACGAAACTGCTCGGCGGCTCGACGACCGACAAGGCCGACCTGGCGACGCTCGCCAACCCGATCACGCACATCACGAAGAACGACGCGCCGTTCTTGACCTTCCACGGCGACGCCGACAGGCTGGTGCCGGCGTCCCAGAGCGAGTTGCTCCACGCGGCGTTGACGAAGGCCGGCGTCGAGTCCGAATTCGTCCTGCTCAAAGGCGCAGACCACGGCGGGAAGGAGTTCCAGGCCCAGGTGGGCAACGCCGAGAACCGCAAGAAACTGCTCGCCTTCCTCGACCGGCACCTCAAGGCGACCGTTACGAAATAGCTCGTTCGTAACGGTTCGGGCGGATTGCGGAACTTTCCGGCCCGAATCGCATTCAATAGCTCAGCCCCACCGCCTACAGGTAGTCTTACCGACTCCCGCCCGTCTCCCCCCGTTGGACCCGTTGCCCATGACTGCGACCACCAACGACTCCGACATGATCGTCCGCCTGAGGGACTCGCACGCCAAGCTGAAGGCCGAGATCGGTAAGGTCATCGTCGGCCAGGAGCAAGTCCTCGACTTACTCCTCATGGCGATCTTCTGCCGCAGTCACGCGCTACTGATGGGCGTCCCCGGCCTCGCCAAGACGCTCATGGTCAGCACGCTGGCCCAGGCGCTGGAGATGTCCTTTAAGCGCATCCAGTTCACGCCCGACTTGATGCCGACGGACATCACCGGCAGCGAAGTTATTCAGGACGACCCGGCCACCCGGCAGCGGATGTTCAAGTTCCTGCCCGGACCGATCTTCGCGAACATCGTCTTGGCCGACGAGATCAATCGCGCACCGCCGCGCACGCAGGCAGCACTGTTGGAAGCGATGCAGGAACACAGCGTCACGGCGGCTGGGCAGACGATGCGTTTGCCAGAGCCGTTCTTTGTGCTCGCCACGCAAAATCCGATCGAGCAGGAGGGAACATATCCACTTCCCGAAGCCCAGCTCGATCGTTTTCTCTTTGACATTCGCGTCGGGTATCCCGACGAAGCAGAAGAGATTTCGATTCTGCGTGCGACGACTGGCCGTCGTGGTGAACCGATCGTGCCGGTCTTTGGCGCGGAAGAAGCGATTGCACTGCAGCGCCTCGTG
>JAYTSV010000119.1:0-21704 GCA_043745465.1 Fimbriiglobus sp.
CGATCAACTCGCGGGTCGCTTCGGGTTCGCCGCGGAGGCACCGCCGGGCGAGTTCCTCATCGCTGGGCACGCCGACCCCCTTGCCCGTGACTACTCGCGCGGCCGACGGAAAGTTTCATGACGGGTGTTCGGCGTGCGGTGCGTGAGATTTGAAGGGCTACAAACGGCAACGCCCGCCAAATGCGCTCGGCCGGCCGTAGCACCCGGTACGGCCGATGCCGCACACCTGCGGACTCGTTAGGCACCCGCCCGCTCATATGCTTGCAGGATCACGTCCCTTAGCTCAGGTGGAAGCGCGTCATAGTCCCGCGCCATGCGGGCCAGCTTCTCTGCAAGGTTTACATTCCTGTCAAAGCCCCCGAGCGCGGCCTCGAGCACCAGGAGCGTGCATAGGGCGAACTCTCGCTCGTGACCCGGCTCGAGCGCGTGCGATCCGAGCTCCACGACTTCATACGGATACCAGTACTGTTCTTTACTCGGAACGCCCCGCTGCTCGAAGATGACTTGGTGAAGTGCCACCGAGTGTTCGTCGGCACCTTGCCCGTAGTCGCGTTCGGCGATGAAGCGAAGCTCCGAATCCGTGACGGTCGATATTAGAGGATGCATAGCTGGGCCAAACTTGTTGTTAGATTGCGCCACCGCAATCTATCTCAGATATTGATAGACTCTTTTGGCAGCCCGTGCCGCCTGCTGGAAGCCTGGTCCGGCGTCTTCACTTGCCTGCCGGGGGCGAATGGTTGCCGCTCTCCGCGAACGCCCGGAACTGAGCTTTGGTGCCGACAAACCAGACGATGTAGTCTCGCTGATCCGGCCACGTTTGGCCCGACCACGCGGACCACAGCCCGACCGCTTCCGGGGCGACGGTCATCCCCCGCATCAGATACGGCAGCAGAGTGCCGTCATCGTATTGGGCGGGCGTTACCTCGCGATGGTCGAACGGCCGCAGCGTGCCGACTCGGAGTACACCGCCGGCGGGGAACGCGGCCCGGTATTCGCCGTCCTCAATCAGTAACTCAGGGGCGGCCGAATCGTGGACTACCCAAACTGGCCCGGCGTGGCCTTTCGGGACGACGAACGTAACTCGTTGTGCCCGCCCCCGGAAACATCCCGCGAGGGCGAGTACGGCCGCCATCAACACGACCTGCCGCACCAAGAAGTCCCCCTGACAGCTCACAAGCAATCGAACAGGAGCCGTTCCATCTTATTAACCCCCTCGCCGCCTTGCTTCGGCGAGGTTTTGCCGAGCGAAACCGGGCTATCGAGACAGTCCCTTATAGCCGCGAACTGTACTTCTTCACCGACTTGCCGAAGACCGCTTTGCGAACGGGCGGTGGGGCTTCCGGTTCTGCCCCGTGGGCCGGGCGTTCGCGGACCTTGCGGGTCACGTGGGCCTCGAAGCCGTCGATGCGGTCCTCGTCAATCAGCTTGTTGATCGTCATCTCGATGTCGGTGAGGTGGCCGCCCTGCTCGGGGGTGACGAAGGCGATGGCGACCCCGTCGCGGCCGATCCGGCCGGTCCGGCCGATGCGGTGGACGTAGTTCTCGATGTCCATCGGCAGGTCGTAGTTGATGACGTGCGAGATGCCCGACACGTCGATGCCGCGGCTGGCCACGTCGGTGGCGATCATGAACTTCAACTTGCCGCTGCGGAAGTCGCCCATGATTTTTTCGCGCTGCTTCTGCGGCAGGTCGCCGTGGATAGCCGCGACGCTCGCCAGGGAACGCGACATCTTTTTGTGCAGGTTATCTGCCCAGCGCTTGCGCTCGACGAAGATCAGGCACTGCCGCGGCTGCTCGCGCTCGATGACCTTCAGCAGTAACTCGAACTTGCGCTCGTCGTCCACGGTGATGAACGCCTGGCGAATCTTATCGACCGTCACGACCTTGGGGGTCATGTTCATGTGGATCGGGTCGCGCATGTACCGGGACACGAGCTTCTTGATCGGCTCCGGCACCGTCGCCGACATGAGGAGTGTTTGGCGCGACTCGGGGCAGCGGCGCAGGATGCGCTCGATGTCCGGGCGGAAGCCGATGTCGAGCATCCGGTCGGCCTCGTCGAGCACGACGTACTTGACGTGGTCGAGGTTGAGCGTCCCGCGGCGCAGGTGGTCGAGCATCCGGCCGGGGGTGCCGACGACGAGGTCGCAGCCGCGGCCGAGCAGGTCGAGTTGCTTGCCCATGCCGGCCCCGCCGTACACGGGCACGGTGCGGAAGAGCTTGCTCGGCGCGAGCTTGATGCCCTCGCCGGCGACCTGCATGGCGAGTTCGCGCGTCGGGCACATGACGACCGCGATCGGTCCTTTGAGCTTGTGCGGCCGCCAGCGGTTCATAAACGGCAGCAGGAACGCGGCGGTCTTGCCGGTGCCGGTCTGGGCCTGGCCGATCACGTCCTGGCCGCGCATGGCGACCGGGATGACGGCGGCCTGGACGGGGGTGGCGTGGGTGTACCCGGCCTGGCGGATCGCGTCCATGAGCGGGCGGTTGAGCTTCATGTCCGCGTACAGCGTCAGCGGCTCGTCGTCGGCCGGCGACACCTCGGTGATGGGGGCTTCCGGCGCGTCGTCGGTGTCGGAACTCTCGTCGCCGCTGGGGGCGTCCGCGTCCTCGTCGGAGGGGAAGCCGAGCGTGTCGTCGTCCTGGTCGTCGGTGGGAGGAATAGCCTCGGACTCCATAATGCCTTCAAATGTTGGGCGGGGTGTGCGTCAACGTCCACAGTTGATGTAAGCGCTGCCGGCTCCGAAGTCCACCCCCCGGCCACGTTCGTACTACACACTCGCGGCAACAGGGTGGGCATTCCGCCGCGGCCCACCCTGTTCGAGCGGCACGCTTTCGGTTGAATAGGGCAGTGTCGCGGGCGACGTTCGGGCCGGGGGATTGCGATGGAAGTGTTGCTGACGGCCGACCAGATTCACGCCCGCGTCGGCGAACTCGCGGCCGACATCCGCCGGCAGTACGCCGGGCAACCGTTCACGGTCGTCGGCATCCTGACGGGCAGTCTGGTCTTCCTGGCCGACCTGATCCGCCGGATCGAACTGCCGCTCCAAATCGGCCTGATCGCCGCGTCGAGTTACCGGGGCACGGCCACGACGGCCGGCACCCTCGTCGTCCAGGACAGCCTCCTGCCGGACGTGGCCGGGCGGCACCTGTTGCTCATGGACGACATCCTCGACACCGGGCGGACGATCAGCACGCTCGTCGAGCACATGCACCACCGGGGCGCGGCGTCCGTCCGCACGTGCGTCTTACTCCGGAAGATCGGCCGCCAGCAGGTCGCGTTCGAACCGGACTACACCGGGTTCGCCATCCCGGACAAGTTCGTCGTCGGGTACGGCCTCGACTTTAACGACGACTACCGCCACCTGCCGTTCATCGGCGCTCTGCCCGACCCCGCGACCGCCGGCCACGCCTAACGATCGGTACCCATGTCCCGCGTCCTGTACGTCGCCTCCGACCTCGGCCCGACCGGCCCCGCGAAGCTCGTCGCATTGCTCGCGCCGGCGCTGCCCCGCCCTGCCTTTGAGACGGCCGTCGTCGATCTCACCGGCGGCGGCGCGGTCGCACTCCTGCAACCATTGCGAGACGCCGGGGTGCCGTGTTACGCGGCCCCGATGCGCACCATCACCGACCTGCGCGGTCTGCGCGACTTGCACCGCGTGATCGCGGCGTTCGCCCCGGACGTGATTCACGTCGGCGGGCCGAAGGCGGAGCGGGCGGTGGCGTTGCTGTCGCTGCCCGGGTTGCGCTCGCCGGCAAAAATCGTCGCCTCCGGCCTCGACGCCCCGCACCACGGCCTCGCCGCCCGGTGGCACCGCTCGCTGCCCGGCCGCGTAGACCGGTTCGTCGCGCCGACGCAGGCCGAAGCCGTCCGCTACCTCGCCAACGGCGTGACGGCGGATCGCGTCACAGTAATCCCGCCGGCCGTCGCACCGGGCGGGCCGACGCCAGACGAGGCCGCGTTTCGTGCGGCCCTGGGCATTCCGCCGGCAGCGCGGCTGGTCATCGCGGCCGGGCGGTTCGATAGCGTCGCCGGGTTGAAGTCGGCCGTCTGGGCGTTCGACGTGGTCAAGTACCTCGCCCCGGACTTGCACCTCGTGCTCGTCGGCGACGGCCCGGAGCGGGAACGCCTCGAACGATTCTCCAAGGCCCTCGGCTTCGACGACCACCGCGTTCACTTCGCCGGCTTGCGCTCCGACGTGCCCGACCTACTGAGTCTCGCGGAACTCGTCTGGGTCACGCACGAGCGCGGCGGCGTCAACGTCGCTTTGGAGGCGATGGCGGCCGGCAAGGCGGTCGTCGCCTTCCGCACCCCGGACCTCGCCGAGGTCGTCGTCGATGGCGTCACCGGCCGGCTAGTGACCCCCGGCGACCGCGTCCAGTTGGCGGCCGTGGCGAACGAATTGCTCGAACACCCGGACGCCGCGCGGACCTTGAGCGAGGCCGGCCGGCGGCGGGCGACCGACCACTTTGGCGTCGGCGCGATGGCGTCCCGGTTCGCATCCCTCTACGATGAAGTGGTCCGAACCCCCCAGCCCGAGGCGGACCTTCGATGACCACTGGCAACGTGACGACCGTGATCCTCGCCGGCGGCAAGGGCACCCGGCTCGAACCGCTGACCCGCGACCGGGCCAAGCCGGCCGTCCCGTTCTGCGGCATCTACCGGATCATCGACTTCACGCTGTCGAACTGCCTGAACAGCGGCCTGCGGCGCATCCTCGTGTTGACGCAGTTCAAGTCGCGCAGCCTCGACCGCCACATCCGCCGCGGGTGGAACTTCCTCAGCCCCGAAATGGACGAGTCGATCGAGGTCCTGCCGCCGCAGCAGCGGATCGACGAGAACTGGTACAAGGGCACCGCGGACGCCCTGTACCAGAACATTTACAGCATCGAGAAGGACTCGCCGGACGAAATCGTCATCCTGGCGGGGGACCACATTTACAAGATGGATTACCGGCGGATGGTCGAGTCGCACCGGGCCAACGCCGCCGACCTGACCATCGGCTGCATCCCCGTGCCGCTGGCCGAGGTGAACCAGTTCGGCGTGGTCCGGACGCACGCCGACGGCCGCGTGTCGGGCTTCGACGAGAAGCCGGACCGTGCCCCGCCGATGCCCGGCGACCCGGCCCACGCCCTGGGGTCGATGGGCATCTACGTGTTCAAGACGCGCGTCCTGTTCGAGCACCTGTGCCAGGACGCGGCCAAGCCGGACAGCGCGCACGACTTCGGCAAGAACGTCATCCCCGCGCTGATCGCCGACGGCCACCGGGTGTACGCCCACCACCTCCAGGACGAGAACCGCAAGGTCCGGCCGTACTGGCGCGACGTGGGCACGCTCGACGCCTACTACCAGGCGAACCTCGACCTGATCGACGTGGACCCGCAGCTCAACCTGTACGACGCGCACTGGCCGATCCGCACCGTCCACTCGCAGTCGCCGCCGCCGAAGTTCGTCTTCCAGGAACCCGGCCCGGACGGGGTCGCCCGCCGCGGCGAAGCCCTCGATAGTCTCGTCTCCCCGGGGTGCATCATCTCCGGCGGCCGCGTCCGCCGCAGCGTTCTGTCACCGGGCGTGCGGGTGAACAGCTACGCGCTGGTGGACGACTCGATCTTGTTCGACGGGGTCGATGTCGGCCGGCACTGCCGCATCCGCCGGGCGATCATCGACAAAGAAGTGAAGCTGCCGCCGTACACGGTCCTGGGGTACGACCTCGACTTCGACCGCCGCCGCGGCTTCACGGTGACCGACCAGGGCGTCGTCGTCATCGGCAAAGACGAGCCGCCCGAAGCCTTCCTCGCCCCGAACGTCCTGCCGGGGTAAAGCTCCGCCTGCGGCGGAGCCTAAACCAGCCGCTCCCAGATCAGCAGCGCGGCGACGGTTTTGGCGTCTTTGATGCGGCCGTCGAGGCACATCGCGACGGCTTCGGGCAAGGGCAGCGTGACCGCTTCGAGTTCTTCGTCCGGTTCGAGGGATGTCGGCCCGGCGGTCAGGTTCTCGGCGACGAACAGGTGCAACTTCTCGTCCATCACCCCCGGCGACGCGAACAGGTAACCCAGCGACCGCCACTTCGCCGCGGTGTAGCCGGTCTCTTCTTGCAACTCCCGCCGCGCGGCGTCTTCGACCGGTTCGCCGACCTCCAGCGTGCCGGCCGGGACTTCCCACAGGGTTTCGCCGACGACCCAGCGGCGGTTCCGCAACAGGCAGACGTGCCCGGCGTCGAGCACCGGCAGGACGACGACGGCCCCGGGGTGGACGATGGCGTCCCGGCGGACGACGGTGCCGTCCGGCGCGGTCGTCGTGTCCACGTAGACGCGGATGCGGCGGCCGGTGTGGACGAGTTCGCGGGCCATGAATTCACTCGGGGTGGACAGGGTCGGCCGGGGCGGGCATAAGCGCGGCTGGGCGAGGGTATGGTATGGCGGCGGCACGGCACGGCACTCACTGGGCGCTCGCGGGGTTCATCGCCCTGCTGGCCGGCGGCGGGTTGCGCGCCGTGGACCCGCCGCGGCCGACCAACGTCACTCCGCCCGCCCTGCCGACGCCGAGCATCCCCGTGTCCGTCCCGGTGCCGGCGTCCGGGCCGTTGAAACCGACGCCGGACATCCCGCCGCTCGGCCTCACGACCTTCGCGCAAATCGACGGCCTGGCCACCGGCAAAACGGTGAGCGTACCGCTGCAAGCCGTGACGATGCCGGACCCGCTCCCGCTGCAGGAACTGCACACCGGCTACCTGCCGGCGGTCGGGGCACCGGTCCACGACTGCAACCCCATCGCCAACAGTTGGCTGACCGGCGAGGCCGTGCTGTGGTGGCCGAAGGGGGCACCGCTGCCGCCGCTCGTGACCGCGAGCCGGGGGGCCGCGCCGCCCCGCTTCGGCGGGCCGAACACGACCCTGCTCGTCGGCGGGTCGGCGGACAGCCCGGAGTCGGTCGGCGGGCGGTTCGGGTACGGCTTCTCGGTCAACGAACAGGGGACGGCCGGGCTGGGCGCGACGTACTTCTTCCTCGGCACCCGCGTCCGCCGCGAACTCTTCGGCGACGCCCCGAACCGCACCTTCGGCCGGCCGGTCATCGACCCGGCCACCGGGGCCGAAACGGTCTTGCCGGTCAGCGCCCCCGGCGGCCTGCGGGGTAGCGTCGGCGTCGCCACCTCGACCCGTGCGATGGGGTGGGAGGCCAACGGCCTGTTCAACCTCGTCAACGGCCCGCAGGCCCGCATCAACGCCGTCGTCGGGTACCGCTACTTCCAGGTCAACGAGGGCCTGGCCGTCACCCAACTCGCCGTGTTTCCGGGCGGATCGCTGAGCGTCGCCGACCAGTTCGACACCCGCAACCGCTTCCACGGCGCACAGCTCGGCTTGACGGCGGACGTGGTCCACGGCGGGCTGTTTCTTGAACTCACCGGCAAGATCGCGCTCGGCCAATCGACCGGCCTCGTCGCCGTCCGCGGGTTGACGACCGGCCCCGGCGGCGCGCTCCCCGTCGGCGTGCTGGCCCAGGCGACCAACAGCGGGCACTTCAACCAGTCGTCGCTGGCGGTCCTGCCCGAGGGGACCGTGCGGCTCGGCTTCCGCTTCGAGAACCGGTCGCGGATTTACGTCGGCTACAACCTGCTCTACCTGAGCGAGGCGGTGCGGCCGGGCGAGCAGATCGACCGCGCCGTGGACGTGGCCAACCTGATGCACTTCGGCACCGGGGTGGCCGTGGCGTCGGACCGCCCGTCCCTGCCGTTCTTGCGCAGCGACTTCTGGGTCCAGGGCGTCGTCATCGGGCTGGAGTACCGGTACTGACGGCCGGCGGCGTCCACTCCGCCGGCAACCGTTCCGGCAGGCCGGGCAGTGGGTCGAGGCCCAGGCAGTGGGCGACGATCGGAGCGAACAGTAACGAAGACACCCGCTCCGACCGCTCGCCCAACTTCGGCACGTTGACCCCGAAGGCCAGGATCGGGACGTGCGTGTCGTAGGGGTGCGGGGTGCCGTGCGTCGTACCGGACGCCAGCTTGCCGCCGGGGTAGGTGTACGGTAGCGCGAGCAGGTAGACGTCGCCGCTGCGGTCCGGGTGGAACGACAGTTGGGCCGCCCGCGTGAACGGCTCGGTCAGCGGCGGCCCGGCCAGGAGCGAGCGTGGGAAGGCGGCCGCGGCGACGTCCGGGCGGTTCCCAGCCCAGTCGGCGGCGACCTGTTCAACGGCGGCACGGTCCAGCTTGTGCGCGGCGATTTGACGCTGGTTCAAGTAGACCCACGGGTAGTCGAGCCGCTCCAACCACTGGCCCGGTTTTTCCCCCGCGCCGAACCGGGCATCGAGGACGCCGCCGAGCGGGGCGTAAGCCGCGACCGCGTCGAACCGCCGCGCCTCGGGATGAGTCGGCAGGGCGCGTTCGGGCAGCGGACAGACGCCGTGGTCGGCGCTGAGGACGAAACTCAGGCGGTCGGCCCCGAGCTTGGCGGTCAGCGTGGCGACGACCTCGGCGAGGAGTTTGTCGCTCCGCACGGTCACGTCGAGGACTTCTTGCGAGTCCGGGCCGTAGGCGTGGCCGACGTAGTCGTTCGCCGAGAAGCCGAGCATGAGCAGGTCGGTGCCGCCGCGCTGGCCGAGTCCCTCGGCGTCGATCACGGCCCGGGCGAACTCCCAGAGGAGTTCGTTGCCGAACGGGCTGGCGACGACGGCCTCGTAAGCCTTCGGCCCGGCCGGGACGCGGTGCGGGAAGATGTTCGCGGTGCTCTCCCCCGCCCCCGCGTCCGGCCCGGCGTGCAGGTCGTACACGGCCGGGTCGAGCAGCCGCGTCCAGTCGTGCCCGACCATCCGCTCGGCCGGCTTGTCGGCGTTGAACTTCTCGGCCCACGGGGGCAGGCGGTCGCGGTAGTACCCGGAGGTGGCGAACTGGCCGGTGCCGGGGTCGAACCAGTACGCCGCCGTCGGCGACTTGCCGCCCATGAGCACCGCCGCGCGGTCCTTGAGCGCCACGCTGAAGACGCGGCCCTTGTTGGCGGCGACGAGTGCGTCGCCGACGGTATTCACGAGCAGGCGGTCGGGCGACTGGCCGCCGCCGGTCGCAGGGTCGGCCCCGCCGAGGGACGGGACGCGGTCGTAAGCGCGGTCGCCGGCGGCGCAGTACACGGCCTTGCCGCGGCCCCGGTCGAACCAGCCGTTATCGACGATGCCGTGGACCCGCGGCGGCTGACCGGTACTCAGCGACGCATGCCCGGGGCCGGTCGTCGTCACGGCGTAGGGGACGTGCGCCTGGCTGTACCACGCCCCGCCGGCCTTGAACTTCTCGAACCCGTCCGGCCCGAAGAGCTTTTGCCAGCGGTCGAGGTAGTCCCCGCGGAGTTGGTCGAACACGACGACGACGACGAGTCGCCCGCCGGTGTCCTCGGGGAACGGCTCGTCGTCGCCAAACTGCCGCACGACGAACGCAATTCCGGCGGCGACGAGCGCGACGACCGGGAAGAGGATCACGACGCCCCGCAGGGCCGGCCAGACGCGCACGACGCACCCCACTCGATCGCGT
This sequence comes from Fimbriiglobus sp., assembly GCA_043745465.1. Lineage (GTDB taxonomy): Bacteria > Planctomycetota > Planctomycetia > Gemmatales > Gemmataceae > Fimbriiglobus. The sequence goes on from JAYTSV010000119.1 coordinate 9,506, forward strand.
TACTGGGCCAGTTTGACGGCGATCAATTCTTTGTCGTCCCGCACGTACACGACACCGTCCGCCAGCGCCGGGTGCGCCCACGTCTCTCGGCAGACCTTCGCCTTGGCGAGTTCCTTGTACCCGGCCGCGTCGGGTTGGATCAGCGTCAAGTCGCCCAGGTCGTCGAGCATGAGCAACTTCCCGTCGGCGGTGCGGACGAGGGCGGCGTGGTACTTGCCGACCTTCGGCTTCTCCCAGCGGGCCTTGCCGGTCAGCGAATCGACGCACCGAAGCGTGATCGAAGCGTTCACGAGCGACGCCTGGCCGTTGATCGTGTACAGGTCGGTGCCGACCGGCACCGGCGTCGAGAAGTAGCAGGTCAGCGCCGCGTTCTTCCAGACCTGCTCCGGCTTTTGGCCCTCGGCGGTCGGCAGTTTCAAGCCGACGCTGCCGGCCGTGACGCTGCTGGCGACGATCAGGTCGCCGACGCGGACGGGGGTCGTCGAGCTTTCGTTGAGCCGGTCCTTGAAGGGGAACGACCAGAGCAATTTGCCGTCCGGGGCGAGCGACCGGACGTGCGTGCCGGTCAGCAGCACGAGTTGCTTCGGGTCGGTCGTCAGCACGGTCGGGCCGGCGTAACTGGCGGGGTCGCTCGTCGCCTTCCACGCGACTTTGCCGGTGGTTTTGTCGAAGGCGACAACCCCGGCGTCCGGGCCGCCGACCATCACGACGACGGTGTCGCCGATCACGATGGGCGACGTGCTGACGCCGAAGAACAGGTTCTTCGCGGCGAAGTCGGCGAGGGTATCGACCTTCCAGACCACGTCCCCGGACTTGGCGTCCCAGCAGGCGAGAACGCCAGTGTTGCCCAGCGTGTAGACGCGGCCGCCGTCCACGGCCGGGGTGCCGCGCGGGCCGTTGCCGAACGGCGGCGTGAAGGCGGCGCGGGGGTAGCTCTTCGTCCAGAGGTTCTCGCCGGTGTCGGCCTTGAAGGCCGCGAGCGCGTCCTCGTTCTTGTTGGCCGGCTTGAAGAAGGCGTACACGACCCCGCCGGCGACGACCGGCGAACTGTGCGCCTCGCCGAGCGGCTGCCGCCACAGCACCTTCGGCGGCGCGGTCCACGGGGCGACCGTCTCCGTCGAGACGCCGTCCCGCGTCGGGCCGAGGAACTGCGGCCAGTCGGCGGCGCTCGCCGCCCCCGCCGTCAGCGTGATTCCGGTCAAAAGGAGCGTGCGGAACATCGGTGCGTCCTTACGTGGTGGGCAGCGGGATGCGGGTCGGGGCCGGGCGCTCGGGCGAGTTCAAAAAGTGGTGCAGCGGGGCGTACTCCCAGGGGGCGTCGAACTCGTCGGCCAGCCGCTTCAACTTCTTGACCGCCGCCTCGGTGATGGCGTTGCCGGTCTCGGTGTACGCCTCGTCGCAGAAGTAGATGCGGCACCCGAGCGGCCGGGGGTCGCGGGTCGTACACAGGCCGTTGACCTGGAATGGGCACGCTTCCCGGCCGACCGGCCTGGCGTACTCGGGCGCGGCTTCGAGCAGGATGTCGGCCTCGAACCGGCTCAGGAACAGCGTGTGCCCGTACTCGGCGAACCGGCAGCACTTGCCCGACGCCACGCAACGCGGCGCGGCCGCGGCGACGGCGGCGTCCACCTCCGCGTACACGTGCAACACTCGGTCGCGCAACGTCTCGGCCATACGCCCCTACATCTTGATGACTTTGAGCCGGGCCGTGATCTCTTCGACCGAGATGAGCCGGCCCTCACCGGACCCGGGGCAGATCTCGACCGCCTGCTGCCACGCTTCCGGCGTGTTCAGGTTGCTCTCCCAGAACGGCCAGGTGCGGCACTGCCGCGGGCGGACCCGGTACACGGTACACCCCTTCTGGCGGTCGTAAAAGACGCAATCGCCGTTCTCCTTCTCGCGCAGCGTCCGCCGGCCCTTCGCCGTCTTCGTGTGCAGCGCGACGAACTCGTTCTCGCGCTCGCCGCGGGCCGCCGCCAGGGCGGTGACTTCGGCGTCGTCCACCCAGACGTACCCGGGGTCGCCGGTGCAGCACTTGCCGCACTGCGTGCAGGTGAACTTCAGGCCGCCGTCGTACCAGACCTCGTCCGGCTTCGGGGCGTCGCGTTCGATCTCGGGCATTCGCGTCAGTCCAGCGTGTAGGGGGAGTTCGCGTTCGCCTCGTGGCGGATTTCATCGACCGCGTCCTGCTTCAACCACCCGGCGTACAGGCGGTTCGCGCCGTTGAACACCCAGCCGTCCTGAGTGCCGACGTTCTTGTAGGCGTGGACGATCCCGGCCGGCACGATCAGCGCGTACGGCGAGTCCGCCCCGACCTCGCGGACTTCTTTCGCCCCGAACGTCGGCGACGCGGGCCGGGCGTCCCATAAATAGACGCGGAAGGTCGAGGGGCCGATGAAGCAAAAGTAGTCGGCCTGATCGACGTGCTCGTGCGGCCCGCGCTCGACCCCCGGCTTGGTCATCGACACGTAGGCCATGACCGGCTGGAACTGCGGGTCGATGAGGTCGTTACGGAACAGTTCCGCCAGCCAGCCCCGCGAGTCGTTGAAGAACTTGAGCGGCACCCACTTGATGTCGCGGATCGGCGAGGCTTCGACGTACTTCGGCAAGTCAACCTTCATCGCGGGCTTCCTGAACGGGCGCGGGCAGTTAAAGGATTGTCGAACCCGAAGGCGGGCGCGTCAACCGTCACTCCAGATCGATCAGCACCAGCCCGCCCTTGCCGGCGACGGCGAGGGTCAGGCAGTCCGGGGAGAACGCCAGCGCGTGGACGGGGCCGAGGTTCCAGTCGTAAGCCGCCCGGGCCTCCCCGCCGTGCGGCTCCCACAGCAGCACCCGGCCGTCGAGTCCGGCGGACGCGATCAGCGTCCCGTCCGGCTTGTACGCGACCGCCTCGACGGCCCCGGCGTGCCCGGCGAAGTCCCGCACCTCCCGGCCCCCGCCCGTCTCCCACACGGTGACGGAGTCGCCCCAACACCCGGCGAGCCGGTCCCCGGTGGGGCTGAGCGACAGCGACTGAACGTGCCCGCGGGCGACATAGCCCGGCGGCACCGTCCGGGCATCGAGGCGGCCGACGCGGACGTACTCGCGGCTCGCCACGGCGGCAGTGAGACCGTCGGCCGACAGGGTCAAGGCGGTGACACGCGTCCGCCGGTCGAGCCAAGAGGGCGTCGGCGACGGCTCTGGCCCGAGTCGCCACAACTCGGGCATGTCTGCGAAGTGGACCAGCGCGAGCGAGTCTCCGTCGGGCCGGAAGCAGATGTCCCGGATCGTGTCGCAGGGGAGGACGACGATTTCTTGCACGGCCGGACCGCTGGCCAGCAGTTCCGCCCGGTGCCAAAGGCCTCGGTTTTCGTCGATCGCCTCGCAGGGCTTGCCGCTGGCGACGCCCCAGAACCGCAACCTGTCGTGGGAATCAAGTGCCGCGCGGGGGTAGCGGAAGGCGGCCAGGATGCGCTCGCCGTCCGGGTGACACGCGACGGAGAGAACCTTCTTGAACCCCGACCGGATCGTGAACCGCGGCTTCCCGGTGTCCCGTTCCCAGACGAGGATTTTGCCGTCGTCGCCGCCGGACACGAGGGTGCCGCCGTCGGGCGTGAAGGCGACGCAGCGGACCGCCTGGGTATGGCCGACGAACGGCTGCACGCCGAGGCACTCCGGGATTAGCAGTAGGGGGATGGCGTTATTCTAAACGGTCCGCGGCAAGTTCCAACATGCCCAAGGCAATCGACGCCCGGCGAGCCAGGAGCGTCAGCGACTGGAGGTGCGTCGATCTCCAGTCGCTGACGTTTCCGGCTCGCCGGTCACGCGCTTTCGCCGAAGAGGCTTGGGCCGGCCTCGTCGCGCCGCTTCCGGGGGCGCTCCGGCGGCTCGATGACGATGGGCGTCACCGGCACCGCCTTGACCTTCGGCGCGGCGACCGGCTTCGGCGTCACCGGGACTTCGACGACCGGTGCAGGCGGTGTAGGCGGACGCGCGGTTTGTACCGGCGCGTGCGGCCGGTGCGTCGCCGTCGGCGGGCCTTCGAGCGAACCCAACACGGCGTAGGCCCGGTCGAGGACCGACTTCGGCACGCCGGCCAGTTTGGCGACGTGGATGCCGAAGCTCTTGAGCGCGTTGCCCGGCGCGATCTTGTGCAAGAAGATCACGTCGTCCGCCAGTTCTTCGACCTGCACCGTGTAGTTGCGCAGCCGCGGCAGGGTCGTTTCGAGCCGGGCGAGTTCGTGGTAGTGCGTGGCGAACAGTGCCCGGCAGCCGACGGTGTCGTGCAGGTACTCGGTAATGGCCCAGGCCAACGACACGCCGTCGTAGGTGCTCGTACCGCGGCCGATCTCGTCGAGGATGACCAGGCTGCGGCTCGTCGCGTTGTTCAGGATGTTCGCCGCTTCGGTCATCTCGACCATGAACGTGCTCTGCCCGCGGCTCAGTTCGTCGCTGGCCCCGACTCGCGTGAAGATGCGGTCGGTCAGGCCCACCGTCGCCGACTTGGCCGGGACGAAGCTGCCGACATGGGCGAGCAGCGTGAGCAACGCGACCTGGCGGATGAACGTGCTCTTGCCGCTCATGTTCGGCCCGGTGATGAGCCAGAAGACGCCCTCGGCCGGGTGGAAGCGGATGTCGTTCGGCACGAACGTGCCCGGCGGCAACACCTGGTCGAGCACCGGGTGCCGCGCCTCGCTGGCCAGCAGGATCGGCTCGGTGACGATGGTCGGCCGGACGTAGTTCCGGCTGGCCGCGAGTTCCGCCAGCGAGGCGAGGAAGTCGAGCAGCGCCAACAGTTCGGCCGTCTGGAGCAGCCGCGATGTCTGCGCGGCGACCTGGTCGCGGATGCCCAGAAACAGCTCGAATTCCAATCCCTGGGACCGCTCCTGGGCGGTGACGACCTTCTCCTCGTACTCCTTCAATCGCGGGGTGCTGTACCGCTTGCAGCCCTTCAAGGTCCGCTCGTGGATGTACTCCTTCGGCACCCGCGTCTCGTTGGCGTTGGTGATCTCGATGTAGTAGCCCATCACGTCGTTGAAGCCGACCTTCAGGCTGGCGATGGCGGTGGCCGTGATTTCCTGGGCCTGGTACCGGGCGATCCAGTCCTTGCCGTCGCGGGTGAGCTTGCGCAACTCGTCGAGTTCGGCGTGGTAGCCCTCGCGCAGGATGCCGCCGTCCTTCGGCGTGTACGGCGGCTCATCGACGAGCGAGCGGTCGAGCAGGTCGCGCAAGTCCGGGCAGAGTTCGAGCCGGCCTTCGACCTCTTGCAACAGCCCCGACCTCCGGCCGGCGAGCTTGCTCTTGAACTTCGGCAACAACCGCAGGGTGCGGGCGATCGCGGCCAAGTCCTTGGGGTTGGCGCGGGCCGTTGACGCCCGGGTCGTGAGACGCTGTAAGTCCGAAGTCGCCTCCAACAACTCGCGGAGTTGGCCGCGCAACGGGTGGTTCAGCAGGAGTTCTTGGACGGCGTCGAGTCGGGCTTCGATCGATGGCCGGTCGTTGAGCGGGGCGAGTAGCGCGTCGTGCAGGAAGCGTGCGCCCATCGGCGTGACGGTGCGGTCGAGGACGCCGATCAGTGAGCCTTCGCGCTGGTTGTCGCGCAAGGTCCGCGTCAGTTCGAGGCTGCGCCGCGTCACCTCGTCGAGAATGAGTGTCTGTTCGGGGCGGAACGGTTGCAGGCGGCGGATGTGGCCGAGGTTGGCCTTCAACGTCTCCTGCACGTAGACGAGCAGCCCGCCGGCGGCGACGAGCGCCAACTGGCCGTCGTCGAAGCCGAAGCCGGACATCGTCGCCACGGCGAAGTGGGTGCGTAATGCCGCGTTGGCCGTCGCCGGGTCGAAGTTCCAGGCCGGCCGGGACACCAGCGAGCGCGGCGGGTTCGGCCCCAGGGCCGGCGACAGGACGGCGACGGCGTCCTCGGCCAGCAGGCACTCGACCACGCCGAGTCGGGCGAGTTCGTCGGGCAGGAACTTCTCGGCCAGATCGACCGCGAAGAAGGCCCCCGTCGAGAGGTCGATCCAGGCGAGGCCGTGGCAGCCGGGCTTGCCGCGCACGACGGCGGCGAGGTGGTTCGGCCGCCGCGGGTCGAGCAGTTCGTCCTCGGTCACGGTGCCCGGCGTGACGACGCGGTTGACCTCCCGGCGGATGATCTTCTTGCCGGCGCTGGCCTCCTCCATCTGCTCGCACACGGCGACGCGGTGCCCGCCCTTGAGCAGCACGTTCAAGTAGTGTTCGAGCTTGTGGACGGGGAAGCCGGCCATCGGGATGAGGTTGTCGCGCTTGGTCAGCGTGATGCCCAGAATGCGGTGCCCGAGTTCGGCGTCGTCCTGGAAGAGTTCGTAGAAGTCGCCGTTGCGGAAGAGCACGAGCATCCCGGGGTGCTGTGCCTTCGCCTCGGCGTACTGCTGCATCATCGGCGTCATGCGACCGGCCGTTCGACGGAGGAAGTGAAGGGACGGCGGGTCACGACGCGGTGCGGACTTTCGCCATGCTCATGCAGTTGCCGCGGCCGTGGTACTCGACCGTCGTCATAAACTTGCGGATGAGCAACAGCCCGCGGCCGGACGGGCGTTCGAGGTTCTCGGGGGCGCACGGGTCGGGCACGCCGGTGGGGTCGAAGCCGCACCCCTCGTCGGCGATGTGCGCCTCGAACCGCTCGGCCGTGATCGTGTACCGGAGACGGACGCGCTTCAACGGGTCGAGGCGGTTGCCGTGCTTGACGGCGTTGACGAGGGCTTCTTCGAGGGCGATCTTGATGTAGAACTGGTCCCGGTCCGGGAAGGCGAACGGGGCCAGTGCCTGCTCGATCTCGCGCTGCACCCGCCGGACCTCGGGCCAGTCGCTGGCGAAGCAGATCTCGGCGACGGTTTCGAGTTCGGACTCGGGCATGGCGGCCACCGCGGGGACTCGGCGGGGGCGTCAGAATGCGTTCAGGCCGGTCTGCTCGTCCTTGACGATCTTGAGCATCTTGTCGAGCTTGGTCAGCTCGAAAATCTCCATGATCGTCTTGGAGATGCCGCACAGGATCAGCTTGCCGCCGCCGGTCGCCAGACGCTGGTGCAGGCGGATCAACTTGCCGAGGGCGGCGCTGGACAGGAACTCGACGGTGGCGAAGTCGAGGAGGAGCTTCTTGCGGCCCAACTCGTCCACGAGTTTGAACAGGTCGTCGCCGATGTTTTGGATCGCCTGCTCTTCGAGGATTTTCTTGTCCGTGAACTTGACGACGGTCACGTCGCCGATGTCCTCGAACGTGATGCGGGGGCGGCGGGCGGTTGACATGGCGGAGTCCTCGGCGAGGCGGCGAGCGGGGCGTGGGGGCGGAAATGGGAACCCCAGAACCTTCCCAGAATTGTCATCCCCGCGCGGCGAGTGTCAAGCCGGCCGCACGGATTTTGCGGCGGAAATCCCGCCCTGGCCGCGCCAACCGGCCCGCGTTACGGCACCGTCGGCAACGGGATGGCCCGCCCGCCGGGGACCGCGGGCTGCCCGGCGTAGTCCGGCTCCATCGCGTCCAATTCCGCGATCATGTCGTCCCCGAAGTACCAGCGGATGTCGTCCCGGGACGCGCGGTAAATGGTCGGCCCCGGCCCCTGGCAGACGAGTTCGTCTTCGAGGTCGAACTCGTAGGCGGGGCACAGCACTCCCTTGTCGAACGACGCCGGGAAGAGCAGGCAGACCATCGGCTTGATGGTGTGCACGTCGATGCCGCGCTCCAGGGCGAAGCGGTGGATGCGGCAGCCGCGGCCGGCCGGGTCGAGGAACACGCACGCCCACTCGTTGTGCTCCGACCGGCCTTCCGGGAGATCGACGACCTGCGTCCGCGTGTACCGGCCGCCGGGGTACTCCGGCTCGTCGAGCGTGCCGAAGTCCTCGGGGTCTTCGCGGAACCACTCCGAGCGCGGCACGCCCAGGTAGGCTTCGAGTTCCGGCTGAAACTTCTCCAGGGCGGCGACCCGGGGCAACTCGGTGTCCGCCCCGTACTGGCAGCAGGCGTCCGAGCAGAAGGTGCAGTCCATGCACGCGGCGAAGTAGGTCAACTGGAAGATGCGCGGATCGACCTCGGCGATGACGGGTGCCCCGAAGGTGCAGGTGTACGCGCGTGAGAGCGGGCGGGCCATCCGGGTCGCTTCCGAGTAGGAGTTCCGCCGGGGCGGCGGGGGACGGGTGCGAAATCTGTTGTGACCATACGCGGGCGACGCGGCAACAGCAACCGGGGAATCTCACGGGGCCGGTTGGGCGACCACTTCGGTCGGAAGTTCCTCTGCCGGTGCGGCGGCGCGGGCCGGGGTCAGCACGCGGCCGAAGCTCAGCCGGGCGTAGCCGTCGCGGTAGTACTCGGCCAGTTCGCCGATCGACCGGAAGCCGACGCTTTGCAGGAACTGGCGCGGTGCGGCCTCGGTCGGGCCACTCGACGCATGAGCCAGCAAGAGCCGGCCGCCGTTCGCAGTGGCGGACTCCTCGACGGCGCGGACGAGCCGCCGGCCGTGGCCTTGCAACCGTTGGTCCGGCCGCACGAAGAGGGCTTCGAGCGTGGCCGCGCCCTGCGCCCCGTCGAGCAGCGCGGACAGCGCCACGCCGACGATGGAGCCGCGCCGCGTCAGCAGAATGCACCGCCGCGCGACCGGGTCTTTGCGGTCCAGGACGACGCGCACGCGGGCCACCAGCGACCCCGTCGGTTCGCCGGCGACCGACGCTTCGTTCGCTAGTAAGTCGAGGATACCGGGCAGGTCCGACGGGCGGGCCGAGCGCACCCGGCAGATCGACGCCGGGGATTGCTCCGGCTGGGCGATTGCCGCTTCGACCGCGGCTTCCGACGCGACGTAGGAGAGACCGAGCGCCTCGGCCAGGTGCGGCGTCGGCCCGCGCCGCAGCGCTTGCTGGACCAGTCCGACGATGAACTCGGCGTAGGGAATCTTCGCCGACTCCAGGCCCGCCGCGAGGCCGGCCAGCGGACTGATGCACGGGTTCGGGTTCACTTCCAGGATGAACGGCTCGCCCTCCTCGTCGAGGCGGAAATCGACCCGCGCGTAGTCCCGGCAGCCGACTAACTCGAACGCCTTCTTCGACAGCGTCGCCAGCCGCTCGTGCAGTTCCGGCGTCACGTCGGCCGGGTTCTTCGCCGGCGTCGCCGTGAACTCCAGCGTGCCCGGCCGCCACTTGGCGTCGAACGACACGATCGGCCACAGGTCGGGTCGGTCGTCGGGCGGGACGAACAGAATCTCCGAATACGGCAGCGTCGTCAACTCGCCGTCCCGCTCCATCAGCGCGACGTTGAACTCGCGGCCGCGGACGAAGCGCTCGACGAGGACCGACGGGCCGTAGGTCGCGCGGATGTACTCGACGCGGTCTTCGAGCTGCTTCTGGCCGGTGACGACGCTCGCCTGGTCGATGCCGACGCTGGCGTCTTCGCGGCCCGGCTTGACGATGACCGGCCACTTGATGCGGCAGCGCGGCACCGGGCCGTCCTCGACGACGAAAAACGGGGCCGTTGGCAGCCCGGCCCCGGCGAGCAGTTGCTTGGTCAGCGGCTTGGACCGGCACATCAACAGCGGTTGCGTCGGCGACCCGGTGAACGGGACGCGCAAGAGTTCGAGCAGGCCGGCGACGTAGGCCTCCGTGTTGCCCCACTGCGCGAGGCCCTCGTACAGGTTGAACACGGCGTCCGGGTTGGACGCCTTCAAGCCCTTCAACAGGGTCGCCGGGTCGTCGCGCAGGCCGAGGCGCTCGACGGCGATGCCGGCCTGTTGGAGAATGCGTGCGACGGTGTCCGCCGTGTACAGGATGTCGTGCTCGGAGTCCGCGTCCGGGTGGTCCGGCGGCAGGGTCGGTTCGTTGAACAGGACGAGGACGCGCGGCGACATAGACTCTTCTCCGACGGGCGGCAGCGGCCACTTCGGCTTCGGGCGGACTCACAGATCATCGACCGTTTCGCCCGGCCCGCGTGGCACAACTCTTCAAGTTACTCGGTCCGGGCGCGACGCCACAAGCGGAAAGGCCGCGCCGCCGCGCGGACCGGACGCGCGAGGCGCGTCATCACCGGACTAATGCGCCGTCACTTCGTCCGCGCGACGGTTGGAAAGGCGACCTCACCCCCCGGCCCCCTCTCCGAAACGGAGAGGGGGAGACCGACCCTCGTAGGCGTCGATTGGAACCCACATGCTCCCCTCTCCGCGTCGGAGAGGGGTCGGGGGTGAGGTCTCCGCGCTGGCTCCCTCTCCGCGTCGGAAAGGGGCCGGGAGTGAGGTCGCTTGCGGCCGCGTCACCTCGTCCGCGCGACGGCGGCCGCGACGATGCGGCCGACGAGTTCCGCGTGCGTCACGCCGAGCAGCCCGGCCATGATGACGAGGTCGCTCGACTCGGGGTTCAAGCCGGGGAGTGGGTTGATCTCGATGAAGTACGGCACCCCGTTGCGGACCCGGAAGTCGAGCCGCGCCACGTCCCGGCAGCCGAGCAGGTCGAACACCGTCAGCGCCGCCTCGGCGATCTCTTGGGCCACCCCCGGCGCAAGCTTGGCCGGGCACTCGTAGTCGATCAGCCGGCGGAAGTCGCGCTTCACTTCGAGGCTGTAAACGAAGTGCGCCGCCGGCGTCTTCGGCGAAATCTTCATGACCCCGAAGACCTCGGGCGGGTCGTTCCCGAGCACGCCGACGGTCACCTCGTCCCCGGCGATGAACTCTTCGATCAACACGGCCTGGCCGTAGTCGGCCCAGAGCTTCGCCACCGTCGGGCCGAGGTCTTCGGCGCGGGTCACGAGGCAGCGGCTGCGGATGCCCTTGCTCGACCCCTCGAAGACCGGCTTGGCGATGACCGGGAGGTCCAACCCGGCGTCGGTCAGGATCGGCGGGAACTCCGCGAAGTCCCCGTCGTACGGTTTGCGCGGCGGGGAGATGGTCAGGCCGATCGGCACCGCGATGCCGGCCCCGGCGACGAGTTGCCGCGTCACGTCCTTCTCCAGGGCGACCGCCATCGCCAGCGGGTCGGACCCGGTGTACGGGATGCCGAGCATCTCGCACGCCGCCGGCACGCGCGCCTCCCGGCTGCGACTCACGCCCGACCCCTCGGCGAAGTTGAACACGAAGTCCGGCTTGTCGCGCAACACTGCTTCCAGGAACTCCCGGCCGTCGCCGAGTTCGACCGCCTCGTGGCCCAGGTCGCGCAGCACGGCCGCGATGGCGCGGATGGTGCCGGGCGCGTCGAACTCCTCGTGCAGGTCGTCCGGCGCGCCGGGCGGCAGCGGGCCGTCGGGCTTTAAGTCGAAGGCGATGCCGAACTTCATGGGGGACTCGCGGTGCTGGGTGTGGCGGCGAGCCAAGAGCGTAAGCGACTGGAGGTCTTCGACTCTGTGGCAGTCGGAGACCTCCAGTCGCTTACGCTCTTGGCTCGCCGCGGTGTTTTACTGCGCCGCCTTGACGCCCGGAGTCATCATCGGCAGCGAGATCACCGAGCGGCGCTCGTCGTCGGGGACGCCGCTGCCGCACCCGCTCGCCTGCTCGGCGAGTTGAATCTTACGGCGGCGGGCCATGCGGTCGATCCCCTCCGGGATCAGCGCCGTCTTGTCGCCCTGGAGCAAGCCGCTGACGCCGCGGGTCTTGGTCGTCTTGCCCGCGGCCGGGGTCGAGTCCTCGGCCTGGTAGCGGACCAACATCCCCTCATAGTTGCGCAGGATCGCGGCGTCGTCGGACATGCTCACGAGGTAGTTGGGCATGAGCGGAATCTTGCCGCCGCCGTGCGGGCTATCGACGACGTAAGTCGGGATGGCGATGCCGGACATGTGCCCGCGCAGGCCTTCCATGATCTCCATGCCCTTCCAGATGCTCGTGCGGAAGTGGCCCGCGCCGGTAACGGGGTCGCAGTGGAACAGGTAGTACGGCCGCACCTTGATGCGCAAGAGGCCTCGCAGCAGCGACCGAATCGTGCCGAGGCTGTCGTTCACGCCCTTCAGCAACACGGAGTGATTGTTGATGACCATGCCGTGGCGGATCAGCGACTTGCACACGCGATGCGCCTCGGGGGTGACCTCACGCGGGTGGTTGAAGTGCGTCTGGATGTAGACCTTCTCGGCGTCGGCGAGCGTGTCGAGAAGCTCCTGGTCGTAGAGGCGTTGCGGCAGGGTGACCGGCACGCGGGTGCCGATGCGGATCACATCGACGTGGTCGATCTCCTTCAGGCTCTTGAGGTAGAACTTGAGCTTGTTCAGCGGCAGCGTGAGCGGGTCGCC
>JAYTSV010000120.1:0-62556 GCA_043745465.1 Fimbriiglobus sp.
CTCCGCCACCCACTCGCCTACTTCAGCAGGCCGTAGTTGACGAGCGTTTGGCGGACCTTGGCTTCGCCGGCGTCGTCCATCGGGCACATCGGCAGGCGGAGTTCGCCGTTGCCGCGGCCGAGCAGCTTCATCGCCGTCTTCACGGGGATCGGGTTGGTCGCCACGCCGAGCATGTCCCGGCACAGCGGGAAGAGCTTGCGGTGCATCGCCAGGGCCTCGGCGTGCCGGCCGGCGGCGTAGGCGGTCACCAAGGCCATCATGTCTCGGGGGACGATGTTGCCGACGACCGAGACGACCCCCTTGCCGCCGATGCTCATCAGCGGCAGCGTCAGGCTGTCGTCGCCGGAGAGGAGGGTCAGGTCGGTGAGAGCGGCGATCTGCGACGCCTGGTCGAGCGACCCGGTCGCCTCCTTGACGGCGACGATGGTCGGGTACGCCTCGGCCAGGCGGGCGATCGTCTCGGGCAGGATGTTCGAGGCCGTGCGGCCGGGGATGTTGTAGACGACGATCGGCAGGTCGGTCGCCTCGGCCACGCCGCCGAAGTGCCGGAAGTACCCCTCCTGCGTCGGCTTGTTGTAGTACGGGCCGACCTGCAAGGTGCCCGTCGCCCCGGCGGCCTTCGCGGCCTTGGTCATGCGGATCGCCTCGGCCGTGCTGTTCGACCCGGTCCCGGCCATGACCTTGATCCGCCCGGCGGCGCGCTCGCAGACGAAGGCGACGACCCGCTCGTTCTCGGTGTGGTCGAGGGTCGGGCTTTCGCCGGTGGTGCCGCACGGGGCGAGGGCATTGGTCCCCTGGCCGACGTGCCAATCGACGAGGGCACCGAGCGCGTCCCAATCGACGGCCCCGGCCCGGAACGGGGTCACGATGGCCACGGTGACGCCCGCAAAAATCTCGCCGCGCGTTGCTGTCATCACCCGACCTCACTCGACCTGGGGGGCACGCTCTTCAAGTCCGTCAGCCTAGCGACGCCCCCGGCGGGAGCAAGTGCGGCCTGGTATAATCGACGCACGCCCCCCCGGAGTGACCCCCGATGCCGCTGCACGACTGGACCCGCGTGTCGCCGAACGAGTTCCACGACATGCACTTGAACTGGATGGGGGCGATCCGCACTCGCCTGAACACCGGGCTGCTCCCGGACGGCTACTACGCACTGGCCGAGCAGAAGGCGGAGCCGTTCGTGCCCGACGTACTCACCCTCGGCAGTAGCGACGAAGGCGATGCGGTGACGAGTTGGCCGGCCTCGAACCCGGCGTCCGGGAACATGCCGCCGGCGTCCGTAGCGACGAAGGCGATGCGGTGACGAGTTGTCCGGCGGGCGGGGGCGGACCGGCCGCGGCGACGCTGGTCCAGGCGGAAGTGACGTTGTCGGGGCGGCGACGGTGGCCGTACCCGCCGGCCCGCCGCGTCGTCGTGCGGCACGTCGAAGGCCAGCGGCTCGTCGCCGTGATCGAACTCGTTTCCCCCGGGAACAAGGCCAAAACGAAGTCGGAACGCGAGTTCGTCGAGAAGTCCGCGGCCCTGATCGAGAACGGCATTCACCTGACCGTCGTGGACGTGTTCCCGAACTCGCCGCGGCTGCCGCAGGGATTCGGCGGGGCCGTGTGGCGGAGCGTCGAGCGCGTCAAAGCGAAGTACGCGCCGCAATTCTCGCGGACGCACGCGGCGTTCGCCGCCAAGGCCGGGGGCGGGTGCCTCGTCAACTTCCAGTCGTCCGAAGTCGGGGCCGCGCTGCCGGCCCTGCCGCTCTACCTGACGCCGACCGCGTGCGTCCTGTTGCCCCTCGACGAGGCTTACCAGGACGCATGGGTCGGTTACCCGAAGCCCCTCCGACAAGTGCTCGAAGCCCCGGCCGGCGAGCCGCCGGCGGGCCGTTATCGCCAGTACAGTTTGTCGAGGGCGACGTTGCCGCCGCACAGGACGACGCCGACGTTCGGCAGGCCGGGGAGGGCGCGGAACTCGTCGCCCAAGACGACGGCGACGCCGACGGCCGCGCTCGGCTCGATCACCAGCTTCATCCGCTCCCAGACGAGCCGCATGGCCGCGACGATTTGGTCTTCGCTCACGGTGAAAATGCCATCGACGCGGTCGCGGACGATCGGCCAGGTGATGCGGCCCAGGCTCGTCAGCAGGCCGTCGGCGATGCTGTCCGGGGCCGTTTGCGGCTGCCAGACGCCCGCGGCGAGCGACCGGGCCGCGTCGTCCGCCCCTTGCGGTTCCGCCCCGTAGACTCGGATGCCGTCTCGCGTCCCCTTGGCGGCGATTGCGAACCCGGAGAGCATTCCGCCGCCGCCGACGGGGGCGACGACCGCGTCCAGGTGCGGCACGTCGGCGAGCAGTTCGAGGCAGGCGGTGCCCTGGCCGGCGATCACGTCCGGGTGGTCGAACGGCGGGATCAGCGTGCCCCCGGTCCGCGCGACGATCTCGCCCGCCACGCGCTCGCGCTCGGCCAGAGTCGGCTCGCACTCGACGACGGTGCCGCCGTAGCCGAGGACGGCCGCCTTCTTGACCGCCGCCGCCGTCCGGGGCATGACGATACTTGCCGCGATGCCGCGGACCCGCGCCGCCAGCGCTAGCGCCTGGGCGTGGTTGCCCGAGCTGTGCGTGACGACCCCCCGCGCGGCCGCGGCGGCGTCGAGCCGGCGGACGGCGTTCGTGGCCCCGCGGTACTTGAACGACCCGGTCTTCTGCAAGTTCTCACACTTGAACCAGACCGCCCGCCCGGCCAGCGCGTCGAGGGTCGCGCACGTCAGCACCGGCGTGCGGTGGGCGAACCCGCGCAGGCGGTCGGCGGCGGCGTGGACGTCGGCCAGGGTCACGGCGTCGGGCATCGGGGACTCCTCCGCACGGGGCAAACGTCGGTCACCGGGGCATTGTAGCCGGTCGCGCGAACCCCCTCGACGGCCGGGAATGCCGGTTTTCCCCTATCCGAGCGCGCCGCTTTGCCCGACACTTGGCACTCGTCGTCAACTCGCCCCGGGGGTCGGTATGGTCGTCGAGCGGTGGCGGTGGGGCGTCGTCTGGTTGCTGTTCGCGGCGACGCTCATCAATTACATGGACCGGCAGGCGCTGGCCAACACGCAGCGCTACCTGCTGCCCGAGTTCGAGCCGGACCCCGCCAAACAGAACGCGGTCTACGCCGACGTGCAGTTCGCCTTCGGCCTGTCGTTCGCGCTGTTCCAGGTCGTCGCCGGGTTTTTGATCGACCGCTTCTCGCTGCGGTGGCTGTACCTCGGGGCCATCGTCGTCTGGTCGGCGGCCGGGGTGGCGACCGGGTTCGTGCCGGCCGGGGCGGTCGGGCTGCTCATGGCCTGCCGGGTGCTGCTCGGCGTCGGCGAAGCGTTCAACTGGCCGTGCGCCGTGGCGGGGGTGCGCAAGCTGATCCCGCGCGAGTCCCGCGGCCTGGCCAACGGCATCTTCCACAGCGGCGCGAGCCTCGGCGCGCTCGCCATGCCGTTCCTCGTCCTGCTCCTCGTCGATACCACGACCGGGGCCGGGTGGCGGGAACTGTTCGTCGCCGTCGGCGTGCTCGGCTTCGTCTGGGTCGGCGCGTGGCTCGGGTTCACCCGCGGCGTGCGCGCCGCCGTGATCGACGGCCCGCCGATGCAGGACGGCGACGCCCCCGCCGGCCCCGGCCCGACGCTCGCCGCCGTCTTCGCCACGCGGACTTTCTGGGTCGCGCTCGTCACGCTGGTCTGCGTCAACGTCACCTGGCACTTTTACAACCAGTGGTTCCCGCGTTTCCTCACCCAAGACGTGCAGGTCTCCGGCCGCGCCGAACAGTGGATCATCGCCGGCTTCTACGTCAGCGCCGACCTCGGCAGCCTCGCCTTCGGCCGGCTGTCGCGCACCCTGAGTCGCGCCGGGTACACCGTCGAGCGGTCGCGGCAAATCGTCGTGGTGAGCATCGCCCTGCTGACCCTGTCGGGAACCGTCCCGGCGTGCTACGCGTTCCCGGCGGACGAGCCGGTACGGTGGGCCTGCTTCTTCGTCGTGGCGGCGGCAGTCATGGGCGGCTTCTCGGTGGCCTTCGCGCTGGTGCAAGATGTCGCCGCGCGGCACACGGCCCAAATCCTCGGCATTTGCGGTTGCGTGTCGTGGCTGGCCGTGTCCGGCATCACCAAAGTCGTCGGCGGGTACGCGGCCCCCGGCAAGTACGCCGCCCTGTTCCTGGCCATCGGCTGCGTCCCGCTCATCGCCGCCGCCGCCGGCTTCCTGTGGCCCAAACCGGAGACCCGATGACCGAGACCGTGGCCGCGTTCGAGCGGCACCTGCTCGACCACCTCGACGACCGCGCGGCGTGGAGTGCCTACGCCGACTACCTGACCGAGCGGGGCGAACCCCGCGGCGACTTCATGCGCGTGCAACTCGCCCTCGAAGACGAGTCGCTGCCGAAGGCCGAGCGGCGGGCGCTGCACCAGGAGGAAGAGGCGCTGCGGGTCAAGCACCTCGACGAGTGGGTAGGAGAGAAGATTGCGGCAACAGATTTTAGCGCGCAGGGGCAGCCCTATAGCAATCGCACACAATTCAGGTTCATCCGAGGCTGGCTATTCCAAGTGACTAAATTAGATTGGAGTGGTCGCGCAGAGTACGATGACAAAGATTTAGAATCCTGGCGTTGGTTGCACGCACTGCATATTAACTATTGCGAGACGCCGCTGTCTCACCTACTACTAGTTCGCAACCTACGGTATTTCCAAGTCGGTCACGACGAAATGGATGGTTGCTTTTATTTCAATGACCTCGACGCCACTATTAATGCATCTAAGCATCTCGAACGACTGTATCTAGCTTACAGCGATGTAGATACGCGTTCACTGTTCGGCCTAGCTCTGCCGCGACTCCAAAAGTTGCAAGTTCACTGCCAGAAGCACTACGCCACGGAAACCCTCGCCGGGAACGCTACGATTCTTGGCCTCCGCACTCTCGCCTTCCATGCGCACGGCCACGTTAGACGGCATCAAGGCGTGACTAACGAAGAGCCTTACCTCACCGCCGCCGACGTGTGGGCCATCGCGTACTCGCCGCACTTGAAGCGGCTCGAACACCTGCAACTGAATTGCTGTAGTGCTGGCGACGAGGGCATCGACTTGCTCGTCAACTCGGGGCTGATTCACCGGCTCAAGTCGCTCGACCTGCGGTTCGGCTGCGTCACCGACGCCGGGGCATCCACGCTCTTCGGAGCGCTCGTCGGTACACCATACGCGCTCGAAGTGTTGAAGTTGGGTGGCAACGCGCTGAGCGGGGATGGCGTCGCGGCGTTGCGTCGGCTAAAACTGACGCTTGACGCTCCCGCCCAGTTTGACCCCGGCGACGACAGATACCTGACCATGGGCGACGATGGATACGGAATCGGCGAGTGAGAGAGGCGGACTCGGAGGACTTTCGTACCCCGCTCGCCAGGTTTTGCCCCACCCCACACCAGAGACCTCCCCATGCGGACCTTCAGCTACTCGGACGCCAAGTCGCACAAGTTCTGGACCATCGACGTGCAGGGCACCGGCTTCGCGGTCACTTACGGCAAGATCGGCACGGCCGGGCAATCGGCCGCGAAGTCGTTCGCCACGGCCGAGAAGTGCCAGGCGGAGGCCGACAAACTCGTCCGCGAGAAGACCGGCAAGGGCTACGTCGAGACGACGCCCAAGGCGAGTGTCTCCGACGACGAGGCGTTCGCCAAGACGCTGATCGCCCGGCCCGACGACCGCGCGGCCTGGAGCGCCTACGCCGACTACCTGACCGAGCAGGGCGACCCCCGCGGCGAGTTCATGGCGGTGCAAATCGCCCTCGAAGACGAGTCGCTGTCGAAGGCCGAGCGCGCCGCCCTTAAGAAGACCGAGGCGGCGCTGCTGAAGGCCCACGAGCGCGACTGGCTGGGGCCACTCGCGGCGTTCACGCTCGACCACGTGAAGGACCCGAAGGCGTACCGCGACGCCCACGTCACGCACACGTTTCGCCGCGGCTGGGTGACGGAGCTGCACATCCCGGACTTGAGCGTCGCCCTGGCGC
Source organism: Fimbriiglobus sp. (assembly GCA_043745465.1). Taxonomy (GTDB): domain Bacteria; phylum Planctomycetota; class Planctomycetia; order Gemmatales; family Gemmataceae; genus Fimbriiglobus. The sequence goes on from JAYTSV010000120.1 coordinate 6,007, forward strand.
GGGCGCTCGTGAAAGCCCCCGGTTTGCAGTTCTTGCAAGCGCTCTTGATCGACACGGAGAGTTACGAGCAACGCGCCGCGGCGGACGCTACGGCTGAGGCCGATGAGACTTACACAGCGGGGCCGGACATTCCAGAGGACGCCGAGGAGAACACGGCGGCGTACCACGTCCTGGCCCGCTTTCCGCACTTCGAGTCGGTACGCCGGTTCCGACTCGGACACGGCGACGACGGCGGGTACGAGAGTCGCAACGAGCCGTTCCTCAGCCAGGAGGGGTGCGGCACCGAAGGCAGTTTCGCGCACCACTTCGTGAAGCAGATGCCGCACGTCGAGGAGATTGTGCTCCGGGCGAGGAGCGTCGATACCGCCAAACTCTTCGCCTTGCCGATGCCCAACTTGCGCCACCTGGCAGCCGACCACCTGATGCGCTACCCGCTGGAAAAGCTCGCCGAGAACAAGACGGTGACGAAGCTCACGCACCTGATCTGCTACCCGCACGCCATGGACATCGGCGAGGAAGACCAGACGAAGGCGTACATCCGCTTCAAGCAACTCAAGGCGATTTGCCACGCCGGCTGGCCGCTCGAATTCCTGCGCCTGCGCCTCACCGACTTCGGCGACGACGGCGCGAAAGAGTTGGTCGCGAGCAGCGTTTTGAAGCACTTGAAGTACCTCGATCTCACGGGCGGGTGCATCACCGACGTGGGGGCGGCCGCGTTAGCGAGCAGCCCGGACTTGAAGCGACTCGAAGCGCTGAATCTCGACGAGAACGCGATGACGGGGGCCGGCACGGCTCGCCTTCAGTCGGTCGTGCCGAAGGCGACCTTCCGGGGCCAGCACACCAGTGTGCCACCGTTCGACGAGTACGTCGAGTACCTCGGCATGGGCGACATGGAGTGACGCCGCGCTACGTCGTCGTCTGTAACCCCGACACGCCGCGCGGCCGGGCCTACCCCGCGGAGGTGCGCGCGTTCTGGGCGGCGCGCGGCGTCCCGCCCGAAGTCGTCGTCGTGCCGTGGAGCGAGGTCGTCCCGGTGGACGGTTGCCTCGACGGGCTGGCGGCGTTCGACCGGCCGGCGGTCGTCAAGCTGGAGTCGCCCGGCAAGTGCGACGATGTGTACCGCCTGCTGCTCGACGCCGGCAGCCGCGAGACGCCGCTGGAACCGCGGCGCAGTTGGGCCGACCTCGCCTTGCCGAAGGGCTTGCTCGTGCGGCCCGGCCTGCACTTCGCCGGCTTCCGCCGCGTCCTCCGTGGCCTCAAAACCTGCTTCGCCGCCCGCCCGCACCTGACGCCGACCGCCGACCCCAACGCCATCGCGCTGATGTTCGACAAGACTGCCGCGTCCCGCCGGATGCGCGAAGCCCGTGTGCCGGTGCCCCAGGAGTTGCAGCGTGTCGGCGGGAGTTGGCTGGTCGGCCTCTCACAACGACCGGACACGATGCAGTCGAGGCACGCCTACTTCAAGCTCAACGCCGGCTCGTCGGCCGTCGGCCTCGCCGTGGTGGACTTATTCTCACCGCCCGGCATGACGACGACCGTGTTGCACCGCGCCGGCGAGTTCTTCAACTCCCGGCAACTGCAAAATTACACCGGCTCCGACGCGATGGCCGTGCTGAACTGGATCGCCTCCGAAGGAGCCATCGTCCAGGCCGAAGTCCCCGCGGCGCGCATCGGCGGGCGGAAGTTCGACGTGCGCGTCGTCTGCTATTACGGCCGGCCGGTGGCGAGCATCTTCCGGCTCAGCGACGGGCCGATCACGAACCTGCACCTCGGTGGCACGCGCGGCGACTTCGAGGCGTGCAAGGCGACGATCCCGCCGCGCGACTGGCTCGACGGCCTCGACCACGCCTCCGACGCGGCCGAGGCGTTCGACTCCGCGGTGTGCGGCGTCGATCTGATCTTCGAGCCGGGCCATCGCAAGCACGCGGTCCTGGAAGTGAACGCCTTCGGCGACTTCTTCCCGGGCCTGCTCACAAGCGACGGCTTACCGCTACGGTTCAAGGAGTTTGCCGAGACGGCGCGGCGGGGGTTCTGACGGCTCGCCGGTGGTATTTTCGCGCGCGGCGCTGCCGGGCGTCGTATCTTGAATAGTATTGACCGCTTTTTGCCCGCCCTCCGAAAGCCCGCCCGCATGGACATCTCCGCGAAGAAGCTCGCCCGGCTCATGCGCGCCGACCAGCCGATCGAAGTCCGCGGGTCGGCCGTCGTCGTCGCCGCGGAGCTGGGCGTTAAGGACGCGGAGATCAACGCCGAACTCCTCGAACGCCTGTCGGACGAGTCCGACGCCGTGCGCATCCAGGCGATCAAGGCGGCCGGTAAACTCAAGCTGACGAAGGCGCTGCCGATCTTGTTGGAGCGCGTCACCCTCGGCGGCGAGGAGGCGAAACTGTCCGCGGAGGCGGCGGCCAAACTCGGCGCGGAGGCGGTCCGCAAGCTCCAAGACCTCATGCACACCGTCCCCCCGGGGCTACGCCGGGTCGTCGCGGTGGCGCTCACCGGGGCGGGCGGTGCGGGCACCGAGGCCGGCGTTCAGGTGCTCCTCGACAAGGACCCGCAAGTCGCCGCGGCCAGCGCGTCGGCGATGGTCGGCCGCATCCCGACGATGCCGGCCGAGCAGAAGGCGCGGCTCGTGCCCGAACTCGTCGCCCTGCTCGCGGACAAGAAGACCAAGCTCCCGACGGCGTCCGAACTGTCGCTCATCAAGGTGCTGGCGTCGTTGAACGACCCGGCCGCGGCCGACGTGGTCTGGGACCGGACGGTGCCGCCGTACCCGCCCGAGGTGCGGGCCGCGGCCCTGCAAGTCGTCGGCGGGTGGCTGCCGGCCAGTCCGACCAAGGAGCAGTTCCGCCGGCTGTTCGTCTGCGCGTCCGAGACGGGCTTCAACGTCGTCGCCCCGGCGCTGATGGCGTTGAACAAGATCGCCGTGACGGACAAGATGCTGCCCGAGTGGGCGAAGCTGTTCACCGCCCCGGACATGGCCGCGCGGAAGCTGGCCCTGGAAAAACTCGGCGACCGGGACACGCCCGAAGTCGCGGACGCGATCATGGCCCAACTCGACCACCACGACCGCAACATCGGCGAACTCGCCCGCAAGAAGCTGTCGAAGTTGGAGCACGGCCGGGAGCGCCTGGGCGGCGCGATCCTCGAAGCCAAGACGGCCGACGAGGCGTGGCAACTGGCCCGGTCGGTGGCGTCGTTCGCGGCCGAGTTCCCGGAGAAGCTGCGCGAGGCGATCTTCGCCCGGGCCGGCAAGTACATCGAGTCCGGCGACCACCGCGTCGATCCGCTCCTCTTCCTGCTCCGCGAAATCGATAGCACGAAGCTCCGCGACCGCCTGTTCGAGCAGGCGATTTCGCTGCGCAAGAAGAAGGACTACGACGCGGCCTTGAAGTACCTCAAGGTGCTGACCCGCGACCCGTCGGCCGGGTACGCGATCCGCCTCGAAGCGGCCCTGTGCGGCCTGAAGAAGTCGGTCAAGGAGATCGCCGCGGACTCGCGGGGCAACGACCCGTGTTTGCGGCTGTTCGAGCAGACCCTGGGCAACCACGCGGCCGAGACGATCAAGACGGTCGAGGCGGCCAAGTGGCTCGACGAGGCCGACCTGTTTTACATCGGCTTCCACTTCGTCGAGCGGCTAGGCACCGAGAAGGAGTTCGGCGCGGCGCTCTTGCGGCTGGTCGTCAAGGGGTCGCCGCGGTCGAAGGCCGCCGGGGCCGCGAAGAACAAGTTGAAGTCCGCCGCGGCCGACTGACCGGTCACAGGTCGAGGTCCCAGACGACGACCTTGCCGCCGCTCCCGCCGCACGCCGCGAGCAGCCCGTCGGGCGACACGGCCACGGCGGCGAGCTTGCCGGCGTTCCAGGCGTAATCCTTGACGAGCCGGCCGGTGCCCACGTCCAAGACGCGGACCGTGCGGTCGGCCGAGACTTGCAGCAGGTGCCGGCCGTCGGGCGTGAGGGTCGCCCCGTGGACCGCCCGCGGGCAAGCCGGGTAGGCGAGCGCGACCTTGCCCGCGTCGAGGTCGAGCGCGTAAATCTTGAACATCGACCAGACCAGGAAGCGCGACCCGTCGGGCGTAAACAGTCCCGGCACGGGGTGCTCAATCGGCAGCGCGATCTCCTTCACGAAACGATTGACCGTCAGGTCGTAAACGTGGAGCGTCCCGTCGGAGTAAGTCACCGCGCGCCGGCCGTCGGGGCTAAGCGTGGCGTTGGAGTGGTAACGGGGGCGTCCGTCGGGGTTGGAAGCAAGCCCACGGGTGAGGAACTCCGGGGTGGGCTTCCAGTCGGCGACGCGATAGAATGTGTCACTTCTCTCTACGGAAGCAGTGCCCGCGTAAAGCTGTCTACCTGCCATGAGGGTCTGGCCGTCCGGCGACCAGAGCAAGAAGTGGGCGTTGTGCTGTTGCAGGGGCTCGCCGACCCAGCGGGCGTCGGCCAGGGAGTAGACACCGAGGCCTCGACGGTAGTTGTACCCGACGACGGACCGGCCGTCGGGCGTGAGCAGGAAGGGCGTTTGGACGCTCTCGGCGTCGTCGATGCGGAGCGTGCGGGTGTCGAGGTCCCAGACGCACAGGCCGGTGCCGGTGCGAGCGAGCAGTTCGCCGTCGGGCAGGAACTGCAACTGCTGCACGCCCCGACGGCCCCGCGCACTGAACACGATCATCGGCGGTCCCCGTCGTCAGGCAGATCCCGGCGAGCGGCCGGGGTCAACGGAACTCGTGCTCGGCGGCGGGGAAGACGCCGCGGCGCACCTCGTCGGCGTAGGCGCGGATCGCCGTGCGGGTGGCGGTGCCGAGGTCGGCGTACCGCTTGACGAACTTGGGCCGGAAGCCGTCGAAGAGGCCGAGGAGGTCGTGGGACACGAGGACCTGGCCGTCGCACCTCGGGCCGGCCCCGATGCCGATGGTCGGGATGCTCAAGGCCGCCGTGATCGTTGCCGCGATGTCGCTCGGGACGCCCTCGACGACCAGCGCGAACGCCCCGGCGTCGGCCGCGGCGCGGGCGTCCTTGAGGAGTTGGTCGGCGTCGCGCTGCACCTTGAACCCGCCCATGCGGTGGACCGACTGCGGGGTCAGGCCGACGTGCCCCATGACCGGGATGTCGGCCCGGACGCAGGCGGCGATGGCGTCCGCCATGCGCTCGCCGCCTTCGAGCTTGACCGCGGCCGCCCCGGCGAATTTGAGCATCGACCCGGCGCTCCGGACCGCTTGCCGGGGGCTGATCTGGTACGTCAAGAACGGCAAGTCGGCGACGACGAGCGCCCGCTTGACACCGCGGACGACGCAGGCCGTGTGGTACTGCATCTGGGCGAGCGTGACCGGCAGCGGCGTGTCGTGGCCCTGGACGACCATGCCGAGGGAGTCGCCGACGAGAATCGCGTCCACGCCCGCCTCGTCGGCGAGTTTGGCCGAGGTGTAGTCGTAAGCCGTGACGACGACGAGTTTCACGCCCCGCCCCCGCGCCCCGGCGAACTCGGGGACGTTGACCCGCTTCACGGGGGGCACACTCATGGCGGTCTCTCTGGGAAAGGCTTCTGCCTTGATTGTAAGCATTCCGTGGTCTTTCGGGTGTCGGGTATCGGGCGTCGGGTGTCGCAGAACGAATCCGCGACCGCACGACCCGTCCTCCGATACCCGACGCCCGATTCGATTTGGGCTTGCGTTCCCCGGCCGGGGTGTGCGGTAATGCCGCCTATTGCCAAGGAGGGCACCGCCGATGACCCGGATCGAGACGCTTCCGTTTGCCCGACCGACGAACCCCGGCCGCGAGTTCGAGTCGCCGCGGGGGCCGCGCGACGTGACCGTCGCCGCACTGCCGCTGTTGCACCGCCTGCGCGACGCCTTGCGTGCGGCGTTGCGCTACCGGGACCGCCGGCGGGTGCTGGCGGCGAACGCGCCCGAGGCGCGGTGGGGCGTGCCGGCGCTTTTCTACTTCGACGCCCGCCTGCAGGCCGACCTCGACCGCCGGCGGCCCGCACCCGGCGACCGGTCGGCCGACTTGGCGGCGAGACAAGACCCGGCCGGGGCCGCCGCCTGGCAGGCGCTGCCGGACCTGCTCGACGACGCATTGTGCGTGCTGACCAACTCGATCGACGCCCGGCACGCCGCGCGGGCCATCGACGGCCTGGTCAGCGTGACGCAGGCGATGCGGCACGAGCACCCGGACGTGGTGCCGCTGCTGCACGTCTTGAGCGTGACGGACGACGACATCGTCCGCGTCGTCCACCCGGCGGCCGGCGTCGGCGTGCGGCTGGTCGTCCGCGGCGTGGCCGACGTGGCCGAGTTGCACCGCCGGCTGGCGGACGTGATCCCCGGGCCGCGCTGGCAGTTCTTCCGGCCCGAGGCGCTGCACGCCGACGGGGGCTTGCCGCAGGGGCCGGCCGGGGCCGAACACTGGCTCTGGGGCCACGAGTCGTTGAACGGGTTGCCGCGGATCGACGGCGACCGCACGGTCCTGATCGACTCGCCCGCCCGGCCGGTGACGGAGACCGAGTCGCGCCGCCGCAACCCGGTGGGCGGCGAGTTGCGCGTCCTCGAAACGATGGGCGTGGAAGCGGTCGATGAGTGGATCGCCGCACGGACCGGCCGCGCCCCGCACCGCCGACCGGCCCGCCGCGTGGCGTAGGCGGCTTACTTGGTCCAGAGCAGGGCGTCGTCGGCGATGCCCCAGAGTTTGCCGGCGTGGGGCAGCGTCGCCTCGTAACCGCGCTTTGAGAGGCCGATCTCCGGCACGCCGGCCGCGGGCTTTTCGATGTCGAGGTCGGCGTGGGTGCGAGCGTAGCGGCCGTGCTTGGCGTGGTACTCGCGCTGGGCGTAGTAGACCTCGTGCAGCGCGTCTTTCGTCGCCTGGGCGGGGTCGGGTCGGTACTCGACTCGGCCGCTCGTTTTCGTGGTGAATTGCAGGGTGCCCCAGCGCTCGGGGCGGTGCATGTCGATGACGCCTTGCGGCGACCAGACCCAGTTGTTCTCGGGCTTGCCCTTCACCTTGACCGTCTTGCCGTTCTCGACCGTCGTGTCCCACTCGACGCGGGAAAAGTTGACCCGCCAGCGGTCGCCGTCGCCGGGCGGCACGGGCACCCCGGTCAACTCCTTCAAGCCGGCCCATGGCCAGGCGATTTCGACCGTCCAGCCGCGGTCGGCGTCGCGCGGGTCGTTCAGCGTGCCCTGGACGTGGACGGCCGTTTTCAGCCCGACGATTTCCCAGGCGGTGAGGGCCTTGCCGCCGTCCTTGTACGGCTTCGTCAGGAGCAAGTCCCAGGTCGCGTTGCGGGCGTTCAGTTCGAGTTCGGCGTAGTCGTGGTTGTCGCCGTCGGGGTCGAGGAAGACTTCAAAGTCCGGGTCCTGGAAGATGACCGCGTCGTGTTCCGCGATGGTCGCCCAAACGTCCGGCTCGGTCAACTCGGCGGCGATGTACAGCGCTTCGTCGTCCCAGAGCATTTTCATGCGGGTGCGGTGCCGCGGCTTCGGCTTTTTGTCCCCCTCGATGTCTACGAAGTCGTCGCTCCACGGGGCGGCCTTCCACGCCTCGTCGTCGAGCTTGCCGTCAATGGTCGGGGCCGTCGTCGCCTTCAAGCAGACGTAGCCGCGCGGGGCCGGTTGGGGCGCGGGCGGCGCGGCCGTGAGGAACGGGACGACGGCGGCGAACGGCACGAGGGCCGCACACCGGCGGAGGATCGCGGGCACGGGAACCTTTCGGTTGGGGGAACGCGGGGTTACTCGCCCGCCGGCAGGCGGACGGTCACTTCGGCGTCGAAGATCAGCTTCGGGTCGCCCCGGCCGGCGAGGGTCTTTAGCATCGCGCCGACGGTGCGGGCCGGCGTGCCGCGGTAAAGTTCTCGGCCGGCGTGCGTGATTACGACGGGCCGGTCGAGGTCGGCCGTGCGGTCGTCGAAGCGGACGATCACGTCGCGGACCTGCTCGGCCGTCTCGATGTCGGTGGTCTGGCCGGCGCGACGGGCGACGACGAGGGCACCGACCTTCGCGTCCGCCGCCGGGACCGCGAGCCAGTACGACCGGTCGTGGGCCGTGCCGGTCTGCTTCCAGACGACGCGCTCGGGCACGGGGTCGCGGGAGAACTTCGCCATCCACGGCAGCGCGACCTTGTCGTCTCCGCCCATCCAGTGCCCCTTGCCCTCGGGAATCTTGACGAAGTGCTCGTACCCCTTGGGGTCGGCGGCGCGGAGTTTCGCCAGCCGTTCGCCGTACTCCTTGGCGACGCTGTTGCGCTTGTAAGCGGCGTCGTTCGCGCCGACTTGCAGCGCGAACGGCACGTTGCGCAGCGACTCCAGCGACACGCCGTTCGGGTGGCCGGCCATCATCCCGGCGGCGGCCCAGGTGTCGGCCAACCGCGGCGCGAGCTGGTAGACGCCGTCGCCCCCGGCGGAGTAGCCGAGGACGTAGACGCGGTCGGGGTTGACCCCTTCGAGCACGATCACGTCCTCGATCAGCCGCGCGAACAGGCGGTCGATGTGGGCCTCGTGCCAGAGGTTCCAGGTGTTCGTCGGGGCGCGCGGGGCGAGGTAGATGCCCTCGTCCGGGGCGTACAATTTCTTCTGGTTCTCCCACTGCTTGTCGTTAACCGCTTTGGTCGTGTTGCCGCCGCCGTGGAGCGAAATCCACAGGCTCCGGCCGTCCTTCGGCTTGGCCCCGAAGGTCGTGAAGTCGAACGGCATCGCCAGCGTGCCGTCCGTCAAGACGCGGTCGGCGACCTCCTTGGCCCGCTCGCGTTGAATCCGCGCGGCGTGGGCGTCCCAGAGGAGTTGCCGGGCCGTAGCCGCGTCCGCCTTCGTGAGTGCCGCGTTCGCAAAATCCCTTCCGGCCAACTCCGCGAGTGCCTTCGGCTTCGCCGCGAGGGCTGCCTTCAACGCCGCCAACGCGCCCGGCGAGTCCACGACCGGGGCGACCACCTCGACGATCTGCGACTCGCCGGCCTTCCCCGTCGTGACCCGCTTCTCGGCGGCCCCGACCTCGACGACGTACTCGCGGAGCGGTTGCAGGTCGAAGCCGACGAAGTCGTTCGCGTCGGCCGATTCGCCGCGGGACGTGCCCTCGAACGTCGCCGCGGGGTCGCCGCCGGTCACGGTCACGGCGACCGCGACGCGTTTCTTGGCAGCGTCCACCACCCGGACCGAGACGCGGGCAGTCGCCGGCTTTTTGATGTCCGCCCGGGCGTACCGGTCGGTCACGTCCTCGCCGGGGACGGTCTTGCGGTCGCGCGCCCAGACGAGGGGGAAGTGCGCGGGCGTTTTGCGGAAGCTGACGGCGTAGATGGCGTGCTCCGGCGACCCCTTCTGGGCCTTGGCCGCGTCGGCGACGAACCAGCCGCGGTCGAGGCCGGCCGGGTCCGGCTCGCACGCCCCGGTGAAGTGCCAGCCGCCGTCCCAGACTTCGACCCAGGTGTGGTTGCCCCGCTTGTCGGACCAGTTCGGCGTGCCGGCGAGCCGGGCCGGAACCCCGACCGCCCGGCAGGCGTCGCACAGCACGATCGACAGCCCGGTACACGACGCCGTGCCCTGCGCCATGGACTCCTTGGGGCTGAAGTTCGGCGCGCGGCGTTGGGGGGCGTACTTCAGTTTCAGCGCCTTGAACAGTTCGACGTTCAACGCCTGCACCGCCTCCGTCGGCGTCTTGCACGCTTTCACCATCGGCTGGCACAGGTCGTAAAGCTCTTGCCGCCACGGGTCGCGCTTCTCGTCCACGTTCGCGTAGGGCAGTACGTCGTTGAGGAACACGTCTTCGGGGACCGCCTTGGCCCACGGGGCGTCCCGTTTCGCCCGATAGGCTAGGGCGTGATTGGCCGTCAGGAAGTCGGCCGTGAGGGTCGTCAAGTCCCCGTCGGGCATGTTCGCGATCAGGAACTCCATGCCCGGGCGCTGGTCCGCCGGCACGGCATCGAGGGCCTTTTCCAACTCCCCGCGGTTGCCGCCCGCCTTCGCCAGTTGCCGCTCGACGGCCTCCGGTCGGGGGGCTTTCACCGGCCCGTCCCCCCGCGCGAACCCGGGGCCGAAGAGCAGCGAGGCGCACAGCAAGGCGACGGGAATTTTCATGGCGGTGCCAGTCGAGGACGCGGGGTGCGGGGGCGGTCGGTTCCCCTGCCCCAAATCGTAGCAGACGCAACCGCCCGCGACTGCTGTCACTTTCGCCGGAGGGTGCGGCCGGCGAGTCCGGGCGTTTTCAATCGCCTTCGCCGGGCGGCTTTGTTACACTCTTCCCCACGCGGCCGACGACCCGGCCGCGTCCCTCCCGGTTGGCACATTTTCGCAGGAGTCCAGTCCCATGAGTTCGCGTGTGAATCGCCGTCAAGTGTTGCAGGCCGGTACGGCCGCGAGCCTCGGTTACCTCTTCACCGGCCCGGCGCTCAGCGTCGCCCGGGCCTTCGGGGCCAACGACCGCGTCCGCGTCGCCGGCATCGGCGTCGGCGGCAAGGGCTTCTCGGACATCAAGGACGCCGGCCAGTTCATGGAGGTCGTCGGCCTGTGCGACATCGACGAGTCGGCCAAGCACCTCGGCGCGGCGGCCGAGATGTTTCCCAAGGCCAAGACCTTCACCGACTTCCGCGTCATGATGGACAAGCTCGGCAAGGAAGTGGACGCGTACACCATCTCGACGCCGGACCACACCCACGCCCTGCCGGCCGCGATGGCGATCCGCGCCGGCAAGCACGTGTACGTGCAGAAGCCGCTGACCCGCACCGTGTTCGAGGCGCACCTGCTGCGCAAGCTCGCCGCGGAGCACAAGGTCTGCACGCAGATGGGCAACCAGGGCACGGCCGAGAACGGCCTGCGCCGCGCGGTCGAACTCGTCCAGGCCGGGGTGATCGGCAACGTCAAGGAAGTCCACGTCTGGACCAACCGGCCGATCTGGCCACAGGCCCCCATGATCACGGCCCCGCTCGCCAAGATGGAAGTCCCCAAGACCGTCCACTGGGACGAGTTCCTCGGGCCGGCCCCCGAGTGCGCGTACAACAAGGGCTACCACCCGTTCGCCTGGCGCGGCTTCTGGGCCTACGGCACCGGGGCCATCGGCGACATGGCCTGCCACACCGCCAACATGGCCTTCATGGCGCTGAAACTCGGCCACCCGTCGAGCGTCAAGGCCACCGCCGAAGGCGTGAACGAGTGGACCTGTCCGAGCGCGGCCAACGTCGTGCTGAAGTTCCCCGCCCGCGGCGACATGCCCCCGGTGACGCTGAACTGGTACGAGGGCAAGAAGGACGGGAAGAAGCTCACCCCGCCGGCCGAACTGCTCGCCAAGGTGCTCACCAAGAGGGGCGAAAAGCTCGTCGATAGCGGGTCGATCCTGGTGGGCGACAAGGGCATCCTGTACAGCCCGAACGACTACGGCGCGGCCTTCCGCATCACCCCGGACGGCCTCCTCGACGGCATGAACACCGGCAAGCCCGAAAAGCTGCCGGTCAACGGCGGCGGGGACACCGGGCACAAGAAGGAGTGGTTCGAGGCGATCAAGGCCAACGACCCCAAGAAGGCGCTGTCGAACTTCGACTACGCCAGCTACCTGACCGCCGCGTTCCTGTTGGGCAACGTCGCCATTCGCACCGGCAAGGGCTTCGACTTCAACGGCGAGACCCTCGAAGCCAAGGGCTGCCCCGAAGCCGCGCAGTACATCAAGACCGAGTACCGCAAGGGCTACGACATGCTCGAAGCCAAGGCGTAAGCGTCCACGTCCACAGGATTCACCACAGAGCCAACAGAGACCACAGAGCAGAAAAAGAGAGTGTTAAAGAGGGTCTTGGCCAGTCCTGTTGACCTTTGACGGGCGGAGCAAAACTCTCGTCTGCTCTGCTTTTTCTGCTCTGTGAACTCTGTGGTGAAATTCTTTCCGATCACTCTCCTCTCCAGGTGTCCCCATGCTCCGCGTTGCCTCGTTGATCCTGCTGCTCTTGCCGTGCGCCGTCCAAGCCCAGGAGGTGCCGAAAGGGGAGTTGTTGAAGTTCACCTTCGACGCCAGCAAGGTCTTCCCCGGCACCACGCGGGACGTGACCGTGTACGTCCCCGCCCAGTACGACGGCAAGACGCCGGCGTGCGTCCACGTCAACCAGGACGGCGTGCAGTTCAACGCGCCCAAAGTCTTCGACGACCTCATCGCCGCCAAGAAGATGCCGGTCACCATCGGCGTGTTCGTCGTCCACGGCCGCGTCAAGGCGGCCGACCCGGCGAAGGCCCTCGACCGCTTCAACCGCTCGTTCGAGTACGACGGCCTCGGCGACGGCTACGCCCGCTTTCTGTTGAACGAGCTGCTGCCGTTCGTCGAGACCAAGGCGGCGACCGACGGCCGCAAACTCGTGCTGTCGAAGTCCGGCAACGACCGCAGTATTGGCGGCACCTCGTCCGGGGCGATCGCCGCGTTTACCGCTGCCTGGGAGCGGCCGGACGCCTTCACCCGCGTCTTCAGCGGCATCGGCACGTATGTCGGCCTGCGCGGCGGGCACAACTACTCGACGCTGGTCCGCAAGGTCGAGCCGAAGCCGTTGCGCATCTTCATGGAGGACGGCAACAACGACCTGAACATCTACGGCGGCGACTGGTGGATGGCCAACCAGTCGCTGGAGCGATCCCTGAAGTTCGCCGGGTACGAAGTCGAGAGCCGCTGGGGCACCGAGGGCCACAACGGCAAGCACTCGACGCAACTCTTCCCCGAGGCGATGGCGTACCTGTGGAAGGGCTGGCCGGAGCCGGTCAAGGCGGGGGCCGGGTCGTCGCAGTTGAAGGAACTGCTCGTGCCCGGCGAGGGCTGGAAGGTCGTCGGGTCGGGCTACCAGTTCACCGAAGGCCCGGCCGCGAACGCCAAGGGCGAGGTCTTCTTCTGCGACGTGCCGAAGTCGGTCATCTACAAGCTCGACGCCGCCGGCAAGCCGACCCCGTGGAGTACGACGAGTAAGAACGCCTCGGGCCTCGCCTTCGGCCCGGACGGCACCCTGTACAGCGGCGGCGGCAGCGGCGTGCAGAAGTTCGACGCCGCCGGCGTGCCGACCCCGGTCACGACCGGGTTCGGCGTCAACGACCTGACGGTCACGCACACGGGTGCCATCTACGCCACCAACCCCGGCCTACCCGGCCCGGAGCGCAGTCGCATTCAACTGGTGATCGACGGCAAGGCGAAGAGTGTTGACACCGGTCTCGGCTACGCCAACGGCGTGACGGTGTCTCCCGACCAGTCGCTCGTGTACGTCGCCGACAGCCGGTCGCACTGGATTTACAGCTACCAAATCCAGGCCGACGGGTCGCTCGCGCACAAGCAGAAGTATTACCACCTGCACACGCCGGACACGGCCGACGAGGCGAGTGCGGACGGCCTCCGTTGCGACCGCGACGGCCGGCTGTGGGTGGCGACGCGGATGGGCCTGCAAGTCTGCGACCAGCTCGGCCGCGTCCAGTGCATCCTGCCGACCCCCAACGGCGCGTGCTCGAACCTGACCTTCGGTGGCCCGAACTTCGACACCGTCTACGTGACGGCCAACGACAAGGTGTACAGCCGCAAGGTCAAGGTGAAGGGCGCGAACGCCTTCGAGACGCCGATCAAGCCCAAGCCGTCCGGCCTGTAAGGCGGAACCTCTGTTCCCCCGTGCCCCCGCCGCAGATTTTTGCCGGCGGGCGGCGGAATCGAGTGTAGAAGACTCACGGTGTTCAAGTGTCCACTCTGGCACGCCGTGAGGAGTTCCCCGTGATCCAAGACCCGTCCCCGCCGCCCGTCTCGCCGCCGCCGCTGTCGGTCCGCGGCTACCGCCTCGCCGACCTGCTCGCGCTGGCCATCTTCGCGCTCGGCGTCTACGCCGCGTTCCGCAACGGCACGCCGCTGCCCGCGCCGCCGGTACTGGCCGCGCCGCCGGCCGAAGCCAAGTAGCCGACCAATCCCCACTTCCCACTCGAACTCCCCCGGAGGTTTCGCCATGCGATTCCTGACGTGCGCGTGTCTACTCGCGCTGCCATTGTCCGTTCACGCCATCGAAGCCGTGCCGCGGCCGGTCGCGCCGGACGGCACCTTCGCCGCCATCGACCTGCCGGCCGGTCGGCACGTGCGCAACGTCGGCAGCCAGGTGGACCGCCTCGGCCTGTGCGTGTTCACGTCGGTGCAGCAGGCCGCCGACTGGCACAACGTGCCGCAACTGCTCGGCTTTCAGCGGTGGATGGCCAAGCGGCCCGGCGGCGGGTACCCGGAAAAGCTCGACCGCGAGCTGATGGCGTACTGCGCCGCCCAGGCCCAGCCGACGCCGGCCTACGTCCAACACGTCGGCGGCGACGAGGCATTTTTGGACCTCGCCGTCAAGACCGGGCGGATGGTGTCGATCACCTACGCCGGGGCCGACGGCTTCTACCCGGGGCCGGTGCTGCACATGGTCAACCTGGCCCACCTGGACGCCGAGCGCGGGGCCGTGATCGACAACAACCGGCCGGGATTGTGGGTCTGGATGACGCGGCGGCAACTGCTCAACCGGTGGCGCGGGCTGACCGACGCCGGGGCGGCGATGGTCGTCCGCGACGGGGCGCAGGTGTTCGCCGTCGGCGGCGGGTGGGCGGTCGTGCTGTTGGCCCCGCCGCCCCCGCCGTACTCCCGGCCGCGGGCGAAGACGCCGGACGCCGCGGTCGAAGCCCTGCCCCAGGTCGAGAACTTCGGCCTACTGCGGTTGCCCGAGGTGCCCGCCGCGCGGCCGGCCGGCGACAACTTCGGCGTGGACGCGACGCGGTTGCGGGCGGCCCAGCGGAAGTACAGCCTGAACGGCACGGAGGTGAGCCGCAGCGTCGCCTTCGCGGCCGTCCTGGCGGACGACAGCGACCGGCACCACCTGACCTTCGTCGGCCTGCCGGTGCCGCCACTGCCGGCCGGGTTGCGGGACCGCGCCCACGTCCAGGCGTACCCGGCCGGCGCGTGGGAAGTCGGCCAGTTCGACTTGCGGCCCGGGGTCACCCTGCGGCGGCCGGCGGCGAACCGGGTCGGCGCGGAGGTGTCGCACGCCACCGACTTCGACGCGACCGCCCTCCTGGCCAGCCTCGGCGGCGACCCGCCCCGGCCCGACCCGACGACGGTGACGCTGACGGCCGACGACCTGACCCCGGCGGCCCGGGCGCGGCTGGACGCCGCCGGCATCGGCACCTTCCGCGTCACCGTCGGCGCGAAGTGGCAATAGGCGGAGCTACTTCGTCAGGAAGCCGCTGGCCGCGATCGGGGCTTCGATCTCAGTCCCGCGGCGCAGCAGCAACAGCAGAGGGGTCGTCATCGCGGTCGTCACGACGGCCATGACGACGAGCGCGGCGAACAGGGACTTGGGGATGACGCCGAGTTCGTACCCGACGTTGATGACGATCAACTCCATCAGCCCGCGCGTGTTCATCATCGCCCCGACGATGAGGGACTCCCGCCACGTCATGCCCGACACGCGGGCGGCCAGGGCGCAACCACCGAGTTTGCCGGCGACGGCGGCCGCGATCACGCCGGCGAGGGCCAGCCAGCCGGCGACGCCGTGGACGCTCGTCACCTCCGTCCGCAGGCCGGTGTACGTGAAGAAGACGGGCAGGAAGAAGACGGTGACGATGTCGCGGAGCCGGGCGAGGACGGCGGCGCGGAACCCGGGCTGGTCGGACAGGGCGACCCCGAGCAGGAACGGGCCGAAGATGGCGAAGATGCCGATCCGGTTCGTGGCGACCGCGCACGCCAGCATCAGCACCAGCAGGACCGCCAGCGCGTTGAAGCTGAGGGTGCCGCCGTTCGCCCGCAAGGACCAGGCGAAGTAGCGGACCGCCAGCGGCCGCACGACCAGCGCGACGAGCAGGGCGAAGCCGACGGTTTCGGCGACCATGATCGCGGTGTCGGCGGGGTCGAAGGTCGCCCGGGCCAGCGCGGCGACGGCGGCCAGCAGCACCCAGCCGACGGCGTCGTTGATCGCCGCGGCGGTCATCGTGACGGTGCCCAGGCTGGTCCGCTGGACGTTCAGTTCGAGCATGATGCGGCCGAGCACCGGGATCGCCGTGATGGCCATCGAGATGCCCATAAAAAGCGTCAGGCCGAACAGCGGGACGGGGCCGGCGGTCGGGTGCGGTTCGAGGTACGGGTAAACGAGCCGGGCCAGGCCGGCCCCCAGCGCGAACGGCAGGGCGATGCCGGCGACCGACACGGCGAGCGCTGCTCGGCCACGCTCCTTGAGGTGACCGAACTCGAATTCGAGGCCGATCAGGAACAGCAGGAAGATCAGGCCGACCTGCGAGAAGACCTGGAAAATCTTGGGGAACGCCGCGTCCGCCAGGTCCGCCGGCACGCCGTCGAAGTGCGGCCGGAAAACCGCCGCGGACACGTCCGGCAGCACCCAGCCGAGCAGCGACGGCCCGAGCAGCAGCCCGGCGACGACCTCGCCGACGACGGCCGGCTGGCCGACCCGGCGGGCGAGCACCCCGGCGATTCGGGCCGCGGCGACGATGACGATGAGCTGGACGAGGACCGGCTGAAGCAACTCTTCGACGTTCAACTTGGCAAGGCTTTCGGCGGGCGTCAACATCGGCGACAGTCTCGTGGGCAAAGACGACGAAATCATTCACCACAGAGGCGACAGAGAACACAGAGCAATCCAAGCGATGCACAGAGTGCTCCGCCGGTCGAGCGTCCACGGCCCAAGCGGTGGCCCTCTCGAACTCTCAGGCTGATCTGCTCTGTGCTCTCTGTGCTCTCTGTGGTGAATCAGGATTTGTGGTGAACCGGGTTTTCAGGCCCTCACCAACTCGGCGTAGGCGGCTTGCAGCCTCTTCGTGATCGGGCCGACGGGGAAGGTCTGGTCGTCGATCTGGCCGACGGCCGTGACCTCGACGGCCGTGCCCGTCACGAACACTTCTTTCGCTCGGCGGATTTCTTCCGGCCAGATGGCGCGCTCGACGACGGTGATCCCGTGGCTTCGGGCCAGGTCGATGACCGTTTGGCGGGTGATGCCGTTCAAAAAGCAGTCGGGGGTCGGGGTGTGCAGCGCGCCGTCGGGCATGACGAAGAACAGGTTGGCCCCGGTCGCCTCGGCCACCTGGCCGCGGTGGTCGTGCATGAACGCGTCGTCGTACCCGGCCGCGACGGCCTCGTCCCGGGCCATCGTGCAGATGACGTACAGGCCGGCGCACTTCGCGGCCGTCGGGGCGCTCTCCGGGCTAGGCCGCTTCCACCGGCTGGTTTTCAGCTTGATCGACGCCTCGCCGTAGTAGGCCGGCCACGGGAACGCGGCCACGGCGACGTGGACCTTGGTGCCCTTCGCCGACACCCCAATGACCTCGGCCCCACGCCAGGCGATCGGCCGGACGTACCCCGAGTCGAGCTTGTTTTCCCGGACGACGAGGTCGGTCGCGGCGTCGATCTCCTCGACCGTGTACGGGACCGTCATGGCCACGAGGGCGGCCGAGTCGAGCAGGCGTTGGGAGTGCTGGCGGAGCTTGAACACCTTGCCCCCGTAGCACCGCTCGCCCTCGAACACGGCGTTGCCGTAGTGCAGGCTGTGCGACAGGACGTGGACCTTGGCGTCCCGCCACGGGACCAGCTTGCCGTTCGTCCAGATCACGCCGTCGCGGTCGTCCAGGGGCAGCAAACTCATCGCGGTCAACCTCGAAGATTCCCGGGGAGAAGTCGCTACGATTCTAGCGACCCGGCCCCGCCCGGCGAACAATGCCCCCGGGGCGCGGCGTACCGAGTGTAGGTCACGAGTCGGCGGCGCGGTTCCCGCGGGAGGTTCGGATGCGGGGGCGGTTCGTCGTGCTGCTCCTGCTCGCGGGCGGCTTCCTCGTCGGCGGGCTGCTCCTGACCCTGTTGCAGCGGAGCCGGGCGGCGCAGTCGCTGGTCTACTCCGTCAACAACGTCCGCGAGTTGAGCCAGTTCGCCCTCTTGAGTGGGGCCGAGGACGCCCACCGCGCCCGGGGCACGTTCCCCGTGGACCCCAAGTTCAAGCCGACGCCGCTCGACCGCTTCCGCGAGCTGAACGTCGCCGCTGCCGTGCCCGCCGGGACGGTCTTCCGCCCCGAGTTGCCCCCGGACCGTCGGCTAAGTTGGATCGCCCCGCTGCTGCCGACGTTCAACCAGTCGCGGCAGGACACGGTCGCGCTGTTCGGTGAACTCGACCTGACGCGGCCGTGGGACGCCGAGCCGAACGTGAGTGCGGCCCGCGTCCCGCTCCGCGTCCTGACGAGCTACGCCGCCCCCCAACGTCCCAACCCGAACGTGCCGGCCGGCACGCAGTTCGTCGGCATCGGCGGGGTCGGCGCGGACGCCCCGACGCTGCCGTTGGGCGCGGACTTGGTCGCCGACCCGCGGGCCGGGTGCTTCCGGTACGACGGCCTCACGCCGTTCGCCGCCATCGCCGACGGCTTGAGTCAGACGCTCCTCCTCGGCGAAGTCTCGACCGACCTCGGCCCGTGGCTCCGCGGCGGGCCGGCGACCGTCCGCACCCTGGACGTGGGCCCCGGGGCGCGGCCGGTCATCGGCGTCGGCGGGCAGTTCGGCGGCAACCACCTCGCCGGGGGCATCTTCGGCCTCGCCGATCACGGCGTCCGCGTCCTCACCCCCCGCACCGACGCCCAATTCCTGGCGAACCTCTGCACCATCCGCGGCGGCACCGCCGACCACCTCCCCGGCGAATAACCCCCGACCGCGCGCCGAAGTTTCCGGCCGGGGATGGCCGGTGGTGCGGTTGCGGTCTACCACAACGGCGACCGCCCCGTTCTCCCCGGAGTCGAACCGATGCGCCGCCTCGTGAGCTTTGCCGTGCTGTTCGCCGGGTTGACGGCGCTGGCCACCGCCCAGGACGCCACCCCGGACGCCAAGGCGTGGGTGCCGCCGGTCGTGCCGGACGGGTGGCGGGCCGTTGCCAGCAAGGACGGCACCTTCCGCTTCGCCATGCCGAAGGCGACCGTCCGCACCGGCTCGCGCGAACGCACGGTCACGATCAATGGCGTGCGCTCCCAGACAATGATCCATTACGCGACCCAGGCGGACGGTACGGGGTTCGAGGTCCACGTCGCCACGCTCGCCGGGGCGAAACTCAAAGAGGTCAAGACGTCGGAAGTCACCGCCATGTTCATTACCGCCGAACAGGACAACGGCTACGAGGTGACCCTCGGCAAGGCCGTCGCGGTCGGGGACTTGAAGGGCCACGAGTACCGGCTGACCAAGGACAACGTCTCGCGGCGAATGTGGCTCCTGCTCGCCAAGCCCCGCCTCGTGTTCCTCAACGTCACTGCGACAGACGAGGACCAGCTCGATTCGGAGGCGGCCGAGACGTTCCTGAAGTCGTTCGTCCTGGTGCCCCCGGAAGTCGTCGCGGCTGCCAACAAGCAAAAGGCGGCCAAGGAAGCCAAGACGGCCAAAGAGAAAGCGGTGGTGGACGAAAAGGTCGCCAAGGAGAACGTCAAAAAGTACGGCTTCAAGTGGACCCTGAACCTCGACGAGATGACCGCGCCGGACGCCCCGGTCGTCGGCACGATCGGCGGCCGCGAGTTCAAGCCGGACGCGGTCACCCTGACCGGCGGGCAACTCGTTCTCCGGCAGGGTGCCGGCTTCTTCGCGGAGTTGGAGGCGGGCGCGACGCTGTTCCTCAAGGGCGGCGAGACGATCGAGAACCGGACCTACGAGTTGTCCCCCGCGAAGGGCATCCCGCAAGGCTCGCCGTTCCTGTACACCGCCGTGATGGCCAAGGACGCCAAGCTGCCGACTCGCGAGACGTTCACCGGCAAGTACGCCCTCAAACTCACCTTCGGGGCGAAGGCGGCCGACGGCTCCGTCCCCAGCACGATCTTCTTCTGCGCCCCGGACGCGACCCGGTCGTTCTTCGCCGGCACGTTCAACGTCGCGGTGAAGTAACCCGCGGTACGGAAATTGCTCGAATCTCGGGCCGACGGTCGGCCGAAACCTTGGGGAGTGCCCGCGATGGAACCGAAGCTCGTGACGGTGTGTACGTACACCTCGGCCGTGCAGGCCGAGATGGCCAAGCTCGCGCTCGAAGCCGAAGGCGTGACCGCGTTCATCGGCGACGCGACGATGGTCACCGCCGAGTGGCTCATCGGCAGTGCCCTGGGCGGCGTCAAGTTGCAGGTCGCGGAAGCCGACGTGCCGGCCGCGATGGCCGTACTGGCGAGCCACGAGAGCTTGACGAACCCGTCCGGCGACCGGCCGGCGGACGACGGCGTACCGCGGTGCCTGTCGTGCGGGGCGACGATGCCGGGGGAAACGACGACCTGCCCGGCGTGCGGCTGGAGCTTTTTGGACGGCGCGAAGCCGGAAGACGCCGAAGCCACCGGCGACGGCGACCGGGTGGCGTGAGCCGCACCGCCGGTCGGATTTTCGGCGGGTGGGGGTTTGGGCAGATCGGGTTGACGGGTTCGGGGGGGCCGGCTAAGCTCGTTCTGGTCCCGGTCGCCGCACCGGTGGGATAAGGTCTCGCCCGGGTGCCCCTGCGGGCCAAGGAGAGTTCGTGAGCGAGACGACAGCGAAATCGGCCCCGGAACGCCGCCTGAGTGCCGAAGAATTGATGCACTCGATCCGGCAAGGGCTGGAGTCTCGGGACTGGCGGTTCTCGGCGGCCCCGCCAGAGTTCCCGCCGCACCACTACGACGCCGTCGTCCACATGTCGCCCCACGCGGACCTCGACAAGCTGGGGCCTCGGGCGAGGCCGGGCCGCTTCCGGCGGCCGATCCTGTTCGCCCGCCGGGTGCTGGGCCGATTGCTCAACCCGTGGACGGAGATGCAGGGGAACTTCAACCGCCTGACGGTCCACATCATGACCGGGCAGACCCGCGAGTTGTACGTCAAGTCGGAGCGGGACAACCAGGCCCTGCGGCTGCGCCTCGACGAGATGCGGCTGATGTGGTTTGAAATGCGCCGGCGGGTCGAGGAACTCGAGTCGGCCCGCGCGGCCGAAGTCGCCCCAGTCGCCCCGGCCCTCCCCCTCCACGGGTAATCGGACGATGGACCTCCTCATCGACGCGCAGTCCTTCCAGGGCGTCGGCAAGCGGCGCGGCATCGGCCGGTACTCGCGCGAACTGGTGGCCGGCGTCGCGCGGGTCCGGCCCGGCTGGCGCGTCCGCGTCGTCATGTCCGACCACCTCGAAGAACTCGACGCGCCGGAGGGCGTGGAGGTGCTGCGCTACACGCCGCCGGTGCCGCTGATGCACTGCGACGGACCCACCGCCGACCTGCTCCGGCTGCACTTCGCCGACTGGATCCGGGCGCACCGGCCCGACGCCGTGCTGGTGCTGTCGGCGTTCGAGGGCGGCGGCATCCCCCTGCGGTTCGTCGGCGACGCCCCGCCGTCGCTGATCGTCTTCTACGACCTGATCCCGCTGCTCTTCCCGGCCGAGTACTACTGGGGCCAGACCGGCCACTGGCGGGACTACTCGCGGCAACTGCGACAGCTCATGAATTTCGACGCGATCCTGGCCATCTCCGAGAGCAGCCGCGCCGACGTGGAGCAGTTCGTGCCGTGCCGCGGCGAGGTGCTCAACATCCGCGGCGCGGTCGGGACCGACTTCTGCCCCGCGGTGGCCGACACCGCGCGGGGCCACGTCGAGCGCCTCTTCGAGCGCGCGGGCCTGCCGGCCGCGGCGACGCGGGGCTTTCTCTTGTACGTGGGCGGCGGGGACTTCCGCAAGAACCTCGAAGGCCTCGTCGAGGCGCTCGCGCTGCTCCCCGAGGCGACCCGCGAGGCGCACCCGCTGGTCATCGCCGGCGAGATGCACGCCCACTTCCGCGCGCCGCTGCTCCGCAAGGCGGCCGCGTTCGGGGTGAGCCGGCACGTCCTGCTGACCGGCTTCGTCACCGAGCAAGAGCTGGTCGCGCTCTACCAGGCGTGCCGGCTGCTGGTCTTCCCGTCGCTCTACGAAGGCTTGGGGCTGCCGGTGTTGGAGGCGGTGGCCTGCGGGACGGACGTGGCCAGCTCCGACGCGTCGTCCCTGCCGGAGTTCGCCGGCCCCGGAACGGTCTTCTTCGACGCGGGCCGCGCCGACGACATGGCGGCGGGCATCTTCCGGGCGTTGAACCGCCCGGAGCGGGGCGACGTGGCGGCGAAGCTCGCCTTCGCGGCGGGGTTCACCTGGGACGGCACGGCCGAGGTCGCGTGCCGCGCCGCCGAGGCCGCCGTCGCGCGGCCCCGCCCGCCCGCGCCGCCACTGCTGGTCGCGTGGTGCCGCGAGTTCACCGCGGCGGCGACCGCCGAGGGCCTGGCCGAGTTCTGCGCCGCGCTCGGCGGCCCCGACGCCGGCCGGACGGTCCTGGTCCGCCTGCCCGGGGACGGGCCGACGCCGGCCGCCCTGTCGTCGCGGGTGCGGGTCTTCGAGCCGCTGGAACTGGACCGCCTGGAGGACGCCGAGCCGGTCGGGCTGCACGTCTACGAGGCGGACACGCCGGACCGCTACGCGGCGCTGGCCGCGCTGCTGGTGCGGCGGCCGGGCGTGCTCATCCTGTCGCTGGAACTCGCGCGGTCCGAGGCGCTCGACGTGCCGCGGCACCGGTCGGGGCTGTTGTGCGCGGACCGGGTGCTGGTCCGCGGCCTGCCGCCCGGCGAGCCGCTGCCCCCGCGCTTCAAGTACGTGCCGCGGGCCGGTCCGCTCGAACCGGGTCCGGCCTTCGCCGCGGCCCTCGCGGAGGCCGCGGCGGCGGGCGGCGGGCTACGCCCTTGGCGCAACGCGGCCGTGGCGGCACTGCTCCAGTACCCCGACGCCCCGTCGTCGCTCGTGTCCGACTGGGTGAAGCTGCGCGGCGGCCGCCCGGCCCCCGCCCGCACGCCGGCCCCCGGCTTCAACCCGAAGGAAGGTCGCTTCATGGCCAACGTCCCGCAGAAGCTCCTCGACCTCGTCGGCCAGTCCCGGAAGCACCTCTGGGTCGGCTGCAACCCGCCGTTCGACTTCGACTCGCTGGGGCTGTACGCGTGCAGTAACTTCCGCGCCACCGCCGAGTCGCACCAAAAGTACGACGTGGTCTGGTGCTACGAGGAGCCGCTGAGCCGGCTCGGCCCCGACCAGCACTTGCTGGCCCTCGACGAACTCATCCGCTTCGTCGGGGCGAAGGGCACGCTGGTCTTGCGCTTCCACATGGGGCAGTGCGGCGTCGCGGTCAAGAACTTCCTCGGCCGGCGGCCCGGCCTGACCGCCCGCATCACGCACGAGGAGGAAGACGCGGCCGCGATGCTGATTTGCGTCGTCGAGATCGAGCGGGCCGACGTCGAGTTGTACCGCCCGGCCCCCTGGACGATCGGCGTGCTCACGCAGAACACCCGTAAGGCGAGCGTCGTGGCGCTGCTGAAGTCGGTGCGCGACCAGGACCCCGCGGGGGAGCACGAGGTGATTATCTGCGGCCCCGAGGACCCGGACTACGCCTTCGCCGCCCCGCGCTACCTGCCCCAAAACTACTCGCCGACCCTGCCCGAGATTTGCCGCAAGAAGAACGACATCGCCCGGGCGGCGACGAGGCCGAACCTGTTGATCGTCCACGACCGCTACCGCCTCGACGACCGGTTCTTCGAGGGCTTCGCGCGGTACGGCTACGACTTCGACTTCTTGACGGTGCCCCAGCACTTCGAGAGCGGCGAGGAGTACCCGTCGCTTTGCCACCTGTCCGAGGAGTCGCTGCGCATCACGGCCCCGCACGCCGCGACGAACCTGAACAACCTCCGGCTCACGCCCTTCATCAACGGCGGGCTGATGGTCGTCAAGACGCACCTCCTCCGCAAACTGCCACTCAACGAACTCTGCTTCTGGAACCAGGCCGAGGACATCGAACTGACGGTCACCATGATGCGCCACGGCATCGCCCCGCGCTTCAACCCGTACTCGTCGGCGACGACGATCAACGTGGACAAGACGATCATGTGGGCCTTTCTCCAGGGCCAGGGGTTCCCCGCGGCGGACGCGGCCCAGCTGCCGCTCGCCGTCGCCGCCGGTCCCGCCCCGGCCCGGCGGCGACCTTTCGTCCGCGCGGCGCTCTTCGGCCTGCTCGGGCTGGGGGCCCTGGTCGCCGCGGCCTGGCAGGTCGCGGTCTGGTACGGGGACGCCCGATGACCCGCATCGGCATCGTCGTCCAGCCCGACTTCCTCCTCAACCACGTCGGCGTGCGCAACTACCTGTTCTCGCTCTACCGCTACCTGTCGCTGGCTGCGGACGTCCGCTTCGTGTCGTTCTTCCGGCCGCAGCGGCAACTCCAGCACTGGTTCTACGTCCACCTCCAGGACCCCGCCTTCCTGCGGAACAACGGGGTGACCGAAGACTGGCGGATCGAGGGGTCGCCGGCCGCCGTCCTCGACCGATACCACGCGACCGCCGGCCACCAGGCCGACCAGCCGCCGGCGATCTGGACCAGCCACATCGGCTCCAACTTAGAGTCGGCCGGCTTCGACACCTTGGTCCTGGGCAACCCGTGGCTCGTCGATTTCGCGGACCGCCTCCCCGTCCGGCGTCAGGTCGGCATCGTCTACGACGCGATCCCGAACCGGTACGTCCTCACCGAGGCCGAGAAGCCCTACGAGTTCGCCGCCCAGCACCTCGCCGGGTTCCGCTACTTCCGCGACCACTGCGACCGCACCCTCGCCATCAGCGAGTCCGTGACGGACGACTTGACCGGGCTGCTGCACTTCCCGCCCGAGCGGGTCGGGTTCCTGCCCCCGCTCGTCCCCGCGGACTGCCTCGCGGCCCCCACCGGGCCGGCCCCGCGGCGAACCGGGGCGGTCGTCCTGGCGTCGCCCCTCGACCGCCGCAAGGGACTCGAGCAGATGCCCCGACTGATCGCCGCCGCCGGCCGGCGGGTCGATCGCGTCACGATGTACGGAGCGGTGCGGTGCTCGCCGGACCAACTCAAGGCGTTCTTCCGGGGGTTGCCGTCCCGGCTGAGTCTGGAGTGGTACCCGCGGGCGACCGGCCGCACCACCGAGCGGCTCTTCCGCGAAGGGCGACTGTTGCTGTTTCCGTCCCTGAACGAGGGGCTGGGCCTGCCGCTGATCGAGGCGCAGCTGCGGGGCTGCCCGGTCGTCACCCGCGACGCCCGGCCGATGAGCGACCTGGTGGTGGCGGGTTCCCGGCTGTTGACGGACGACCCGGCGGCCGACGACGAGGTCGTGCGGCAACTCGCCGGGGACGCGGACTTCGACCACGCGACGTTCGAGGCGGCCGCCCGGGCCTTCTTCCGGACCGACGACCTGCCGGCGCGGGTGCTCCACGAGATCGTCGGGGGGTAGGGTCAGTCGGCGTACTTGTCGGCGGGGAGGCTGGGCGTTTTAACGACGACCGTGACGGTGTCCTCGGTCGCGCGGAAGGCGGTCGATTCGCCCGGTTCGACGGTCACGATGTCGCCCGGCCCGAACTCGCGGCCGAACATCACGACGCGGCCCGAGACGACGACCGTCAACTCGGTGGCGACTTTGTGGTGGTGCGCCGACTCGGTTTCGCCGGCCTTGTAGTGCTTGACCCCCACCTCGAACGCCGGAGTCGTCAAAGCCGTCGGCGTGAAGTGGCCGACGAACCAGCCCTTGACCATGTCGTCGAGCTTGTGGACCTGCATGGCCGACCCCGGGTCGATTAGGAATTGGGGATTGCGGATTGAAGTCCGCTACCGCTCGTGTGAGGAACTCCGACTTCGGACGCGGACTTGCGGATTGAAGGCCGTGTCTCGGGTTCTTCAATCCGCAATCCCAAATCCCAAATCCCAAATCCCCACCGGTGTCAGTCGAGGACGGGGTCGAGGACGCGGGTGAGTGCCCGGAGGGGCCGGCGGTCGCTGCACTGGTAGGCCACGTTGGCGTGGCTCAGGTACAACTCGCGGACCATACTGCCGAACGTGAACTCGCCGCCGACGCGGGCGTCCTTGCGGATGGCCTTCTGCGTCAGGCTGTAGAACCGGCTCGCCTCGCGGAACCAGACGAGCGACGGCACGGCCACGCCCGAGATGTCGATGAGCGGGGCCAACCGCGGGCCGTCCAGGGAGACGGAGCAGTCGGTGGCGAACGAGTAGAAGGCGTCCAGGTCGTCCTTCTGCTGGTCGAGCAGCCGGTCGAGGTGGCCCCGCCACGTCGGCGAGTCGTCGGTCAGGATCAGCAGTTCGGCATCCCAGTCGAAGTGGTCGCAGGTGAGCATGACCAGCGGCAGAACCCCTTCGGGGGCGACGGCCGGGAACACGCCGTCGCCGGAGTCCAAGAAGATCGACGGGCACCCGGAATCGTCGGTCCGGGCCAGCCCGACGCGGTCGGCCTGGAGCAGGCGGCGGACGTGCGCGAACACGGCCTCGGCGGTGCGGTCCCCGGTCGGGTCAATGACAAGCACGTTCATGCGACACTCCGTTGCCCGGCGTTGGCCTCGCGGACGCGGCCGAGGATGTTTTCCAGGTTCACGTCGTGAACGTCCCGGACGATCAGCACGTGCGCCCCGGACGCCTTGGCGGCCCGGATGCCGTTCTCGTTGTCCTCGACGATCACGCACTCGGACGGCTTCAGGCCGAAGTGCCGGATCGCGGCCGTGTAGATTTCCGGGCTGGGCTTCGGCTCCTTCACGTCTTGGTTACTCAGCATCAAGTCGAGGTGCCGCGTCAGGTGGGCGCGCTCCATCATGACTTCGACCGTCTGGCGGATGGAGTTCGACGCCACGCCCAGCCGGAACCCCAGCCGCTTGAGTTCGGCCAGGGCGTACTCGTGCTGGAAGCTCGGCTTGCAGCTCTGGTACACGATGTCCATCGTGTACTGCTGCTTCATCTCGTTGAGGAAGTGGTGCAGCCGCCGGGGCAGGCCCTGCCGGACGGTCAGCATTTCGAGCTTCTTCTTGGTCGGCAGGCCGTCGTAGGTCGTCAGGTGGTCCTGAAGACTGATCGAGTAGCCGAACAGCGCGAGCGACTGGTTGAGGGCGTTGAAGTGCCACTCCCGGGCGTCGATGAGGACGCCGTCCATGTCGAAGATTACCGCGCGAATCATCGTCCACCTCCGAAGAAGTCGGCCGCTTCCTCCGGTCGGTCCGTGCACAACAGCACGCGACCGGGGGGCGGGATTGACGCCCGGTGCAAGGTCTCCCAGGCGGGCCGGTACTCCCTACCGTGTAACTCCGGCGAGACGACGCACACCGACTTCCCCCGGCGGGTCCAGTCGGCCACCGTCTCGGGCGTCCACCACTCGCCGGCGAACCCGTCGAGCCAGACGCCCGCCGCCCGCTCCACCAGAGCCGGGGCCGGCTCGTACTCGCTCTGCCGCGCGTACACCGGGTTGCCCGCGGCGAGTTGGTGCAGCGCGTCCGGCACGGACATGTCGAAGACGAACCACTTCGTCAGGGGTCGTCCCGCCATCGCCGCCCGCACCGCCTTCGCCAATCCGTCGGCCTTGATGTTCAAGGCCAGCGGCAAGTCCCGGTCGCCCAAAAGGTCGAGAAACGCCTCGAAAATCATCTCCCCGCCCGCGGGCGGGTCGTGGGAGATGACGAGTTCGCCGGCCCGGTCGCGGACGTCCGTCTCGGTGCCGAAGCCCAGGTCGAACGACCGGCGAAAGGCGACTTCGGTGTTCTTCTCGCCCGGAGCCTTCCAGTAGCCGCGGTGGCTCAGGACGATCATTACGCCGCGACCCCCGGCCGGGTGAGTGCCGAGCGGGCCGCCCGCCTCGACAGGTCGAGGGCCTCGAACTTGACCAGGTCTTCCGGGACGCCCAGGCCGTACATGCCCGCGCCTTCGGACCCGATCGAGTACACGCCGAGCGTTTGGCCCTGCTCCAAGAGCAGGTTGTACGCCGGGGCGACGTAGAACTCGCCGTTCACCCGCAGGTCGCGGGCGATCATCGCCTCCGCGGCCGCCACGAAGTCCCGGCCGTGCCGGTAGTTATAGATGCCGACGGTGGCCTCGTCCGAGATGACCCGCTTCTCGACGACGGTCGTCACGCGGCCGGCCTCATCGAATCCGACGAAGGACCACTTCGGATCGTTCGCTTTCATCGTCATGATTAACCCGTCCAGGTCGCGGCGGTCCATGTCGGCGAGGTAGTCGTCGATGGCCACATCGACGTACTGGTCGCAGTTGGCGATCATCAGCGCGTCGCCGCTGTCGATCACCTCCTTTGCCAGAAGCACGGTACAGGCCGCCCCTTCGGTCACGCGGTCGATACCGAGGACTTCGCACCCGGGTGCCCAATCCTGCAGCCGGGCCGCGAGCCCAAACTCGTCGAGGTGGGCCTGTTGGCAGATGAACGTGAACCGGTGCCGGCGGGCCGGCCGCAGGTTCTCGATGACGAGTTGCGTCATCGGCACCCCGTGGACGGGGATGAGCGGTTTCGGAAGCGGGTAGCCCTGTTGGGCGAACCGACTCCCGCGACCGGCCATCGGAATCACAATCTGCAGCATCGACGGCTCCCCGCTTGCACCACGATCCGACCGACTTGCACCTAGTTTATCGGCCCGGTGGGTTGGGGGGTTGAGGATTTCTCCGGTCCTTCCGGGGTTTCCGCCAGTCGGCGCAATCTGGGCATTCTCACTAACTGGCGAAAACCCGCCGCAGTTTCAACCCGATAATCGCCCGCACCCCGCGATCGAACGCGAAACTGCGCGGCCTGTGCCGGTTGCGCGATTCGGTCTCGAATCGCCGCCGTCCGTCGATCCCCGGGCGTTCGGTCCTTGCATCCCCGGGTCCGACCGGCTACCCTCAGGCCGCCGCGGGCCGGACACCGTCCGGTGGCGGCGGGTCGATTGTTCTCGAACGGGGTGAAGCAATGGCGAGTAGTCTTTTCGAGCGGATCGGCGGCGATGCCGCGGTCGATGCCGCGGTCGTCCGGTTCTACGAGATCGTTTTGGCGGACGACCGCATCCGGCACTTCTTCGACGGCGTCGATATGGCCCGGCAGACGCAGCACCAAAAGCTGTTTTTGAAGTACGCCTTCGGGGGGATGCCGAGTTACCCGGGCCTGTCGATGCGCACGGCCCACCAGCACCTGGTCCGCGACCTGGGCCTGAACGACGCCCACTTCGACGCCGTGCTCGAAGACTTGGGCCGGGCGCTGCGCGACCTGGGCGTCGGCGAGGGGATGATCGGGGAGGTCGCCGCCGTCGCCGAGACGACCCGGGCCGACGTGTTGGACCGGGCCGCGTGACCGCCGAGGGAGTCTGCGATGGCGACGGACGGTGGCGAACTCGCGCCCGCGCGGCGGGCCATGTTGGCCGAGAAGGGGCGGCGGCTGTACGGCAAGTTCTGCGGCACGCGCGGCCGGGGCATCTGCGCCGAGAGTTTCGCCGTCTACCACCTCGCCCGCGGCGAAGCCGTCGTCGCGGCCGACCTGCTGGCCTACCTGGAAACCCAAGCCGCCGCGCCGGAGGCCGGCCACCACGCCGTGACGCACGGCCTCATCGCCCGCCTGCGGCACCACCTCGCCGCCGCCGAAATCGCCGACCGCGCCGATTGACGGAGCGACTCGGCGTCCTCGTGGGCATTGCCACCGACGGGTAGGCAAGCCGGAGGCAAAGTCCCGGCGAGCGGCGGTGCGTCAGCCCGCCGGTCCGACCTGGAATGCGAGTGACTTCCCCGTGCGAGCGTGCCAAACCACCGGCCGGAAGTCCCCTGGCCGTGTAGGCCGGACCGGAGGGCTAACGCTCCGCCGCTCGCCGGGACTCACCCGAGCCGCAGCCGCACGATGGCGCGGCCGAGCCGCAGGATCAGGCCGTCGGTCACCGCCACGGCCGCCTTAAAGTCGGCGGGCTTCGTGCGGTCGGGGCCAAAATTGAACGCGCCCTCGTCGCACTTGCGGCGGCCTTCGCCGTTGCTCTTCACCAGGCCGGCGAGCGCCAACAGCTTCGCCGCGGGGATCGCGCCTTCGACGAGTTCGGCGCGGGGGATGGTCACTTCCGGGATCACGTCGGGGTCGCCGCCGACCTCGAACTGCTTGCGCCAGTCGTCCAGCACTTGCGTCGCCGCGTCCGGGCCGTGGTAGCCGGCGACGATGTCCGCGCCGAGCCGCTTCTTCGCCTCGTTCGGCTTGCCGGCCAGGATCGCGTCGATCTCCCCCGGCTCGCGGCTCGTCAACAGCGCGAACCACTCGCGCATCAGGCCGTCGGGGATGCGCATCGTCTTGCCGAACTGTTCGCGCGGCGTCTCGGCCAGGCCGACGTAGTTGGCCAGGCTCTTGCCCATCTTCTTCTCGCCGTCGAGGCCGCGCAGAATCGGCATCGTGAACGCCACCTGCGGCTCCTGCCCGGCCGTGCGCTGCAGGTTGCGGCCGACCATGAGGTTGAACAGTTGCTCCGTGCCGCCGAGTTCCACGTCGGCGCGGATTTCGACGCTGTCGTGGCCTTGCATCAACGGGTACAGGCATTCATGCAGGTAGATCGGCGTGTTCGACTTGAGGCGCTTGCTGAAGTCGTCGCGCTCGAGCATCCGCTGCATGGTCATGCTGCCGAGGAGCTTTAACATCTTGGCGAAATCAAAGTTCCGGAACCAGTCGCCGTTGGGCCGGACTTCGGCCTTCGTCACGTCCACGACCTTGGCGATTTGCGTCAGGTAACTCGCGGCGTTGGCGTCGATCTGCTCGGGGGTCAGGCCGACCCGCGAGTCGTCGCGGCCGGACGGGTCGCCGACCTGGGCCGTCGCGGTGCCGATGATGAGCACCGCCGTGTGGCCGAGGTCCTGGAATTGCCGCAACTTGCGCAGCGGCACCGTGTGCCCGAGGTGAACGTCGAAGCCGGTGGGGTCGATGCCGTACTTGACCCGCAGCGGCGTGCCGGTGTCGATGCTCTTTTTGAGCTTGCGCTTCAACTCGTCGGCGGTTTCGAGTTGGGCGGCCCCGCGAGACAGCAAGGCGAACTGCTCTTCGACCGGGCGAAACATGCGGACTCCGGTCACGTGAAGAACTGGAACCGGCCGGTCGGCTCGAAGGCGTTCGGCAAATGGACGATGACCGGCTCGCAGCCCGGCGGCCAGGAGATCGCCAGCACGTCGAAGCGGACCGCGACGTTGAGCAGCCGGCGGCGTTTCAGGAAGCGCAGGGTCGCCTCGGTGATGCGGCGCTGCTTGACGAAATCGACGCTCGCGGCGGCCCGCATCGGGTCGGGGTTCGACACCGACCGGACTTCGACGACGACCAGGGTTTTGCCGTCGAGGGCGAGGAGGTCGAGTTCGCCGGCGGCGTCGGACACGTTGGCGGCGAGGATGCGGTAGCGCAAGGTCCGCCGCAGGTACTGGGCGGCGCGGCGCTCGGACCGCTGGCCGAACCAGCGCTTCCACCACGGCCAACGCCCGAAGCCGCGGCCCCCGGGATGGGGGGCGGGGCTGCGGGCGTGTGGCGGGGTCGCCATCGGGGTGGCCCCGGTTACTTCTTGGTCGATTCGGCCTTGAGCTTGCGCTTGGCGGCCCGCTTGCTCTCGCCGGTCGTGTTGTTTTCCTTGTTCGCAATCGCGGCGGCCTTGGCCGTCTCCACGGCGGCGACCTTGACGGCGGCGTCGAGCGCGACCTGGCGCTTCGGGTCCGGCTTGATCTTGGTCGCCTTGCCCACGCGGTCGCGGATGTAGTTCAGCTTGGCCCGGCGGACCATGCCGGCCCGCTTGACTTCGATCTTGGCGATGCGCGGCGAGTGGATCGGGAAGATCCGCTCGACGCCTTCGCTCTGGACCAGCCGGCGGACGGTAATCGACTCGCGTGCCCCGGCCCCGCTGCGGGCGATCACGTCGCCTTCAAACGTCTGCAGGCGTTCTTTCGCGCCGTCGAGCAGCTTCTGGTGGACGATGATCGTGTCGCCGACCTGGAAGTGCGGCAAGTCCGACTTGGCGTGCTTGGCTTCGCAGGCGGCGATGAGTTGGTTTTGCATGGGCTTTCTCGCAAGCCGGCCGTCGGGTCAAGGTGCCCGAGTTGCCGGGGGTCGGGGGTCAAAGTTCGGGGTCAAACACTCGTGGACTGCGTAACTTCGATTGCTCGTCGCGCCACTTCGCCACTTTCGCGTGGTCCCCGTTGAGGAGGACTTCCGGCACTTCCAGCCCGCGAAACTCCCGCGGCCGGGTGTACTGCGGGTATTCGAGTCGGCCCGGCGTCGAGTGGCTCTCGTCGGTGGCACTCTCGCCGTCGCCCAGCACCCCGGGAATCAGCCGAATGACCGTGTCGATCACGGTCATCGCCGGGACCTCGCCGCCGTTGCAAATGAAGTCGCCGATCGACAATTCGAGCGGGTTCAATAGTTGCCGGATGCGGTCGTCGAAGCCCTCGTAGCGGCCGCACAGTAACAAGTACCGCGGCCCGGTCGCCAGTTCACTCACGACCGGTTGCGTCAGCCGCCGGCCGGCCGGGGTCATCATCACGACGCGGCCGGGGGCGTCGGTTTCGCGCTGCACCGCCTCGACGCAATCGAGGACCGGTTGCGGCAAGAACACCATGCCCGGGCCGCCGCCGAAGGGCCGGTCATCGACCTTCTGGTGCTTGCCCGTCGCCCAGTCGCGGATGTTCCACGTCTTGACGGTGACCAGCCCCGCGTCGATGGCGATCTTCAACAGGCTCTGCGTGAAGTACCCGGAAAAAATCTCCGGGAACAGCGTGAGCACGTCGAAGCGAATCGCCCGTACGGGTACGCCGGCCATGCTACGCCTTCGCGGGTTCGGCAGCCTTCGTGGCCGCTTCGGCCTTGGCCGCGGCCTTGTCGGCGATCTTCTTGGCCTCGATGCCCTCGAACTTTTCGAGGTACTTGTTGATGAAGACCTGGACCTTGTCCGAGGCGATGGCCCCGACGGACATCCAGTACTTGATCCGCGACGAGGCGAGCGAGAGGCGGTCTTCTTCGCTGTTGGCGTGCGGGTCGTAGTGGCCCAACTCCTCGATGGCCCGGCCGTCGCGCGGCTGGCGCTTGTCGATGGCGACGATGCGGAAGTAGTGCCGGTGCGTCCGGCCGAACTGTTTCATGCGAATGACGACGGCCACGGTCCTGATCCTCTACGCGAAACTGCCGACTAAGATTCCGTAATCTAGCAGCCCTCCGAGAACCCGGCTACGGCAGGTTGCGGAAAATCCGCGCGACCCATCGGACGAATCGACCCCAACTGTTCTGTTCGGGTCCGGCCGATCTTGAAGCGGCCGCGACAACGAACCTTTGGGCCGCGACCCCTGTCAGTGCTCCTCACGCATGAGGATTTCCAGAATGGACGAGCAACGGCAACGACTCCTCGACCAGATCGACAGTGCCTTCGCCGGCGTCGAACTCGGCGACGGCGTGAGCATGCACGAGTCCGTCGTCATCGACGACTACGGCACGTGTGAGCAACGGGTGGCCGCCCGGACCCCGGACGAGAAACTCGACTGGCGCAAGTTGATCGACGACCCCGAACTCATTTGGCTCTTTAGCCCCTTAAACGCAGGGTTGTGTTTCCTCGACGCCACAGGTTTGCGGTTCTACCTGCCTGCTTGTCTGTCACTGGGTGTGCGCTACCCAGAGGGTGGGGAAGAAGTCGGAGACATGCTAGTGAGCTTGGAGTTTTGCCTGAAAGACCTCAGCGCTCACAGCCTCGAACGGCTAGCGATTTTGAACGACGCCCAACGCAGTTGTGTACGGGATGTCCTCACGTATTTCCGAGACAGTCGGGACTGGGAGGACCAAGAACTCGACCAAGCCATCGCGGGCTACTGGAGCCGAGACGCCGTGACGCGGCAACCGGCGACCGGCGAGCCAAGAGCGTGAGCGACTGGAGGTCGAGATCGCTCCAGTCGCTCACGCTCTTGGCTCGCCGGGAGTTACCGGACCTCGACGGCCGTCGTCGCGGAGTCGTCGCCGAGCTTGACGAAGCTGCTCGACCGGATGGAGACGCCGCAACCGCGCGCGTCGATCAACTCGGCCGTGACGCTGTACCGGCCGGCCGGCAGGGGCGATAGCGCGAGCGTGAAGTCGATCGACTCGCCGGGGGCGACGGTGCGGCGGAGTAGCCCGGCTTGCTGGCGGCCGACCTCGACGGCGTCCGACCCGGTGACCCGGACGAGCAGGTGGATCGCGGCGTGGTTGCCCGGCTCGAACCGCCACGCCTCGTCGGACAGGTTCGTCGCCCGAAGACTGAGGGCGAACGGCCGGCCGGCGGCGACGGGCGGCGGCGGGGTGAGCCACTCGTACCGAGACGCGGCCGGGCCGGGCGTGTAGTGGTTCTGCACCCAGTCGCGGAACAGGTCGGGGGCGTGCGACCGGCCGGCCAGCCACCGCTCGTACCGGTCGAAGAAGTCGTCCATCGCCGTCGTCCGGCCGACCGGGAAGTGCCCGTAGATCGGCCACAGTTCGCGCCGCGCCGCCGCCATCGTGCCGTCGGCCGCGAGCAGGATCGCCATCCCCGAGACCAGGCCGGTGCGGTCGGCCCCTTGCTTGCAGTGGACGAGGATCGGCCGCTCGGCGTGGTCCAAAACGTCGAGCGCCCGGCGGATCTCGGCCGGCGGCGGCAACAGGTACGCGGACAGTGTAATGTCCTCCTGCGACACGTCGGCGGCGAACGTCGCCTCGGCCTCGCGCTTGTACCAGGCCGACTTTTCCTCGTGGACCTTTTGCGACGTGCCGCGCAAGTTCAGCACCGTGCGGACGCCGTGCCGGGCGACCAGGTGATCGACCCCCCAGGCGCTCGGCTGCGAGCACCGGTAGACCTGCCCGGCGATCACGGTGTGGTCGTTCAGCCCGAAGAAAATCCAGGCGAAGTACCCGACGACCCCGACGAGGGCGAGGCGGGCCGCGAGTTTCAACGCCAGTCTGCGGGTCGCGCGCGGCACGGGCAATCCTTCCGACAAAAACGCGGGGCACGATCGGGTCATGGGATCATACCGGGCCGGCGGCTCCGGGGTGAATCCCAACCGCCGGGTTCGGACTTTCTCCGCGCCCACTGCGCCCCCGGGGGGGAAATTCTTACTCTGAAGATTTGACCTCTCCAGGCCGCGGACACAGGAACTACGCTCATGAAAGTCGGACTCGTCGGCTACCAGGGGACGGGCAAGAGTACGGTCTTCCAGTGGCTGACCGGGGTCGCGCCCGACCCGGCCAAGGTCCAGCAGGGGCAGGTCGGCACGACCAAAGTGCCCGACGACCGGCTGGCCAAGATCGCCGACAAGTTCCAGCCCAAGAAGCTGACCTACGCCGAGGTGCAGTTCCTGGACACGCCCGGCCTGCTCGCCGACGAGCGCGAGGGCAACCCCCGCCGCCTGGCCGTGCTCCGCGAGTCGAACGGCGTCGTCGTCGTCCTCGACGGGTTCGGCGCGACCGATTTCGCCGCGCAACTGGCGAAGTTCCGCGAGGAGTTGCTCTTCGCGGACATGGAGGTCGTGGGCAACCGCATTCCCAAGGTCGAGGCGCAGTTCAAGAAGGCCAAGCCGGCCAAGGAGCGCGAGGCCGACGAGTTCGAGCTGGCGACCTTGAAGAAGGTCGTCGCCGCGCTCGAGGCCGGCACCCCCGCGTCGCGGCAGGGGATCACGGAGCAGGAAGAGAAGTACCTGCGCAGCTTCCAGATGCTCACCCTCAAGCCCGAAGCGGTCTTCGTCAACCGCGGCGACGGCGGGTTCAACGACCCCCTGCCGGCCGACCTGCTGGCCCTGTCCCCGACGGCCACGCAGGCCCCGGTGAAGCTCGAAAAGGAACTCGCCGAACTGGACGACGAGAGCCGCCAGGCGTTCATGGCCGACCTCGGCCTGACGACCTTCAGCCGGGACCGCGTGATCCGCGACCTGTTCTACGCGATGGGCCGCGAGGTCTTCTTCACCGTCGGCACCGACGAGTGCCGCTCCTGGGCGATCGACCGCGGCAGCGACGCCGTGGCCGCCGCCGGGGCGATTCACAAGGACTTGAGCGAGCGGTTCGTCCGGGCCAACGTGATCGGCTACGCCGACTTTGAGTCGCACCACTTCTCCGAGAAGGAGTGCAAGTCGAAAGGCCTGGAACGCACCGAGGGCAAGACGTATGTGGTGAAGGACGCCGACGTGCTGCACATCCTGGCGAGTAGCTGACGGCGGGTGACTTGCGGTATTGCCTCCGATGCAACGCGCGCTGCGGGTATGGTGCGATAAGTGCGAAACACGGCTATCTGAGATTCCATTCAAGGACGACACGAGTAAAACTCGATGCGGTAGAGTAGCCCGGCTCCCTCGCTCAGCTACGCAGACACGCAACGCAAGGGGTACTCATGCCACGGCAAAGTTTCGTCTCGCTGTTCTCCGGTGGCATGGGACTCGACCTCGGCCTCGAAGAGTGCGGATTCGAGGCTGTAGTTTGCAACGAAATCGATCGTTCTTCAGTCAAGACGATTCGTCGGAATCGTCCTGATGTACCAGTTATTGCGTCGAGCATTGCAAGTGTGACTTTACAGAGTCTTCAAAGTGCAGCGAGTGGTTCACTGAACGACTTACCCTTAGTCGCTGGGGGTCCCCCGTGCCAATCATTTAGCGTCTATGGTAAAAGGAAAGGGACAGAAGACTCCCGCGGTCAGTTGATCTACGATTTCCTCCGCCTCGTGAAAGAGCTACGCCCTAAGACCTTCCTCCTTGAGAACGTGCGTGGCCTCCATTCGATGGCCGCAATACCGAAATCGGCTCTCAACGACGACCCGAGCATCTCGGCGAGTCTGACGGAACACGGCTCGCTGTTGCGTGAGGTATTCCAGAGATTTGAACGAATTGGCTATCGAGTCGATTGCTTCGTCGTCAACTCGGCGAACTACGGTGCTCCTCAAATCCGGGAACGCCTCATTTGTATTGGTAATCGCTTCGGACTCAAAGCGACTTTCCCGGAGCCTCAATACAGTAATCGTTCTGGAGACGGGCTACCGATATTCCGCACACTCGGAGATGCCATCGGTCCCGGTTTTATCGACCCGGACACTGACTGCATGAATTTCAGTCCTCGAAAGCTGGAATACCTTGCCATGATTCCGCCGGGGGGGAATTGGCGGTCACTCCCCGTAACAATACAAAAGGAGTCAATGGGGAAATCGTGGCATCTGAAGGGTGGCAGGAGTGCTTATTGGCGGAAGCTATCCTTTGAGTTCCCTTGCCCAACGGTCGTGACGATGCCGAACCACGCCGGGACAAGTATGTGTCACCCGACCGAACTACGGGCGCTCACCGTCGGAGAACTCGCAGCCGTCCAAGAGTTCCCCCGTACGTGGTACTTCGAGGGAACTGCGACAGAGAAGTGTCGGCAAATCGGCAACGCCGTGCCGGTTCGCCTCGGACGCATTGCGGGTGCTGTCCTCGTTGACCTGCTCAAGCAAATCGATTCTGGGCAAACTAGCCCGAAGGTTACGCTGCCGAGTGCCGTTCAGCACTTACGCCCACACGTCCGCACGCGGACATTCTGGAAGGCAGGCCAGGCGTTCGCCGGAAACCACGGGTATTACGACGATACTTCGGCGGTGCGAACCGAAACAACGACTAGCGCGTGCCGACACACACTGTTCGATTAACCGTTGACTTCTTTCACTAACGCCATCCAGTCAATCTCGCCCTGGGGATTGACGTGATGTTTGAGTGTACTCTCAAAACTTGCTTGATACTTTTCGAGCAAACGCTTAGCGTCTTTCAGTTCGGGATTTGCCGCCAGGACACCGGCGATAACCCCCTCCATGATCCATTCTTGTGTTGCTGTTTCGCCGCCGTTCATCATAGACCAAAAATCCCGACCAACCACGACTTCGACGTGGTCTTGAATATTGGTCACGTGGTGTTTCGCGCCAGTGCATATGCCGCGAATGATGTTAAACTTATCGGTCAGCCATTCTTGTTTCCCGTAAAATACTCCCACGACGATTTTTGAAAATCCGATCTTCCCTTCCTCCCTCATCTTAAGCAAGTTTGCAAATGAATTATTGATGGATTCTGCCTGACCGAGTTGGATGGTCCACCGACTTGCCTTCACTGACATCAACACCTGATCACTACGCCCAACGCCAATGACATGGTCCACATTACCGAAGTGCGGCTCGTTATAAGGCGAATTTTCCGACCTGAATCTCTTGGTTAGTTTGGTCGAACCGAACAATTTATCCATCAACTTTTCGTCTACCAACTTGCCGAAACCTGTCGAATGCCCGCCAACAAAGTGCCCATCGAGGAGAAACTTACCTAGTTCGCCGAACGACATGTGTGAATGCAGAGCCATCAGAACTGGAGCCATAAACGGATTCACCGCCATCGTTGCGTGCTTGAGGCCTCGGAATTTCTTGAGCCGCTCATTTACCCACCAGCGAATTTCGCCCGCCGTTATCGACACGATGAGATTTCGATCTAGGACCGGCATAGCGTTGCCCCCTATGAGCGTTTCGCGGCTCGAATTGATTGTCGAATATCCGTTGTATTCAGTTGTAGTAACTACACCGCGGTGAGTGACCATACCACTGCCTTCTTCCCCACCGATTTGTAGAATACCCCGCGCGGACTGGCGTTCTCCACCGGACGGGGGGTTTCGGGCATGGACGGGCTGAACCACGAGTGCGGCATGGTGGCGGGGCGTCGCCGTCCCGGTTACCGCCGGCTGCGGGGGTGGGCGAACGGCACCCAGGCGGCGTTGTTGTGGCTGCTGGCCACGCACTGCGTGATGAACAGCATCCCCTCGACGCCGTCGTAAATATTCGGGTACAGCGTGTCCACCGGCTCGACCGTTTCCCCGGCGGCCCGCTTCACCATCGCGTCGAAGGCGGCGACGTAGACGTTGGCGAACGCCTCGAAGAAGCCCTCGGGGTGGCCGGCCGGCAGGCGGGCACTCGACGCCGACAGCGGACTCAGGTACGGCCCGCCGTTGCGGGTGTAGACCTGGTGCGGCGACCCGTTGCGGCGGACGATCAACTCGTTCGGGTTCTCCTGCCGCCACGACAGGGACGCCTTGGTGCCGTCGATCTCGATGGCCATGTCGTTCTCCCGGCCGTGGCTGATCTGCGACGCCGTGACGGTGCCGAGCGCGCCGTTCTGGTAGCGAATGACCGCGGTGCCGTAGTCGTCGAGCGGCCGGCCGTCCTCGAAGGCCATGAGGTGCGCGGACAGTTCCTTCGGCAGCAGCCCGGTCATGTACCGGCCGAGGTTGTAGGCGTGCGTGCCGATGTCCCCGAAGCACCCGGCGATGCCCGACTGCTTGGGGTCGGTCCGCCACTTGGCCTGCTTCTGGTCGCTCGACTCGAGCCGCGTCCGGAGCCAGCCCTGGATGTAGTTCGCGCGGATCGCATTGACCTCGCCGAGGTCGCCGTTGAGCACCATGTCCCGGGCCTGGCGGACGAGCGGGTAGCCGGTGTAGTTGTGCGTCACGGCGAAGACGACGCCGGACTTCTCGACGACCTTCAGCAACTCCTCGGCCTGGGCGAAGTCGAAGGTCATCGGCTTGTCGCAGATGACGTTGAACCCGGCCTCGGCGAAGGTCTTGGCGATCTCGAAGTGGGTGTGGTTGGGCGTGGTGACGCTGGCGAAGTCGATCTTGTCCGGCCGCGCCGCCTCGGCCTTCGCCATCTCGGCGTAGCTGCCGTACGCGCGGTCCGGCGCGATGTCGTAGTCGGCCGCCGACGCCTTCGAGCGCGCCGGGTCGGACGACAGTGCCCCGGCGACGAGCGCGCACCGGTTGTCGAGGACGGCCGCGGTGGCGTGGACGCGGCCGATGAACGACCCCTGGCCGCCGCCGACGAGGCCCATGCGGAGCTTGCGGTTCAACGGCGCGTTCGTCGGCATGGGGCACCCAAACGAGAGGGGAGAATCGTCTGCGGGGATTCTATGAACTGGCCGCGGCCGGCGCGCGGACCGTCCGCACAGCAGGAATATCGTCGATTTCGGCACGCCGACCGGTTACGGTAAGCCATCGCAATGCCGCTCGCAGCCCTCGGGAGCATTCGGAATGGCCAAATCTTCCAGCCGATCGCGCGACGACGACGAGGACGAGGACGACCGACCGCCGCGGCGGTCGCGGCGGGACCGCGACGACGAGGACGAGGACGACGACCCGCCGCCGCGCCGCCGGTCGCGGCGCGCCGAGGTGACGCTGCCGGCCGGCACCCCGACGGTTTACGTCCACGAGAAGTGCAAGGGCGAGACGGAAATGCCGGCCGCGGTGATCGCCGAGTACCTGGCGAACCCGTTCGACCTCGGCGAAGACCCGACCACCACCTGCTCGCGGTGCGACGACGACGTGCCCTGGCAGGACTGTTACTGGGCGGACACCGAGCAGAACCTGTACGAGTACATCGACGACCTGCGGGGCGAGAGGGTCGTCTCGGGGACCGACCCGCGGCCGGGCACCCCGGGGTACAACTGGCTGCTCGTCCTGTTCGGGGCCGTCCTCGGCGGCGCGGCCGGCGCGGGCATCGGCAAGAAGGCCGGCAACCTGATCCTCCTGGCCGCGGTCGGCGCGGTCCTCGGCGCGGCCGGCGGCGTCGCCTGGGTGTTCATCGACCGGGCCAAAGACGTGAAAGCGCTCGCGGAGTTCAACCGCAAACTCGTCAAGCGCTACACCAAGCGGCACCCGGACGCGCGGCCCAAATCGGCGAAGCGGCCCCGCCGGGACGACTGACGCCCGGACCCCGCGCCAAGCTGGGGTTGCACGGACCGGCCGACTTGGCGCACAATCTCGGAAACTGCCCCCGGCCACGGACCGGCGCGGGGGGTTCGACTGGTCTCAGGGCCGACACGGATGTCGATTCTCGCGCTTCGCCCGATGGTGGTCTTCCTCGCCCCGGCGGCACTCCTGGCGTGGGCCTTCTTGCCCACCTTCGAGTTCCTCGTCGATAAGTGGGTCGAAGACCCCCAATACTCGCACGGCTTCCTCGTGCCCGTCTTTTCCGCGTACTTGCTCCGTCAAGCCTGGCAGGCCGGGCGACTGACGCTCTCGGCCCCGTGGCCGGTCGTCGGCTCGGTCGTGCTCGCGGTCGCGGTGCTGCCGCGCTTCCTGGCCGGCGGGCTGATGTTTCACCAACTCGACTGCCTCGCCCTACTCGCCTCGCTGGTCGCGCTGACGCTGCTGGTCGGCGGGCGGGCGCTGGCGGTCGCGGCCGCGCCGGCCGTCGGGTTCCTGATCTTCATGGTGCCGCTGCCCTACGAGATGGAGCGGAACGTCGGCGGGCCGCTCAAGGTCGTCGCCACCCAGGCCAGCACGTACCTGCTCCAAACCATCGGCCTGCCGGCCGTCGCCGAGGGCAACCTGATCCTCATCGACGAGGTCAAGCTCGGCGTCGTCGATGCCTGCAGCGGCCTGAAAATGCTCATGACTTTCGCCGCCTTCGCCGTCGGGGCGGTGCTGCTGTTGGAGCGGACCCGCTTCGAGAAGCTGCTCATTCTGCTCGGCGTCGTGCCGATCGCCGTGGCCGTCAACGTGCTGCGCATCACCGCCACCGGCGTGGCCCACACGCTGACCGCCGACAAAGCAACCCTCGGCCTCGTCCACGACGTCCACGGCTGGCTGATGATGCCGGCCGGGCTGGGGCTGCTGGCCCTGCAACTCTGGGTGCTGACGCGGCTGGTCGAGCCGGCCGCCCCGAAGTCCGACGCGCCGGCGTTCGCCGGAATGCAGTTCGCGTAACGCCTCACGACCGACGCCCCGAACCCCCTGCACGGATGCACGGCATGACCCACCCCAAGCCCCGGCTGGCGACGACTCCCGGCGAGACGACGGCCCTCGTCCCCGTGCCGGTGGCCCGGCCCCGCGCCCCGAAGGTCGAGCCGGCCAACCCGGCCGCGCTGGTACTCGGCTACCTGCGCCTGCACGCGCTCTTGATCCTGTTCTGCGGCACCTTCCTCGGCGGCGCACTCGCCTACGCCGCCTGGTCGCTGCTCCCGGTCAAGTACGAGTCGTACGCGCTGCTCCAAGTCGCGTCGTCGCCCAGTTCGATCGCCATGGGCACCGACCCGAACCGCAGCCGGACCGACTTCACGACCTACCTGAAGACGACGGCCCAACTCATCAAGTCCGACTTCGTGCTGAACTCGGCGCTGTCGGACGCGAACTACCAGATCAGCAAGTTGCCGACGCTCGCGGAGCAGAAGAACCCGATCAAGTTCCTGGAGGACAAGATCGTCGTCTCCTACGCCGAGGGCAGCGAGGTCATCACGATCCGCTTCGAGGGGGACAACCCGCAGGACGTGGGCCGCATCGTCGAGGCCGTGAAGGAGGCGTACTACCGCGAGGTGGTCGAGAAGGAGCGGAACACCAAGAAGCGGTTCCGCATCGAGGTCGAGCAGGCCAAGACGCAGTTGCAGTCGGTGATGAACACCCGCACGGCGATCAACGACCGCAAGGCGCAACCGCTGCCGGCCGGCCCGGCGAGTGGGCCGTTGCTGCAAGCCGGGGGCGTGCCGGTGCCCGACATCCCGGGGCTGCCGGCGCAGACCCCGGGCGGCCCGGCCATCGTCCCCGCGGCGGCGCAAGCCGCGGCCGTGGCGACGGCGGCCCTGCAGTTCGCCGACAACGAACTGTTCAAGAAGGCCCGCGCCGGCACGCTGATGGGCCGCATCACGCAGTACGAAATCGAGCTGCAGCAGTTCCCCGTCCTCATCAACGAGAAGAAGGCGGACGTGGAGCGGCTGAAGAAGGAACTCGACGCGACCGGCAAGGTGCCGCCGTCCCCCGAGGCGTTCGCCGCGGCCGACAAAGACCCGGAGATTATCGCGAAGGGCGACGCGGCGGCCAAGAAGCGGCGGGACTACGACTACATCCGCAGCGTCGTCCGCGACCCGAACTCGGACAAGCTCGTCCGCCAGAAGCGCGAACTGGACGACGCCGAGGCCGAGGCCGCCGCCGCCCGCGTCGCCCTGGCCACGCGCCTGGAGGGCCAGCGGGACAGCGCCAAGGGCAACCGCCTGGCCGTGGCCCTGGACGCCGCCGTCGTCGAGTACCGGCGGATGCTGGAGCGCGAGCGGGTGGCCAAGTCGATCTTCGAGGACGCCAAGAAGGAGTTCGCCGCGCTGCCCCCGGACTTGAAGCGGGCGGACGACAAACTGCCGCCGCTCGTGGACCCCGAGAAGACCGACCTGCTCACGCACGACGGCATGTACCGCCGCATCACGGAGCAACTCATCGGCCTGGACTTCGAGTTGAAGTCCCCGCCCCGCGTGAGCAAGTTGCAGGACGCCTCCGCCCCGTCGGCCAAAGACCCGAAGAAGCAGATCATCGCCGCCGCCGTGGCCGGGCTGATGGGCTTCGGCCTCGTCGGCCTGGGCGCGGTCGGGTACGAGTCCCGGGTCCGCAAGGTGTCGTCCTTGGGCGAGTTGAAGACCGTCGGCACGACCCCGGTCGTCGGCGTCGTCCCGTGGCAACCGACCGCCGCGACGGCCAACGACCCGTTGAAGAAGGCCGACGTGACCGAGGCCATCGACAAGCTCCGGGCGGTGGTCGCCCAGACCTGGCTGACCCGCGGCGTCCGCACCATCGCCGTCACCAGCCCGCACGGCGACGAGGGCAAGGCGTTCACCGCCTTCGGCCTGGCCAACGGCCTGGCGCAGGCCGGGTACCGCACCTTGCTCGTCGATCTCGACCTGCGCAACCCGTCGCTGCACCACTTCGCCGGGGTGCCGAACAGCGCCGGCGCGTGCGACGTGCTGCGGGCCGAGTGCGACGCCCGGGCCGGCCAGATCGTCCTGCCCAGTGGCCTGACCCTGCTGCCCGCCGGCACCTGGACCGACGAACTCCGCCGGACCGCGGTCGGCAGTCGGCTCGACGGGATGCTCCGCGAGTTCCGCGAGGACTTCGACTGCGTCGTCCTGCACGGCCACGGCCTGCTGAGCGTGTCCGAGTCGATCGAGACGG
Source organism: Fimbriiglobus sp. (assembly GCA_043745465.1). Taxonomy (GTDB): domain Bacteria; phylum Planctomycetota; class Planctomycetia; order Gemmatales; family Gemmataceae; genus Fimbriiglobus. Next base: position 49,667 of record JAYTSV010000120.1, read on the forward strand.
TCCGCCGCGCCGACGCCGTGCTGCTCTGCACGCTGTACCGCGAGACCCGAATGCCGCTGCTGAAGCGCGCCCTCGACCGCCTGGCCGCCCTGGACGTGCCGACGACCGGAATCGTCTACGTCGGCGCGACCCGGCACGAAGCCCTGTGTTGAATTGTGGATTGGGGATTTGGGATTGCGGATTGGAAGGCACCTCCGGCCCGCCGTGCTTCAATCCGCAATCCCAAATCCGCATTCCGAAATTGCCTGTGAGTTGAGGATCGGTTCATGAAGACACTCGCCCCGCTCATCGCCTGCGTGGCCATCGCCGCCGGGGCCGCCGCCCACGGCGCGGCGACGCACCGGTGGTCAACGCTCGCCCCGGCCCCGGCCGCGATGGACCGCCTGCACGCGCACGCCGTGACCCTCGGCGACTACCAGTCCGAGGAAGTGCCCAACGACTTGCCGCTGAAGGAGAAGAGCACCGGCACCTGCCGGCGGTACGCGTCGGCCGGCCAGAACCAGGGGTTCATGGTGTCCATCATCAGCGGCGCGGCCGGGTCGGTGGCGACCCACACGCCGGACGTGTGCTACGTGGCCAGCGGGTACAAGATGATGCGGCCGCCGCTCCGCGAGACGATCGACGTGCCCGGGGTCGGGAGCGTCAGCTACTACGTCAGCGAATTCGTGAAGACGACGGCGACGCGGACCGAGCGCCAGCGGGTCCGCTGGAGTTGGACGGCCGACGGCACGTGGGCCGCCCCGGACAACCCCCGGTTCGCCTACCTGCGCACGACCAACCTGGCCAAGGTGTACATCGTCACCCAGGTCAGCGAGGCCGACGCCCTGGCCGTCGCCGAGGACGCGCCGGCCGTCAAGCAGTTCACCGCCGCCTGCTTCGCCCAGTACCACGGCCTGTTCGACCGGCCCCCGCAGTAACCCTCGCGTGTCCGCCGACTGTCACCCACACCCTGTCCGACCCCCGACCCCTTGAGGACGCGCTGACGCATGAACGCCAGCCCCACTGCTACCACCCCCGCGACCCCGCGACTGCCGGCCCGCCCGGCCGCGAAGGCCCCGGCCCGCCGGCCGTCCGCCCCCGAGACGGCCTCGCCCCGCCTCCGCCGCCTCGTCGCCGTCAAGGCCGCCGTCGAGTTCCCGATGGCCCTCGCCCTGCTCGCCGTTGCACTGCCGGTGATTCTCGTCGCCCTCGTCGCCGTGAAACTCACGTCGCGCGGCCCGGCCCTATACACGCAGACCCGCGTCGGCCTGAACGGGAAACTGTTCACGATTTACAAGGTCCGCACCATGTCGCACGATTGCGAGAGCCTGACCGGGCCGCGCTGGTCGATGCCCGGCGACCCGCGAATCACGCCGCTCGGCCAGGTGTTGCGCAAGCTCCACTTCGACGAGTTGCCGCAACTCGTCAACGTCCTCCGCGGCGACATGGCCCTCGTCGGCCCGCGGCCGGAGCGGCCGGAGATCGTCGCGCAACTGGTCCGCGCCGTCCCGAGCTACGCCCGCCGGCACGTCGTCAAGCCGGGCATGACCGGATTCGCGCAGGTCCACTTGCCGCCGGACGCGGACGTGCAATCGGTCCGCAATAAGGTCGCCTACGACCGGTACTACATCCGCGCGATGGGGCCGCTGAAAGACCTGGCCATCTACGCCTGCACGGTGTTCAAAGTCGCCGGGTGCCAGTCGCTGTACGCCCGCCCGCCCCGCCGCCCGGCCGGCGACGAGTGAAGAGACCTCACCCCCGGCCCCTCTCCGACGCGGAGAGGGGAGCCAGCGGGTTTCGGTCAACGGCTGCAAGGGTCGGTCTCCCCCTCTCCGTTTCGGAGAGGGGGCCGGGGGGTGAGGTCGCCTTTCTACGGCTTCAACCTTCTTGCTCCCCCTCTCCGCGTCGGAGAGGGGGCCGGGAGGGTGAGGTCTCCTCAGTGCCCCAGGAGGGTGGCCGATGATCGTGAGCGTGATCGTCCCCGTCCGCAACGAGGCCGCGTCGGTCGAGGCGACCCTGCGCACGCTGCTGACCCAAGACTACCCGCGGGACCGGTTCGAGGTCGTCGTCGCCGACGGCTTTTCGACCGACGCGACGGTCGCCATCGTCCGCGCGCTGCAGGGCGAATTCGCCAACTTGAAGCTCGTTTACAACCCCGACCGGTTGTCGAGCGCGGGCCGCAACGCCGCCGTGCGGCACTCCGTCGGCGACGTGGTCGTCCTCGTCGATGGGCACTGCCAGGTGCCGGACGCATACTATCTGAGGAACGTCGTGGACGCGCTCGAAGCGAGCCGGGCGGACACCCTCGGCCGGCCGCAACCGCTCGACGCCCCGGACCCGACGCCCTTCCAGCAAGCCGTTTCGACGGCCCGGTCGTCGCGCCTGGGGCACAACCCGGACTCGGACATTTACTCCGCCGAGGCGAAGTTCGTCGCCCCGCAATCGACGGCCGTCGTCTACCGCCGCGGCGTATTCGAGCGGGTCGGCCTGTTCGACCAATCGTTCGACGCCTGCGAGGACGTGGAGTTCAACCAGCGGGTCGCCGAGGCCGGGCTGACCTGCTATTTCACGCCGGCGATTGCGATCGAGTACCACCCGCGCGGCAGCCTGGCGGGGCTGTTCAAGCAACTCGCGCGGTACGGGGCCGGCCGCGCCCGCTTGGCCGCGAAGAACCCGCGGTCGCTCACCCTGCCCGCCCTCGTCCCCCCGGCCTGGGTCGTCTGGCTGATCGCCGGCGGACTCCTCGCCGTCGTCGTCCCGTACCTCGGCTGGGTGTACGCCGCGAGCGTCGCCGTGTACGCCGCCGTGATCCTGGCCGGCTCCGCCTGGCTGGCCCGCCGCCTGCCCCGCCGCGTCGGCGTCCGCCTCCCCGCCGTCCTCGTCGGCATCCACCTCGGCTTCGCCTACGGCTTCCTGAGCGAAGTGGCCCGATTCAGGCCCAGATTCGTCGGACGCCGTACCCGTCGAAGATGGCATCGCCGCTGACCAACGGACAGTTCTCGACGAGCGCTTGGGCCGCCAGTAACCGGTCGAACGGGTCGCGGTGGTGGAACGGCAAGCCGGCTTGCCGCTCGGCGTAGTCCAGCGTAATCGGCAACTCGGTCAGCTGGAGGTCCGACATCGCCTTCACGACCCACGCCCGGTACGGCAGCGACAACTTCAATTTTCCGAGCGCCATTTTGATGGCGATTTCCCAGACCGTGGCCGCGCTTACGAGGAGTTGGTTTGCCGGGTCTTGGACCGCTCGCGCCGCCGCGGCACCGAGTTTGGACGCCTCGTCTTGTGCCCAGATCAGCGTGTGCGTGTCGAGCAAGACGCGCATCACATGTACTCCGCAAAGTCGTCCAGCGGGGCGTCGAAGTCGTCCGCCATGTACAGGACGGTGCCCTTCATGGTGCCGAGTTGGCGGAGCTTCAACGGCGGGTCGGGCGGCGCGGGAATGAGGCGGGCGACGGGCCGGTCGCCCTCGGTGATGACGACTTCATCGCCCGGCGCGAGCCGGCGGATCAGGTCGGCCAGTGTGGCCTGGGCTTCTTCGAGCGTGACGGTCGCCATGGTCTCCCCCTCCTGTCGCGGGACGCCCCATCATACCCGATCCGCGGTCACCCGGCTCGCCACGCGGCCCAGTCGGCGGTGACGGCGTCTTCCAGCGCTTTCGCGGCGTCGGCCAGCCAGGCGGCGGGGCGGCAGGCGAGGTCGGCGCGGATCGCGGCCGCTCCTTCGGAGCCGAGGTGGACGTTCGCCGTTTCGGCCCCCATCGACCGGAGGAGTTCGGTCGCGTCGGTGACGGTGCCGAGTTGGTCCAGTTCGACCCGCGAGCAGCGCGGCGCGAGCCGGCGGGCGATCCACGCCGGCCCCGGCTGGTAGAACGGGTCGGGGCACCGCTTCGCCCCGGCGACGACCGCCCCCATGCGCGACGGCCGCGAATCCCCAGCCGCCCAGGCCGTCGCGGGAGGCGTGACCGCCTTCGCGTCCCGGGCGACCCAGCCGCCCCCCCACTGCGCGAGGGCCACGTAGCGCGGCTTGCCGAGGCTGCCGACGCCGACGTGCGGCCGGCGACGGAACTCGGGCGACAAGTCGGTCGCCGGCAGGTCGATGGTGAGCGCGGCCCGCGCCGCGGCCGGCGGGTCAACGGCAGGTGTCGTCAGGACTTTCGCGAGCTTCTTCCAGAACGCGACGGGGTCGCGGTCGGCGGACATCGCCATCGCCCGCAGCCCGGGGTGCCGTTCCTCGAGCACGAACGGGTCGCCGCCGGCGTCGAGGGTCGCGGTGTAACCGTCGAGAATCGCCGCGCAGGCCGGCTTGAACTTGACCAGGCTCAGCCCGCCGGCCGTCTCCGTTTTGCGGGCGAACAGAACGCTGGCCGCGAGCCGCACCAGGTCGTGCGTGTACGGCAGGTCGTCGGCCTCGTCGAAGTCGTTGACGCCCCAGCAGAGCCGGCCGTCGCCGTCCCGCCAGGTGCCGAAGTTCTCGACGTGCAAGTCGCCGACGGCCAGCACCGCCGGGGCCGTGGCGAGGTCGCCGCACACCTCCGGCCAGAGTTGGGCCCACCGGTAGTAGGTGCCGCGGAAGAACGGGAACGGGTCGGCCGCGTCGGCCATTCGGGCGTGCTTGTACGCGAGGTCGTCTGCGTCGAGTGGGCCGAACCCCGCCAGCCAGGCTTCGTAGCTCGTCGTCGCTTCGTGAATCGTCATTCCGCACCCCCTCGACCCGGTCCGGTGGGTCAAGCTCTTGATACGTTCGCGCGGGCCGCCCGGCCCGCCCGGGTTTTGAGCGTGACGCGGTGGACGCCGAGGTGCCGGGCGGCGAGCGAGACGTTCCCCCCGCACTGGTCGAGGGCGGCCGCGACGACCGCGCCCTCGAAGGCGTCGAGGAGCGGGTGCAGCAGCCCGCCCTCGCCGCCGGCGATCGCCCGCTCGACGTGGGCGCGGACGGCCTCGGCGTCGAACAGGCCGGCCGCCCGGCCGGCGACGGCCGGCGGGAACTGGTCGGGCAGGATCGTCGCCCCGGGGCACTCCAAAACTGCCTGGTGCAGGGCGTTGGCCAGCTCGCGCACGTTCCCCGGCCAGTCCTGGGCGCACAGCCGGGCGAGCGCGTCCGGGTGGACGCCGGTCACCCCGAGGGACAGTTCGCGGGCCGACCGGCGGACGAAGTGGTTCACCAACAGGGGGATGTCCTCGCGGCGGTCGCGCAGCGGCGGCAGGCGGACGGAGACGACGCCGAGGCGGTAGTACAGGTCCTCGCGGAAGCGGCCGGCGGCGGCTTCGGCCCGCAGGTCGCGGTGCGTCGCGGCCAGGATGCGGGCGTCGGCCCGGACGGTTTCGCTGCCCCCGAGTCGCGTGAACTCCTGCTCCTGGAGCACGCGCAACAGCTTCGCCTGCGTGGCCGGGGCGAGGTCGCCGACTTCGTCCAGGAAGAGCGTGCCGCCCCCGGCCAGCTCGAACTTGCCGAGCCGCTGCCGGTCGGCCCCGGTGAACGCCCCGCGCTCGTGGCCGAACAGTTCGCTTTCCAACAGCGACTCGGGAATGGCGGCGCAGTTGAGGGCGACGAACGGCCCGCCGCGGCGGCCGCCGTGGGCGTGGATCGACCGGGCGACGAGTTCCTTGCCGGTGCCGGACTCGCCGAGGATGAGTACCTTCGTCGGCTGCCCGGCGACGCGGCCGATGAGCTTCGACACCTCGTACATCGCGTCGGACTTGCCGAGGAGCGTCGCGGCCGGGGTCGCGGCGGAGTCGGGTGGGGCGGGAGGGGCGGGAGGGGCCGGCCGGCCGGCCGAGGCGAGGATGCGGCGGACCGTCCGCAAGGCGCGGGGCAGGTCGAGCGGCTTGAGCAGGTAGTCGCACGCCCCGCACGCCATCGCCCGGATCGCGTGCTCGGTGCTCCCCTCGCCGGTGACGACGACGACCGGCACCGTCGCGTCCGCGGCGCGGAGGCGGGCCAGCACGTCGAACCCGCCCAGGCCGGGCATGACGACATCGCACAGAACCACGTCCGGCCGCGCGGCCCCGAACCGCTCGACCCCCTGCGCCCCGTCCGCCGCCTCGACGACGGCGTGCCCGTCGCGCTCCAGGGCGAGCCGCACGAGCCGGCGGACCGCGGCCTCGTCGTCGATGATCAGAACGGTCGCCATACTCACCCCGTCTCGCCCGAGTCCCCGCGGCGGGCGCGTCGAAGGGATCGACAGCCGGGGCGGACCCGTGTCGAAGCCTACGTCACTCCCGGCACGCAGAGCGAAGAATCGCGTTGTGCGCCGGCCGCAGGAATCGGCCCCGCCGGTAGCCCAAAGCCCCCGATTGGCAGCAGCCCCTCAAACCCCCGACGCCGCGCGAACTCCCCGGCCTGGCACGGCGCTTGCGGGGGTGATCGTCTACCCGCACGCCGGTACATTCCCGAAAAAACACCCGCCCGGAGACTCCGCCATGCCAACGCCCCGACTGGTTCCTCAGCCCGACGAGACGGTTTACTTGCCCCCCGCCACTGCCGAAAACACGCTCGCGGTCGGCTCGCAGGTCGCCGCGTTCCTCAACGGCTTGATCGACCAGTCGGTCGTGCTCCCGGAGGAGTGGGACGAACTCGACCCGAAAATCCGCACCGGCCTGTACGCCCTGGACTTCCAGTCCGAAGTCGTCCAGCGGCTGGTCGCGCTGCACCTCATCACGCCGTTCCAGGCGGACATGATCCGCAAGGGCCGGACGCGCGACCTGGTCCTCGGCCAGTACCGCGTCCTGGAGCAGATCGGCCGGGGCGGCATGGGCGTGGTGTACCGGGCGGAGAACACGTACCTGCGCCGCGAGGTCGCGCTGAAAGTCCTCGTCAACTCGGCGACGGACAATTGCGCCGGGCTGCGCGGCCGGTTCTACGCCGAGGCCCGCGCGGCCGCCCGGTTGCACCACCCGAACCTCGTCGCCTGCCTGGACGCCGGCCGCCAGGTGTCGGCCGAATCGAGCGGGCTGATTTACGACTACTACGTTATGGAGTTGATCACCGGGCACGACCTGCACACCCTCGTCGCCACCGGCGGGCCGCTAGCCGTCGGCCGCGCGTGCGACCTGTTCCAACAGGTCGCCGACGCCCTGGCCGAGGCGCACCGGCACGGCCTGATCCACCGGGACGTGAAGCCGTCGAACATCGTCGTCACCCCGGACTGGCAGGCGAAGTTGCTCGACTTCGGGCTGGCCCTGCACCCGCAGCGGCGGGTGACCGTGCCGGGCACGATCCTGGGCACGGTCGGGTACATGGCCCCCGAGCAGGCCCGCGACCCGCAGACGGTGGACGCCCGGGCCGACCTGTTCGGGCTGGGCGCGACGATGTACTGGGCGCTGACCGGCCGCGAGCCGTTCGCCAACACCGGCGACCCGATCCACGACCTGCACCAGCGGCTTACCGCCCCGCCCCCGGACATCCGCCGGTTCCGCCCCGAACTGCCCGAGGACCTGGGCGACCTGATCGGTCGGATGCTCAGCACCGACCCCGACCGGCGGCCGCCGAGCGCCCGCGTCGTGGCCATCTCGCTGTCCGGGCTGGCCCGGTGGGCGGCGGTCGCGGCCGGCCCGTCGTCCGCCGGTAGTGGGGTCCTCGACGACCGCCAGCGGGTCGTCGTGGTGGACGACGACGCCGCCCTCCGCAAACTCCAGGCGGCGTACCTGGGCGACGAGTTCGCGGTCGAAGAAGCGGGCGACGGGGAAGCCCTCCTGGCCGTCCTCCGGCGGCGGATCGTGGACCTCGTCGTCCTCGACATCAACCTGCCCGGGCGGACCGGCGACCAGCTCATCGACGCCATCGCGGCGAACGCCCCGGAGGGCCAGCGGCCGATGATCCTGCTCACCTCGGGCGACGTGCCGGCCGAGTCCCTCGGCGGCCTGCTGACCGGCGGGGCCGACGACTTCCTGGCCAAACCGTTCGGCCGGGCCGAGTACCGGGGGCGCATCCGCGGCCTCCTCGGGCGGCGGGCCGGCACCCGCAACCGGCAGCTCAAGGAGACGCTCCGCATGGGCGTCGAGAACTTGACCCGGACGCCGGCCCCGGCCCCGGAGTCGTTGGCCAAGGCCGGCGGCCTGACGGTCGCCGCCGGGCCCAGCGGGCTGGAGAAAATCGCCGTCCTCCTCCGCGTGTTCGCCCAGATGGCGAACGAGACCCTGCCGTTCGACGCGGGGTACCCCGACCGCCTCGGCCGGTACGTCCGGGCGCTGGCCGCCGCCGCCCCGGACCTCGGCGAGTACAGTCGCCTCAAGGACGCCCGCTACCTCGACCTGCTCGTCGGCGTCGCCCCGCTCCACGACCTCGGCATGGTGGCCGTCCCGGCGACCGTCCTGCGCAAGCCGGCCGCGCTGGACGACCAGGACCGCATGGTCCTCCAAACGCACCCGGTGATGGGGTGCGAGTGGGTGGTCGCGGCCGCCGGCGGCACCGAGTCGCTGCCCGCCCTATCGCTGGCCGCCGAGGTCATCCGCAGCCACCACGAGCGGTGGGACGGGGCCGGCTACCCGGACGCCCTGACCGGCGTGGAATGCCCGTTGTCGGCCCGCGTCGTCGGCCTGGCGTCGGTGTACGACGCCCTCCGGTCGCGCCGCAGTTACCGCCCCGCCCTGCCGCACGCGCGGGTGCTGCGCATGATGGTCAACGAACTGGCCGGGCAGTTCGACCCGACCCTGCTCGCCGCCCTGGCGACGGCCGGTGCCCGGTTCGAGAAAGTCTTCAAGATGACCCCGGACTGAAGTCACGCGGGTTCGAGGTCGCGGGGGAAGTGAACGGCGAAGGTCGTGCCGTGGCCGGGTTCGCTCGCGGCTTCGGCGTGGCCGCCGCACTGCCGGGCGAACCCGGCCACGGTCGCCAGCGCCAGGCCCACGCCGGGCAGAAAGTACGGCTCGAAAGCGTGGGGCAGCAGGTCCGGCGCGAGGCCCGGCCCGGTGTCCGCGACGCTCAGCCGCACGAATTCCCCGGGTCCGACGTTGCGGGTGGCGATCGTCAGCGTGCCGCCGGCCGGCAGCGCGTCCCGGGCGGTCGTCACCAGATTCGTCAACGCCTGCACGACCTGCCCGGCGTCGGCGCGGACGGTCCAAAGTCCGGGAGCCAGGTCGGTCCCGAGGTGGACGCCCGGCGGGAGCAGCGACCGCAGTCGCGCCTCGGCGTCGGCCACGACCCGGTTGAGGTCGAGGACGCGGGGCGCGAGCACTTGCCGGCCGCTGAAGGCGAGGAGTTGCCGGGTCAGGTCGGCCGCCCGTTCGCCGGCCTGGAAAATCTCCCCGGCGAGCGGCCGCGACGGGTCGCCCGGGGCGAGGTCTTGGAGCAGGATGTCGCTGTAGCCGTTGACGATGGTGAGCAGGTTGTTCAAGTCGTGGGCAACGCCCCCGGCGAACCGGGTCAGGGCAGTTACTGTCTCCGCGCGGCGGGCCGACGGTCCACTGCCACCGGCCGGGGGAGACGCCGCGGGTTCGCGGCCGGCGTGCGGCCCTTGGTCGTCGAGAACAGCCATGAAGTCTCTGGAAGTGCGTGGCCCGGCGGTGACAGTCGTGCGCCTACTTCGTGCCGAGTAGCCCCGCCGTCGTGAGGACGTGCTTCAACGCGGCGAGCTTGTCCGGCGGGAGCGGGCCGACGGGCCGGCGGTTCGGGCCGCACGGCTGACCCATGAGGGTCAGCGCCTCCTTGACCGCTCCGTTGCTCGTGCCCAGGGACAGGGCCGTGCGCACCGGGGCGAGGTCGTTCTGCAACCGCAGCGCGGCGGCGTGGTCGCCCCGGTGGAAGGCGTCGTGAATGCCGACGCAGATCTCGGGGATGACGTTCGACACGGCCGGGATGGCCCCGCTCGCGCCGAAGTGCAGCGCCGCCAGGATCAGCGTGTCCCGGCCCTGGAGGACCGCGAACGTGGCCGGGTTCGTGCGGCGGATCACGTCCAGGGTGTACTGCAAGTCGCCCGACGAGTCCTTCATGCCGACGACGTTCGGCACGGCCGCGAGCGCCTCGACCGTGGCCGGCTCGATGGCGAGGCCGCCGCACGTGCCGGGGTTGTTGTAGAGCACGACCGGTAGCGAGGTGGCCCCGGCGACGCGGCGGAAGTGCTCGACGAGTTCGGCCTGCGTCGGCTTGATGAAGTAGGGCGCGACGACCGACACCCCGCTCGCCCCGTGCTTCTCGGCCAGGCGGGTCAGGCGGACGACTTCGCCCGTCGATTCCGCCCCGGTCCCGGCGTACACGGGCACCCGCCCGGCGACGTGCCCGACGGCCTCGGCCATCACCGCTTCCTTCTCGGCGTCCGAGAGGGCGTAAAACTCCCCGGTCGTGCCGAGGACGAAAATCCCGTCCACGTCGGCCCGGAGCAGCCAGTCGATGTGCGACCGCAGCCGGGGCAAGTCGAGCGACTCGTCCGCGTGGAACGGCGTAACGACGGGCGTGATGATGCCGTGCGGCTTGGGCGACATGGGCGAGGCTCCGGGAGGGACAGTGTTGATACTGTAGCAAAGTGCGCGGCCGGACCCGGCGCACAATCGCGGGCGAGTGGACGGACTGCTGCCGCGGGCGGGGGGTCAGCGGGTGAGGACGAGGCGGACGGCGATCGAGGACAGGCAGAAGGCGATGACGGCGAGCATGGCCAGCACGGCGATCTGGCGGCCGTCCCCGCGGGGCTTCGATTTCGGCGGCGGGGGCGGCGGCGGGAGCAGGCTCAGGCTGCTCTTCTTGGCCGGCGGCGGCGGGGTCGTCGTGAGGAGCCCCGACTTGGCCGGCTTCGGCGGCGGGGCCGGCTTGTCGGCGAACGGCGTCAACAGGGCGATCGCTTCGGCCATCGTCGCGGGGCGACCGTCGGCGGCCCGGGCCGTCATCCGGGCGACGACCCCGCTCAGCGCGTCCGGCACCCCGCGGGCGAACGTCTTCAGGGCCGGCGCGTCGGCCGTCTGGTGCTGGATGAGCACTTGCGTCAACATCCCCGCGAACGGCGGCCGGCCGCCGAGCAGGGCGTACAGGGTCGCCCCGAGGCCGTACACGTCGCACCGGAGGTCCACGGGGTCGCCGAGGGCCTGCTCCGGGGCGAGGTAGTCCGCCTGGGTCGAGTCCGTGTCGCCGTTGCCGAGCAGTTTGGTCAGGTCGTCGGCCTCCGTGTTCAGCGCCCGGGCCATGCCCATGCCGCGGACTTTGAGGACGCCGTTCTCGCAGACGAACAGGTTGCCGGGCTTCACGTCGCGGTGGACGATGGCCCGGTCGTGGGCTTGCCGCAGCCCCTCGGCGGCTTGCAGGGCGAGCGCGACGGCGGCCCCCGACGGTAGCGCGCCGGTCCGAGCCAGCCGCGCCTGTAGGTCTTCCCCGGCGACGTTTTCCAACACCAGGAAGTGCGACCCGTTGGCCTCGCCGATGTCGTGCAGGCGGAGAATGTTCGGGTGGTCGAGGGCGGCGACGGCGCGGGCCTCGCGGAAGAACCGTTCGAGGACGCGCTTGTCCCCGGCCCGGTTGGACGGGAGCATTTTGACGACGACGCGCCGCTTCAGGCCGACGTGCTCGGCGAGGTAGTGCGTGCCGCCCCCCTTGGTCGGCAGCGGTTCGAGCAGGCGGTACGACCCCAGCACGAACCCGCGGTGCTTGCCCAGGAGCAGTTGCCTCGCCTGGAACCGCGTCAGGTAGCCGTGCTCGATGAGCCGTTCGGCGGTCGTGGCCGGGTCGGGCGGGAGTTCGGCGATCTGATCGACGACTTCCTGGTAGCGCGACTCGTCCCACAGGCCCGAGTCGTGGACCAGGTTCAAGAACTCGGGCAGAGCGGTCGGAGCGGGCATCGGCGCATCCGGGGCAGGGGCAGTGTCGTCACCGGCGCAAGCCTAGAGCAACATTTGCCGTCTGCCAACTCACTTCAATTCGACGCCCACCGCCGCCGGGGTCGGGAACGGGGCCGCGGCCGCCGGCAGGGCGATGCCGACCTCGGCCGGCGACGGGAACGGCTTCGCCCGCGCCACCGCCGGCACCCGGGGGGCGGGCCGCGGCGGGGTCGCCGGGCGGGCGGGGGCCGGGCGGGGGGCGAAGACCGGATCGGGGCGGCGCAAAAACGGGTAGGCGTTCGGCGGACCGCCGAACGGCCCGGCCCCGAACGCGTCGGGGGTCGGGCAGCCGGCCGGGGTTCAGCCCGCCCCGGACCGGCTCGGCGTCGCCGTCAACCACATCAAAGCCGCCGCCCCGAAGATCATCCCGACGCCGAGTAACTTCTTCATGCCCAACCCTCCGTGAGGCCCGGAGGCTACCACCGAACCCCGCCCGGGCGGAAGGCGAACCTCAAACGCGGGCGTAGGGCTGCGACGTGGCGAGGCCGGGGACCATGCGATAGTGCTTGACGTTGAACGTGCCGAGACATCGGCGTCGAGGGCCGCTTCGTCGCCCCTCCCGTGTTCGCGTCGACTTCCCGGCACGGCGGGTGGCGGTCAAGTTCGCCGGCTACAATGGCCCCTTTGCCCCAACTCTCACCGAGTGACCGTTATGGCCGTCAACCTGCCGCCTCACTACCACGACGCCGAGGCCCGGTACAAGAAGGCCAAGACCGCGGAGGACAAGCTGGTCGCGCTCAAGGAAATGTGGGTGATCCTGCCCAAGCACAAGGCCAGCGAGAAGGTGCAGGTCGATCTCAAGTGCCGCATCAGCGAGCTGAACGACCAGATTGAAGCCGAAGCGTCCGGGCCGAAGAAGGCCGCGCCGGGGACGTTCAAACTCGTCAAACAGGGGGCCGGCCAGGTCGTGTTCCTCGGGCCGCCGAACGCCGGCAAGTCGTCGCTGTTGGGTAAGCTGACCAAGGCGACGCCGGCCGTCGCCCCTTACCCGTTCACGACCCGCGAGCCGGCCCCGGGGATGATGGACTTCGAGGACGTGCGGGTGCAGCTCATCGACCTGCCGCCGATCACCGCCGACCACTACGAGAGCTTCGTCACCGACGTGACCCGCTCCGC
>JAYTSV010000121.1:0-21366 GCA_043745465.1 Fimbriiglobus sp.
GTGTCCCGCGTCCTGGTCAAGGCCGGGGACGCGGTGACGGCCGAGCAGAACGTGCTCATCATCGAGACCGACAAGGCCGCGATGGACGTGCCCATCGACATCGCCGGGATCGTCGAATCCGTCGCCGTCAAGCCGGGCGACAAGCTCGCCGTCGGCGCTCTCGTGATGACGATTCACGGCGTCGCCGCCCTGGCTTCGGCCCCGGTTCACGCCCCCGCCCCGCCCGCCGCGAAGCCGCAGCCGATGGCCGCCCCGGTCGCGGCCGTGGCCGTTAACGGGTCGGCGTCGAAGACGCTCGTCGCCGCCGGCCCGGCGACCCGCCGGCTGGCCCGCGAACTCGGCGTCGGCCTGCCCGAAATCCCCGGCAGCGCCCGCGGCGGTCGGGTGACCCTGGACGACCTCAAGGGCTTCGTCCGCGGCCGGTTGACCACGACCGGCCCCGGCGCGACGACGAAGTTCAACGGCAGTGTGGTCGATGTCTTCACGCACCCGCCGCTCCCGGACTTCGCCAAGTACGGCGAGGTCGAGAAGAAGCCGACGACGGTGATGCGCAAGAAGATCGCCGAGAACATGACCGTCGCCTGGCGCATGATGCCGATGGTCACGCAGAACGACCTGGCCGACATCACCGACCTCGAAGCCGGCCGCAAGCGGATCGTCGAGGGCCTGGTCAAGGGCACGCCGAAGGTCACCTGGACGGTCTTGGCCGTGAAGGCCGTCGTCGCCGTGTTGAAGGAGTTCCCGCACTTCAATTCGTCGCTGGACATGAACGCCGGCGAACTGCACGTGAAGAAGTACTTCAACATCGGCATCGCCGTGGACACGGAGCGCGGCCTGGTCGTGCCGGTCATCAAGAACGCCGACGCGAAGACGATCCGGGACATCGCCGCCGACGTGGCGACCCTGGCCGACAAGGCCCGCACCGGCAAGCTGACGCCGGACGAGATGCGCGGCGGGACGTTCACGATCACCAACCTGGGCGGCATCGGCGGCACGAGTTTCACGCCGATCGTGAACTACCCCGAGGTCGCCATCCTGGGCCTGTCGAAATCGACCCTGCAGCCGGTCGTGAAGGACGGCGCGATCGTCGCCCGGCTGATGATGCCGCTGAGCCTGACCTACGACCACCGCGTGATCGACGGCGCGGACGGCGCACGGTTCACGACCCGCCTGGCCCAACTCTTCAGCGACCCCATCCGCCTGCTCATGGAAAGTTAACCGGCCCACCGGGGTTAATCGACGTAGGGGTCCGCGCCGAGGTCTTGGAGCAACTCCTGGCGCTGCTTGTCGTAGTTCATCAGGTCGAGGCGCTGCTTGTAGTGCTTCGCCTCGGTGGACCGCTGGGCCTTGCGGAAGAGGCGGCGGAAGAAGCCCCAGGGGCGGTTCGCGCCGCTCCGGCCGAGGGCTTCGAGCTTCCGCTGCCGCTTCACGCCCAGGCCTTCGAGGAGTTGGTCTTCCAGGCTCAGGAAGAACTGCGCGGTGCCGGGGTCGCCCTGGCGGCCGGCCCGGCCGGCGAGCTGGCGGTCGATCCGCTCGGCCTCGTGCCGGTCGGTGCCGATGACGTGCAGGCCGCCGGCCTCGGGGACGCCGACGCCGAGCTTGATGTCCGTGCCCCGGCCGGCCATGTTCGTCGCCACCGTGATGCGGCCGGGCTGGCCGGCCTGGGCGATGATCTCGTTCTCCCGGGCGTCCTGGCGGGCGTTCAAGACTTCGTGCTCGATGCCGACGGAGTGCAACATCTTCGACAGCCGCTCGGACTTCTCGACCGTCCGCGTGCCGACCAGGACCGGCCGGCCGAGGCCGTGCATCTGTTGGATTTGCATGACGACGGCCGTGAACTTCGCGTTCTCGGTCGGGTGGACGCCGTCGGCCCACTGCACCCGGCGGATCGGCCGGTTGGTCGGCACCTTGGTCACCCACCGGCGGTAGACTTTGCGCAGTTCCCAGAAATTGGGCAGGAGCGTGCCGGACATGCCGGCCAGCTTCTTGTAGAGCTTGTAGAAGTTCTGGTAGGTGATCTGCGCCGCGTGGTCGGACTGCACGGCGATCTCGACGCCCTCCTTCGCCTCGACCGCCTGGTGCAGGCCGTCGCGCCAGTGTCGATCGGGCATCGGCCGGCCGGTGGACTCGTCGATAATCACGATCTTCTTCTCGGCGTTGACCATGTAGTGGTGGTCGCGGCTGAACCGGTGGTAGGCGTGCAGGCCCTTCTCGATGGCTTCGAGCAGCTTGTCCATCGCCGACGCGTGCTCGCCGGTCGGCGGGCTGGAGTACCGCACCAGGTGCCGGCCGGCGTCGGTCAGTTCGATCTTCTCCTTCTTCAAGTCGAGCCGGTAGTGCTCGTCCCGCTTCAACGTCTGGACGACGCGGTCGGCCCACAGGTAGACCTGCTGCTCGTCGGGCGTGGCCGGGCGGGTCGGGTTGGCGATGATGAGCGGGGTGCGGGCCTCGTCCACGAAGATGCTGTCGGCCTCGTCCACGATGGCGAAGTTCAACTCCCGCTGGACGCGGTTGTCGTTCGGTGCCCCGCCGCCGAACCAGGGTGCCCAGAACGGGGCCGTCGTGGCCGTCCCGCCGCGGACCTTGAGGCGGTCGCGGAGGAAGTCGAAGCCGAACTCGCTGGCCGTGCCGTAGGTGATGTCCTTGCGGTACATCTCGGTCCGCGGGCCGTCCTCCATCTTCTGGGCGATGCACCCGACGGTCATGCCGAGCAGGCCGTACACCGGCCCCATGTCGTCGGCGTCCCGCTTGGCCAGGTAGTCGTTCACCGTGGTCACGTGGACGCCCTTGCCGGACAGGGCGTTCAGGTACGTCGGGGCGACGGCGCACAGGGTCTTGCCCTCGCCGGTGGCGAGTTCGACCAGGCCGCCCAGGTGCATGACGATGCCGGCCGCGAGTTGCACGTCGAACGGCTGGAAGCCGTGGACGCGGCGGATGGCCGAGCAGGCCAGGCCGAACGCCTCGGGGATGAGTTTGTCGAGGCTCTCGCCGCCGCGCGCCCGGCCGCGGAGGCGCATGCTCGTCTTGCGGATGTCCTCCTCGCTGAGCGTCAGGTACAGCCGCTCGTAGTGGCGGATGCGGGGGATCATGACCGCCGCCTTGGCCAGCCGCCGCTTCCACGGCCGCTCGGCCCGGGCGCGGAGGAGGTTGAGCCAGTTCGGCCCGAGCCGCCCGGGGACGTTGGCGATCTTGGGCGCGGCGTGCTGCGGCGTGGTCTGCGGTTCGAGCGCGGCCGTGGACATGGGGGGCATCCTGACTCGGGGAACGGCGTCCCCGGCATCTTACCCGACCGACCCCGCGCGCGGCGAGTCCAGGACGCGCCGCCGCTAAAAATCCCCCGGGACTTCGCCCCCGGCCCGGGTGGCCAGCGCGTCGTAAGCCGATTGGCCGACGCCGTTGTTGATTTGTCGGACCGAGCCGTCGCCCAACAGGAATTGCACGCCCGACGTGTGGCCGCTGGACATAGCGTCGGCGTCGGTCACGATGCCGTCGTTGGGCAGGTGCGGGCCGCAATGCCCGAGAACGAATGCCGACGCCCCGGAGAAGTCGCCGGGGGAGCGGATCGACGGGTCCAGGGAATTCGGCACGGCCCCGACCCAGGTGGACCACGACATCGTCGTACACCGCTCGCCGGCGAAGAAGGTGTTGCTCAGGCCGTCGGTGACATCGGCCACCCGGAAGCCCCTGGTGCCGCGCACGAAGGCCCCCGTGTGCGGCGGCGTGGTGGTGTCGTCCACCCCGTCGTTGCCGTTACAGGCGACGTAGCTGCCGTGCGCCAGTTGCCAACTCCCGCTGCCGCCGTCGGTGGCGACAAAGGTCGTCGCCGAATTCGGGTCCGAGGGGCACTGGAACACTTTCAGGAAGGTGGCCCGGACGGCCGGGACCGGGGTCGTGCCGGACCCGACGCCCAGCTTGAAGTTGATCTGTCGCCCGAGGTTGTCCTGTTCCAAATCGGCCAGCAGGAACGACGCCCACCCCCAGCCCGGCCCCTGGTCTTTTTGCGGCCAGGGGGCCGGGTCGTAGTAGCCCGGCGGGAAGCCGTTGTTCCGGTCGTGGTAGCCGTGCAGGGCGAGGCCGATCTGCTTGAGGTTGTTCGAGCAGGACATCCGCGCCGCCGCCTCGCGCACCTTCTGCACGGCGGGCAACAGCAGCCCGATCAGCACGGCGATGATCGCAATTACCACGAGCAACTCGATGAGCGTGAAGCCGCGTTTGGTCGTCGTCATGGCATGAACTCCGGGTGTGAGGGAATCGAGTTCGGCTCCGCCGCAGGCGCATCGGGTTAGCCCGACGCGCTAGCGAGGGTCGAACGGTCGTGGGGAATGCTCGGGGTCGTTGACGATTCGGCCGTGGATTGCACGCCGTGTCAACGACGGCGCGACCCTCGCTCGCGCGTCGGGCGAACGCGCCTGCGGCGGGCCGATCGGGGGCGTCGGGTTCGTCAGACGACCCGCGGCGGCGGGGTCGGGGGGATTTGCGGGAGGGGTTGGCCGAAGTCGTCGCGGCGGGCGACCGGCTCGGCGACGCCGAAGCTCGGGACCGGCAGTGTCGGCGCGACGGCGACGACGGCCGGTTCGAGCGAGATCGTGCCGGCGGCCGACTTGCCGCGGCACTTCTGCGCCGCCTCGCCGATCACGACTGTCAGACCGGTGTCACTGGCGGCGGGCTTCGCCTTGGCGGCGCACAGGGGACACTCGTCCGGGGCGCGGGGGGCGGCACAGCGGCGGGCCGCGACCAGCGGACGGACGTGAACCGGCGGCTCGAACCCGCGGTCGTTTGCCCAGAGGAGTTTGTCTTCGAGCGTCGAGCAACAGCAGTCGCCGGCCCAGCAGGCCGCGGCCGTCAAGCAGCCGCACGCCCGCGATTGACAGGGGAACGGCACCCCGGACGCGGCCGCACCCGGCGTCGGCACCGGCAGGCCCGTCGCGGCGACGACCTGGCTGGCGAGGAGCAGCCCGAGGACCGCCCCGCGGAGTCGCCGACCGGGTGTCGCTCGCGGAAGTCGCATGGGAGCAGTCTACCGCCGGGGCCGTCCCGCGGCCCCGAATCCCCGTTCGGGATTGGAGCGGCGCGGGGTTGCGTGTAAAACACGTCTCCCCTCTCCGGTTCCGCGAGTGCGTTCGAGGGCAGGCATGGCGACTCCAGTTCCCCGGCACGGGCCGACGTTCCCCGTCGTGCCGCGGCCCACCCGCGTCACGCTCCTGGCGGCCAGTTCGCTCACGGTCATGGCCGGGGCGATCGTCGCGCCATCGCTGCCGCAGATCGGCGCGGCCTTTGCCGGGCAGGTGCCGAACCCCGACTTCCTGGCGAAAATGGTGCTCGCCCTGCCGGCGCTGGCCATCGCCCTGTTCGCGCCGGTCTCCGGCTGGTTCGTGGACCGCTTCGGCTGCAAACCGCTGCTCCTGGCCGGGCTGGCCCTGTACGCCGTGGCCGGGACGACCGGCCTCTACCTCGACGGCGCGTACCCGGTCCTGGCCGGCCGGTTGCTGCTCGGGGTGGCCGTGGCGATGGTCATGACGACGACTTCGACGCTGATCTCGTTCTACTTCCACGGCGCGGAGCGGGGCCGGTTCCTCGGCTTCCAGGCGACGGCGATGGCCCTGGGCGGCGTGGTCTTCCTGCCGGTCGGCGGGTTGCTCGCGGCCGCCGGCGACTGGCACTGGCCGTTCGCCATTTACGTCGCGTCGCTGCCGATCCTGGCCGGGGCGGTGAAGTTCGTCGCCGAACCCGACCGCGGGCCGCTCAAGACCGCCACGGGGGAGGCCGCGCCGCCGACCGGCGAGTACCCGCTGGCCGTACCGTGGCCGACGCTCGGGCTGATCTACGCCATCGCCTTCGTCGGCATGGCGGCCTTCTACCTCGGTCCGCCGCAACTCCCGTTCCACGTCAAAGTCCGCTTCGGCGCGGGGCCGCTGGTCGCGGCGCTGGCCGTGGCGACGATGACCGCGCACGCCGCCGTCACGTCGATCCTGTACGGCCGGTTGGCGAGTCGGTTCGGCCGGGACCGCCTCGTCGTCGCCTTCTTCGTCCTGCTCGGCGCGGGCTTCGCCGTCCTCGGTCTCGCCGAGCGGCCGGCCGTCGCGTTCGTCGGCCTGGGCCTCGCCGGGCTGGGCGGCGGGCTGTTCACGCCGACGCTGATGAACTGGCTGATGCGCGTCGCCCCGGCCCACCTGCGCGGCCGTCTCGCCGGGGGCCTCATCAGCGCGATGTTCGCCGGCCAGTTCCTGTCGCCGATCCTAGCGCACCCGCTCGTCGAACGGGACGGCCCGGCCGCGGCCTTCGAGATTTGCGGTGTCGGCATGATCGCCCTCGGACTCGCCTACGCCGCCCGCACCGCCTGGCTCCGCCGGCCGCACCGCCCGACGCGGAACCCCGTCGCCGCCGAAAGTCTCGTGACCTCATGACCGCACCGCCCTGGGCGCACCGCCTCTTCCTCGTCGCGCTGACCGCCCTGCTGACGCTGCCCAACCTGGGCGGGCCGGCCCTGTGGGACATGGACGAAGGGGTGAACGCCGAGTGCGCCCGCGAGATGATGGAGGCCGGCACCTGGATCGTGCCGACGTTCAACTGGGAACTCCGGTCGGCGAAACCGGTGCTCCTTTACTGGCTGCAGCGGGCTAGTTACAACGCCTTCGGCGTCAGCGAGTGGTCGGCCCGCTTCCCCGCCGCGCTGCTCGCCGTCGGCAGCGTGCTGGTCACCTATCAGCTCGGCCGGCGGCTGTTCGACCCGGTCGTCGGCCTGCTCGCCGGGGTGGTGCTGGCGAGCACGGTGCAGTTCGCCGTGCTGTCCCACGCGGCGACCCCGGACGCCCCGCTGATCTTCTTCACGACGCTGACCTTCTACCTCGTCTGGGTCGGGCACGACAACGGCGGCCGCGGCTGGTTCGTCCTGCCGGCGATCCCGTGCGGCCTGGCCGTGCTGACGAAAGGCCCGGTCGGCCTGCTGGTGCCCGGCGCGGCCTTCGTGGCGTACTTCGTCTGGAACCGCGAGGCCCGCCGGATTCTCGACTGGAAACTGCTCGCCGGCGTCCTCGTCTACGGCCTGGTGACGGTCCCGTGGGTCGCCTTCGTGACCGCCGAGACGCGCGGGGCGTGGCTGAAGAAGTTCCTGGTGAACGAGAACTTCGACCGCATGACGACGGCCCAAGAGAACCACTCCGGCCCGTTCTACTACTACGCCCTGTGCCTCATCGTTTTCACGGCCCCGTGGTCGAGTGTCATCGGGGTGACACTGTACTACGCCGGCCGCGCCACCCGCCGCGCCGCCGACGGCACCCTGACCCCGACGGCCCGCGCCGCCCGGTTCCTGTTGGCGTGGGTCGTCGCGTACTTCGTACCGTTCTCGCTGGTCGCCACGAAGCTGCCGAACTACGTCGCCCCGCTCTACCCCGCGCTCGCCGTTTTGACCGCCTGGTTCCTCGCCGGGTACGCCCGCCGGCTGCACTCGCCGCCCCACTGGGTCATGGCCGTCGCCACCGCCGGGGTCGCGCTGACCGGCGTCGGCCTGGTCGTCGGCCTACTCCTCGCGTCGGGCGTCGTGCCCCTGGACGTCAAAGGGATGCGCGTCTTCCCCGGCCTCGAAGGGTGGGCCGCGGTCGGCGCGATCCCGCTGGCCGCGTCCGCCGTCATGGCCCGCGCCGTCGCCCGCGACGACCGCCCGCCGTTCGTCTACGCCCTGAGCGCCGCCGCGGTCGGCATCGTCGGCCTGATCGCGGCGTTCGTCGTCTTCCCCGTGGACGCGCAAAAGGCCCCGAAGACCCTCGTCTTCGCCGGCGGCGCGTACCAGCCCGAGCGCGACATCCGCCTGGCGACCCTGCAGTATTCCGCGGACAACCAGAGCCTCGTCTTCTACGCCGAGCGCCGCGTCGAGCCGCTGTCCACGGTGGCGCAAGCGAACGCCTTCCTGGCGATGGCCCACCCGTCGTACCTGTTCGTCCCCGAGCCGGTGTGGCGCGAGCACTTCGCCGACAACCCCGCCACCCCCCCCCACCGCGTCACCGCCCGCAAGTACGACTCCGGCCGCAACGCCGTGATCCTGGTCGTGACCAACGAGTGACTCGAAGTTAAGAAGTTGAAATTTGCCGTAGCGACGGAGAGACGCGGCGCAAAAAAATCATATGAGTAAGAGTTATGCTGTTGATTGCGGAGCACAGAATCAACGCTCCAAATCGCCCGCAACTGTCGGGTGGATTCCTCGCAAACTCGATAGTTTCGTTGGCAGATGGTGGTCAATGACCACTTTCCGCATCCGATTGCATAACTAGTATAAGGAAGAACAAAAATGCTTCCACATCAGTTTGCGACCCTTTCTCTCTTTTCGGGGGGGATGGGCCTGGACATTGGGCTTGAACAGACTGGACGCTTCAAGCAACTGGCCTGTGTCGAACTTGTCCCCACTTTCTGCAAGACGATCCGCGCCAACCGCGATGCCGGGAAAATCGGCACCCCGGCCATGAAAGTCTACGAAGGCGACATCTCGAATTTCGACCCTGCCGCGATCATGAAAGAACTCGGCCTGAAGCCAGGTGAACTCGACCTGATTTGCGGTGGTCCTCCCTGCCAGACCTTCAGCACCACCGGTAAGAGGGCGACTGTTCAGGACAGACGGGGAACGATGCTGTGGCAGTTCCTTCAGTTCATTGAGGTCTTCCAGCCGAAAGCCTTCTTGTTGGAAAACGTCCGGGGCTTGATGTCCGCCGCGTTGCGTCACCGAGCGATCAAGGACAGACCGTGCAAACAGGGCGGCACGGCTTTGGAAGATGAAGAACAGCCGGGTTCGGTCATTAGGGCTTTCATCCGTGACCTTCACGATGCCTACCGGATGGACTGCTTCGAGGTCAACGCCGTCAACTACGGAAGCCCGCAACTGCGCGAACGGGCCGTCCTGATCGGCAACCGTTTCAACCGACTTGTCGAGTTCCCCGAGCCGACGCACGGAATGCCTGAAGAAAAGGAAGTCACCTTGTTCGGGGCCGACGAAGCCCTTCTGCCGTTTCGCACCCTAAGGGAAGCACTCGAAGGGCTGAACGACCCGGACCCCGTTATCATGGACTTCAGCCCCAGGAAGAAGGGCTTCCTTGCTCTGGTACCGGAAGGCGGGAACTGGCGGTCCTTGCCCGAAGGTGTCGCCAAGGAGTCGATGGGGAAGGCGTTCATTGCGAAGGGCGGACGGTCAGGCTGGTGGCGGCGGCTGACCTTCGACCTTCCCAGCCCGACCATCGTGACCATGCCGAACCACGCCAGCACTTCCCTTTGCCACCCCAAAGAGACGAGGGCATTGACGCTGCGGGAGTGCGCCAGGGTTCAGGAGTTCCCCGACGACTGGGAGTTCTGCGGGAAGCCACTTGAGCAATACACCCAGGTCGGGAACGCGGTGCCGGTCGGCCTGGGGCGGATTGCCGGTCGGGTCGTCGCCGAACTTCTGGACGTGATCAAGTCGAAGGGGTCAGCAGAGGGGACGTATGAAGCCTGCCGGATAGTCTACGTCAAGTCTCACATCCGAACGCGGCAGTGGTTCAAGGCTGGTGAGTCGTTCCTCTGGCAAGATGGGGAGGCGAACGGCGAAGTGAAGTACGGCCCCGCCAAGACGCAACGGAAGGTTCGCAAGCTGGAGCAATAAGCATGGCACGGGGTCACACGGGATTGCCAAAACCGGCAGCCGCAGCGACGACGAAAACCGCTCTACTTCAGCTTCTCGCAAGGCTGGATCAGGACGCGGCGGGGGTTCAGCGTGTCCTGAAGATGGAAACGGACTTCCGTAAGCGTATCACGGCGCACGTCGAATCCCTGCCCCTCGAAAACGCTGTATTCGCAAAGTTCAACACGAACCCCTTCGTCCTGCTGATTCATTCCCTCAAGAAGAAATACAATCACGTCAGCCAGATTGAACGGGACATTTTGCCCGCGAAGCTGTTCTCTTCGATGGAAACTTCGGCGGGCCGGATGATCGAACAAATCGTCCTGCCGGTCTACGGTTGGGAGTACGCCCCGAGCGAGATGCACAGTTCGGAATCAGTTATCGACGGGAAACAGAAGAAGGGCGATGTGTTGCGGCTGGCGACTCTGAAGAGCGGCCCACGGTGTCTGAATGACGAGATGAGCAAGGATATCGCCGACGACATCGTCAACAACGTACGCGCCTGGGCCGCAAGTGCCGGGGTCACGAAAATCGAGTTCACCTATGGCGTCTTGTACGGCACGAAGAAGGCGTCGAACAAGAAGGACTGGCACATCCTCCGAAATATCGCGGAGAAGACCCTGGCGACGAACATGCTGGTCCGGCCCGATGACCGCTGGGACTGCCAGTTCATCAAGGAAGGCATCACGGTAACGGTCAACGTCCGGATCGGGGTTGAACTTTGGAACTACTTCGCCGAAGACGGTCAGGCGTTTTTCGAGATGGCTTGCGCGGTCATCCGTGCATGTGTGACACCCAGCGATACGGAACCCACAGACTACCTGTACACGATCAAGGATTTAAAGGAAATCATTTCTCTTGACCCGGTCCCCGAAGACTTCAACATCAGCATCCTGCAACGCAGTCAGTGGGAGTGGTTCTTCTTCTTCGTCCGCCACTTCTACGATGTCTTGGGCAACTGCTGACGGGGAGAAAAAACGGCTCCCATTAGGCCGTGTGGACAGATTGCAACGGATATTGCAGTAAGACGATTATGGACGCTACTCGGACGAACGGTATGAATTTCCGGCCGTCTTCTCGGACCGCGTGGCCAACCTCTGCTATTGCTTAACCTTCGCCCAGAACCCCTTGGCCACGTTCCGCTCCTTGGACCGGTCTGCGTCGATCTCTCGCGGCACCGTCCGGTTCTTCCGGGCCGGGGCATCACGGCCTCCCCGCCCTTGCCCTCTATGGCGTCCACCGACGCCTGCTCCTCGGACCCCTTGTCCCCTATCACGACCGCCGGAGCGAACCGTCGAGCGAACCATCTGCGTGCGTGATGCAGGCGTCGGCGTCAGTGTACGACCTGCCTGCGGTGCGGACTCCGTGCGCTCACTTCGCCTTCGGCGGCTTTGCCGGGGGGTGGGGTTCGGCTCCGTCGCGGCGTTGGGCGAGCATGAAGGCGTAGAGGCGTTCGGCGGCGGGCTGCCAGTCGCCGGCGCGGGCTTTGGCGATCACGCCGTCGAGGCTCGCGGCGGCGGCCGGGGGCAACTTGCCGGCGGCCTTGTACGCGGTCAATCGCGCCTCGCACTGGGTCAGGCGGGCGTCGTCGCGGTTCCGCACGGCCGTGTACAGGGCATCGACCGTCTCGAAGACTTCGGGATCCGGTCCCATCTGCGGCGGCGACCGCAGGCCGAGGAGCACGCCGACGGCGAGCAGCCCGGCCAGCGTGCCGAGAACGGCCCAGGCGACGCGGCGGGTGGTGGGGTCAGTCGTCGGCATTGACCACCTCCCCGCCGTCGCGCGTCGAGAGGGCGACCCAGGTGTTCGGCCGGACGAAGGTCGTGAAGAAGCGGACCGACCCGTCGCCGAGCATCACGTTGCAGCCGGTGCCGTGCTCGCCCCACATCTGGTCGGTGTGGCCGAACGGGTCGTTCGGGGCGTGGATGATGACCTGCGGGTGGTCGTGCGTGTCCGGCCCGCTGTGGACGCCGACCAGGCAGCCCGCGCCGTTGTTCTCGGACGGCCACGCCCGCAGGTCGAGCCGCGGCGGCGTCACCGCCCCGGGGACCACGCCGACCCACGTCTTGTGGCTCAAGTACGAGCTGTGTTCGCCGAGGAAGATCGTGTTCGACAGGCCGTCCGACACCCGGGCGACGGTCGTCTTCGAGTTGGCGTAGAACGGCCCGTCGATGCGGGCCGGCTGGCTCAACCCCGGGATCGGCTCGGGCACGTCGAAGTCGTAGCAGTACGGCGTCGACCGGCCCCACGGCTGGTGGATGCCGGCGTTCGTGACGTAGTGGCTGTGGCCGAAGACGACCTTGGCCCCGGTCGAAAGCACGATCGGCGTACCGGTCCGGTGATCGACGGCCCGGAGCACCTCGAAGCCGTCGCTGCCGCCGGTCGCCGACGGGCAGAGGAACATCGCCACCTTCGCCCTGGCCGCGGCGGCGTTGACAGGTGCCCAGCACGGTTCGTTCACGTTGAACTGGCGGAACAGGTTGTCCTGTTCGAGGTACGGCAGCAGGAGCATCCCCCACGCCCACCCGGCCGGGCCGTTGCGGTACTGGTCGCCGTAACTGACGCCGTAAGCGGAGCCGTTGGCCGCCGTGTTCGTCTGGTAGGCCGGCGGGTAGCGGCCGACGGCCCCTTCGTAGTTGTGCAGCGCCAGGCCGAGTTGCTTCAAGTTGTTCTGGCACTTCAACCGGGACGCCGCCTCCCGCACCTTCTGCACGGCCGGCAACAGCAGGCCGACCAGCACGGAGATGATGGCGATGACGACGAGCAGTTCGATGAGCGTGAACCCGCGGGTTCGATGGCGACGCATGATGGTAGTCATTCGCCGGAGCGTAGAGTGTTGATTAGCTTCGGCTAACTATAATGAATAGCAGTGACTAATCAAGTCATTTGTCGGGGTTTTTCGACAATCGAGTGGAGTCGTTCTCGAAGGGCGGTTAGTTTGTCGCAATGGTCGTTGCCGGCCGAATCGATGTCACCGACGGCTTCACCGTACACCCCGTGGAAACCTTGTACTGCTACGACCTGCGGCCGCCGAAGTGAGCCGTCACACGCAGCCGCCGCGCGACAATCCACCCTTGACGTGACACCGACGGACGGAGGGCGACGATGGACCTGACTTCGCGGCGGCGGGGCTGTTTACTCGGGTTGGCGTGCGGGGACGCCGTCGGCACGACCGTCGAGTTCCTGCCCCGGGGCAGTTTCCCGCCGGTGACGGACATGGTCGGCGGCGGGCCGTTCTCGCTGCCGGTCGGGGCGTGGACGGACGACACGTCGATGGCCCTGTGCCTGGCGTCGAGCCTCGCCGAACTCGGCCGCTTCGACCCGGCCGACCAGATGGCGCGGTACTGCCGCTGGCACGAAACCGGCTACCTGAGCAGTACCGGCCGGTGCTTCGACATCGGGCTGACGGTCCGCGGCTCGCTCGACCGCTTCCGCCGCACGGGCGACCCGTTCAGCGGCCCGACCGACCGGGACTCGGCCGGCAACGGCTGCCTGATGCGGCTCGCCCCGGTGCCGCTCTTCTGCCACCCCGACGCGGCCGAGACCGTGCGCCTGTCCGGCGAGAGTGCCCGCACCACGCACGGCGCGGCGGAGTGCGTCGAGGCCAGCCGACTGCTCGGGGCGATGCTGGGCCGCGCGCTGTCCGGGGGGACGAAGGAGGACGTGCTTTTCGGCACGCCCCCGGACCAGTTCGAGACGCCGAGTGTCCGGGCGATCGCCGCCGGCACCTACCGCGACGTGCCCGAGTCGGCGGTCCGCGGCTCGGGCTACGTCATCGCCTGCCTGGAAGCGGCGGCGTGGTGCTTCTGGCACGCCACGTCGTTCCGCGAAGCCGTGTTGAAAGCCGCCAACCTGGGGGACGACGCCGACACGACCGCGGCGGTGTGCGGCCAACTCGCCGGCGCGTTCTACGGCGAACCCGGCATCCCCGCCGAGTGGCTGGCGAAGCTCGTCATGGCCGCCGAAATCCGCGCCCTCGCCGACGCCTTACGGCCGACGCCGTCGTGAGGAACCGGAGGAAAACCCGCCACCGCGAATTGACCTCGGCCTCGTTACGCCTTCGGCAGGGGTGGGGGGGCGGCGGCGAACAGGGCTTGCAGGTCCGGCATCGTGTCGGCGGCGACCCAGCCGGGCATCCCGGTCTTCCAGACCAGCGAGGCGCGGGTCACCGAACCGTCGCGGACTTTGCCGCCGATCGTGCCCAGGTCGAACGGGCCGGCGGCGGCCCCGGCGATGGCGACGTGGTACGCCGCAGCCGTCGGCAACGGGGGCGGGGCGGCGGCGGTCGCCGGGGCCGCCCCGGGGGCCATCGCGTTGCCCATTTGCTGGCCGAGGGCGATGCCCGCGCCCAACCCGACGCCCATGCCGGCCGCGCCGCCGGGATTTTGTGCCGCGTCCCGAATCGCTTCGGCCGACTGGAACTTCGTGTACTGGTCGAGGTTGCCGAGGATGCCCATCTGCGACTTCTTGTCGAGCGCCGCTTCCACTTCCGGCGGCAGGCTGATGCTCTCGACGTAGAACTGCGTCAGCGACACGCCCATCTTCGCCAGTTCCGGCGACACCCGCTCCAGGGCGAGCTTGCTCAGCCGCTCGTAGTTGCCGACGAGGTCGAGGATCGGCATCTTCACGTTGGCGACCGTATCGACGAACCGCGAGACGATGACGTTGCGGAACTGCGCGGCGATCTCGAAAGCTTCAAAACTCGGGTCGGTGGCGACGAGTTCCTTGAGGAAGGTACCGGGGTCGGTGACCTTGAAGGCGTAGCTGCCGAAGGCCCGGACGCGGACCGGGCCGAACTCCGGGTCGCGCATCAGCACCGGGTTCTGGGTGCCCCACTTCTGGTCGGTCCACTGCCGCGTGGCGACGAAGTAGACCTCGCACTTGAACGGCGACTCGAACCCGTACTTCCACCCGAGGATGGTCGAGAGGATCGGCATGTTGTTCGTGTCGAGGGTGTACATCCCCGGCGTCTTCACGTCCGCGAGTTGGCCCTCTTTGACGAACACGGCCGCCTGACCCTCGCGGACGATGAGCTTGGCCCCGTTCTTGATCTCGTTGTTGTGCCGGGGGAAGCGGTACGCCAGAATCTCGTTCTGCGAGGGTTCCGTCCACTCGATGATGTCGATGAACTGACCCGAAACCCAGTCGCGCAAGCTCATGAGACGACTCCAAACGGGGAAAGGTGTCCGGTATCTTGAGGGCCATTCGCCGCCGGGGCAAGCAAATTGTCCCCGGCAACGCCCCGGACCCCCGCACGATCCTTTACCCCAGGTCGAACAGCACGACGCGGCCGTCGCCGGTCAGCGTCAGCCCCGGCTCGCCCTCGGCCGCCACGGCGTCGCCGGCTTCCAGGGCGATCCCGTTGACCGTCGCCGTGCCGGTGGCGACGTGCAGCCACGCGCCGCGGCCGGGGGCCAGGGCGTGCGTCAGCGGCGTCGCCGTCAGGGTCGCCGTGCGGACCACGGCGTCCTGGTGGACGACCATCGACCCGTCGCGGCCGTCCGGCGAAAGCGTCGTCTGCCAGGTGCCGGGCGGCGGGTCGAACGCCTGCTGTTGGTACTGCGGCGTCAGGCCGCGCCTGGCCGGCGTGATCCACATTTGCAGCAGGTGGACCGGGTCCGTCGGCGACGGGTTGAACTCGGAGTGCGACACCCCGGTCCCGGCCGACATCGCCTGCCACTCGCCGGCGCGGATCGTCGCCCCGGTGCCCATGCTGTCCTTGTGGGCGAGTTCGCCGCTGAGCACCCAGGTGAAAATCTCCATGTCCCGGTGCGGGTGCGTGCCGAAGCCTTGGCCCCCCGCCACGCGGTCGTCGTTCATAACCCGGAGGGTGCGGAAGTTGCGGTGCCGGGGGTCGGCGTAGTCGCCGAAGCTGAAGGTGTGCTTGCTGTCGAGCCAGCCGAAGTCGGTCGTGCCGCGGTCGACGGACTTGCGAATCGTGAGCATGGGAGTGTTCCCGCGTCCGCTCGGCCCCGAGGTGAGGGGGCCGCGTCGGACGGTGTAGAATACCGGTTTCCGCACGAGACGTTACATGCCGCCCGACTGGCCCAAGCTCGAAGCCGAGTTCCTCCGCCTGCCCCGCCGCGAGGTCGTCAACCTGGCCGCCCGCGCCGCCGAACGCCTAGCCCCGGTGCTGGCGCAAGCGGCCGACCACTACGGCCCCGAGGCGTTCGAGTGGCTGCACGCGGTCGCGGCGACCATACGCACGGCCCGGCGGTACGCCGCCGGGGAGCCGGTGACGCGGTTCGCGCTCGATTTGGCGTCGGACGCGGCCCGGTGTGCGGCGAACGCGATGGCCGGGGCGGCGCAACTGCTCGGCCCGGCGGCGGCCCACGCGGCGTGCGAGAACGCGATCGCCGCCGCCGCGTTCGCCGCCGACTGCGCCCGGGCCAAGAGTCCGGCCCAGGCGGCCCAGCGGGCGGTGCAGGCGGTCCGCGTCGCCGGCGAGGTGCCCCCGGCGACCGGCCCGCTCTGGCCGGACGGGGAACCGGCGTGGTTCGCCCAGGGCCTGGCCCGGTACCGCCGCGCCTTCCCGCCGGAAACGGGGATTCCGCCGCCCGACCGCGGCCCGGCGTCCTAAAAAAGCCTTTTGCCACGAACTCCCCCGGGTGCCGCACCGATGACCGACCGCGTCTTGAAATTGGGCATCCCCGCCGGGTCGCTGCAGGAGGCGACGGCCGACCTCTTCCGCAAGGCCGGGTACAAGCTGTCGTTCGCCGGCCGCAGCTACTACCCGACGATCGACGACCCGGAAATCCACTGCACGCTGATCCGCGCCCAGGAGATGGCCCGGTACGTCGAGGACGGGTCGCTCGACTGCGGCCTGACCGGCAAGGACTGGATCGTCGAGAACGGGGCCGTCGTCGAGGAGCTGGCCGAACTCGTGTTCAGCAAGGTCAGCCGCCGGCCGGTCCGCTGGGTGCTGGCCGTGCCGAACGACTCGCCGATCCAAACCCCCCAGGACTTGCAGGGCAAGCGGATCGCCACGGAGGTGGTGAACATCACCCGCCGGTGGCTCGAATCGCACGGGGTGACGGCCCACGTCGAGTTCAGTTGGGGGGCGACCGAGGTCAAGCCGCCGCGCCTGGCCGACGCCATCGTCGAGGTGACCGAGACGGGAAGTTCGCTGCGGGCGAACAACCTGCGGATCGTCTGCGACCTGCTCGAAAGCACGACCCGGTTCATCGCCAACACGCCCGCGGCCGCCGACCCGTGGAAGCGCCGCAAGATGGACGACCTGCTGTTGATGCTCCAAGGCGCGATGGCCGCCGAGGCCAAGGTCGGGCTGATGATGAACGTCCGCCGGGCCGACCTGGCGAGCGTCCTACCGGTGCTGCCGGCGCTACAAAACCCGACGATCTCGAACCTCTCCGACCCCGACTGGGTGGCCGTGATGACGATCCTCGACGAAGCGACCGTCCGCAAGATCATCCCCGCCCTGAAGCGCGCCGGGGCGACGGGGTTGGTCGAATTCCCCCTGAACAAAGTGATCGATTGACAAAACAGAAGAGATTCACCGCAGAGGGCGCAGAGGGCGCATGAGAAATACCAATACCTGAGTTTGGTTCGATCCGTGCACTCGGCCTTCAGAACCTTCAGGCGTCGTTTTAAAACTTGGTTACGGTTTTCTCCGCGCCCTCATGTGCCCTCTGCGGTGAACATCTTATTTCGTAATGACAGGATTCCCGATGGCGACGACGTGGACGGTCAAGGCGCTCACCGAGTGGACGACCAAGTTTCTCGCGGGCAAGGGGGTCGAGACGCCGTTGAAGGAGTCGCGGACGTTGATGGCGTTCGTCCTCGCCTGCAAGCCGATCGACGTGGTCGCGCGGTCCGAGGACGAGCCGACCGACGACGAGAAGGCCCGGTACCGCGAACTCATCAAGCGCCGCGTGGACGGCTGGCCGACGGCCTACCTGACCGGCCGCCGCGACTTCTACATGCTGTCGTTTGAAGTCAACCCGGCCGTCCTCATCCCCCGGCCGGACACCGAGACGCTGGTGGTGGCCGCCCTCGACGCGCTCAAGGGCGTGGCGACGCCGCGCATCCTCGACCTCGGTACTGGGTCCGGGTGCGTCGCCGTCAGCCTGGCGCACACGCTGAAAACCGCCGGCGTCACGGCCACCGACATCTCCCCGGACGCGCTCGACACGGCCCGCCGCAACGCCGCCGCGCACGCCGTGGCCGACCGCATCGTCTTCCTGCAAGGCGACCTGTTCGCCCCGCTGCCGCCGGCGGCGAGCTTCGACGCGGTCGTCAGCAACCCGCCGTACATCGCCCCGAGCGAGTTCCCCGGCCTGGCCGTCGAAGTCCGCGACCACGAGCCGCGGGTCGCCCTGGACGGCGGCCCGGACGGCCTGGCGTTCTACCGCCGCATCGCCGCCGATGCCCCGACGGTCCTCCACCCCGGCGGCAGCCTACTCGTCGAGATCGGCTCGACGCAAGCCGACGCCGTGATGGAATTGTTCCGCGCCGCCGGCCTGACGAACGTCGCCCTCACCCGGGACGGCTCCGCGCTGCCGCGGGTGGTCGGCGCGCGGCGGGCCTGAGCATGGCGAAGCGCCCCGACGCCGGCCCCAAGACGAAACCGTGCTTCAAGTGCGCGCAACCGACGGCAGTGGCGTACCGCGTCCGGCACGACGCGACGAAGGCGTGGGCGTTCGTCTGCCCGGCGTGCCTGTCGGCCGTGAAGACCGGCAACCCTCACTACACCTACGGCGGCACCTGGAAGGGCACCCGGCACTGACGCGGCGTTACCCCGGCCGCGGCCGGGCCGCGTTTTCGTCGTGCCGTGAAAAGAATAACGAGCGACCTTCGAGATGCGGGGGAGAAATCTTCTTGCAAGTGGCGTGGGAGTTGCATGAGTTTTGCCGCGAGTGCGTAGCGCCGGGATTGTCTCGGCGACCGCCCTCGAAGCCGACCCGGTCGCCGTGGGGCGGGCGGGGTCAATCCTTGAAGGGGACTCTCTCATGTCGAAGAAAGCCGCGGAATCGCACAAGAAGGCCGCCGACCACCACACGAAGGCCGCCACGCACCATACGCACGCCGCCAAGCACCACGAGGCCGGCGACCACGAGAAGGCCGCGCACCACGCCCACACCGCCAAGGGCCACGACGCCCACGCGGACAAGCACGCCAACGACGCGGCCACGCACCACGTCGAGGAACACGGCGGCAAGTAGTCGATTCCGAACGACCGACCCGCCGGCGCGCCGCCAAGCGCCACGGGTGATTCCCGACCCACCACCTCAGTAAACGTCCGCCAATTCGCCCCGCTCCCGCCGGGCAAAGTGACTGCGCGATTCACTTCCGGGCAGAGCGTTCCCGCCGGGCGGGCGCAACACGCTCAGGTCGGGCAATTCGACCGGGTAGCCGAAAGCACGACGATGGAGTTTGTCAACCACAGGGCAGTCCGGGTGGAGTTGTTTGGCGCGCAGCACGGCCAATTTTTCGAGGCGCAACCCGACCCTTCCTGGCCTGTTCAGTCGGAACGTGTTGATCCACTCCGTCCCTTCGTCGGTCAGTGCGGCGACGATGCCTGCCTCACTCACAATCAGGTGGGCCCCGAGTCCTTCAGCGAGCGGGTTCCCGGGCAACGGTGTGTCGCTCTTGATCGAGTTGCAAGCGTTACAGGCATAGACGAGGTTCGCGTAGGTCACGACCAGGAAAGGGTCGGCACTCTGCGCGACGACGTGATCGACCCCGAAACCGTCGTGACCACTCGGGCTGAAGTCCCACCGTTCGCGCGTCAGGCAGTAGACGCAGCGAAAGGCGAAGTCGTCTCGCAGCCACTGCTTGTAGCGACCGTACTCAGTGTACCCGGCCGGTGCGTGCGTCGGGGTGTGGGGAGTGAGCGGATAGGCGAACGGGTCCGGCGTGGACATCAGCGCCCAGCCTTGGAGTCGATGTAAGCTCGTTCCGCAGGCGTAAACAGCGGCGGGGGGAGTTGTGCATCGACGATGGCATCGGCGAGGGATTGAAGCGAGTCGTACTCGACCTGTTCCTCGGCGCTCAAACCACTGAACCGCTTCTTCCGAATCAACTCGATTCGCCGGCGGTTTTCCTCCGGCCACGGGTCACCAACTGCGTGAAAGCCATTGCTCGTAATTGAGGGTGGCGACGCCGCGAGACTCGCCGGATCCGGCGCGCCACCTGCCATCGCGGCGAACGTTGCCAACGCGCCGAGGGTCGATTTCGGCCGGCCGGGGATGCGTTCCGGCTCGACCGGCGTCGGCGAACCGGGTTTCTCGTTCGTGGCGTAGTAGCCGGCCCACCGCACCGGGCTGCGCTGGAACTCGACGCCCATCCGCCGAGCCAAACGCGGTAGTGCCGCGACAGTCGTCGGGCTTTCAGTCGCTACGTCCGCGAAACTCACCCAGACGCGCAACGGCATCCTCTTCGCCTTGGCCAACGCCGCTACCCGCTCCGCCAACCGCGTGGCGACGCCGGTTCGCCGGTGGGCGTGGGCGACGTAGAGTTCTTCAACTTCAATCGCTCCGTCAATCTCGATGGCAAACGCCCAACCGATCCGCTCCGCATCGGGGTCACCGATTTCAAAGCCGTAGACACGGTGGTCGAACTCATTGCGCGCTTGCCATGCTCCAAGGTCGCTTTCGAGCAACTTGTGGCGGTAGCCGACAAAGTCATTTTGGCGATATGTTAGCCACTGATCAAATGCGTGTAAATCGTAGTATTCAAAAGGCAGCATGGCTCGGCCCTCATGCCCCCAATCATCACCCCATGTGTTATCAAATAGAAAATAAGGAACGTCCGTATCTATCATACCTTCGGTGTGAGTGAGACGAAATGGTTTCACCAAAAGCACTGCGTGAGTATCAGGCGCGAAGAACTCTGTAGTAGCAGGTATAGTAATAACGCCATTAGGCGGATTAACCCAACTAGCAGAAATCGGCAGACACACTTTGGTCAAACGCCCAACATATCTCTCGGACATGAGTCTTGCAACTTCGTCCGCAGTATGGACACGCCTGTAAAATTTACATCGGTCAGAGCGAAATGCATTGTGTAAAGCTAAAGGTGTTGACTCAAACGTACCATCCGAGCAGATTCCGATAGTTACGTCGTTAAGGCGCTCCGGCAAGCCTTCTGCATATAGCAGACGCATGTTCGTGATGCCCCATTGCCCCACGTCGTGCGGGTGCCGGCCCTCTAGCTCGAGAGATCGAGCGTAAACGTAAGGCACCCCGATCTTGTTACGGCTAGCCACCATGATCGCATTCTACCGAAGTTTCTTCCATGAGCAACTTTACGACACGCCTATTCCCGGCGGCCGCGGCCGATGGCGTAGTACGTGAAGCCGTGGCTGGTCATCGTCTTCTCGTCGTAGATGTTGCGGCCGTCGAAGATGACGGGGGTCTTCAAGAGCCGCTTCATGACCTCGAAGTCCGGGTTGCGGAACTCGGCCCACTCGGTCACGATCGCCAGGCCGTCGGCCCCTTCCAGCGCGCCGTAAGGGCGGTCGCAATAGGTGATCTTGTCGCCGTAGATCGCCTTCACGTTGGCCATCGCCTCGCTGTCGTGGACGCGGACGTGGACGCCGGCGGCCAGCAGGGCGTCGATCAGCGTGAGGGCGGGGGCCTCGCGGATGTCGTCCGTGCGGGGCTTGAAGGCGAGGCCCCAGACGGCCAGGGTTTTGCCGGCCAGGTCGTCGCCGAAGTAGTGCGACACCTTGCGGAAAAGGACCTGCTTTTGGGCCTCGTTCACGTCGT
>JAYTSV010000122.1:0-5500 GCA_043745465.1 Fimbriiglobus sp.
CCGCATGTGGGACGACCGCAAGCTGTTCTACCCGATCCGCAAGCAGAAGAAGGCGACCTTCCACATCGTCTACTACAAGTGCGAGAGCACCAAGCAGCGGGACATCGAGCGGGACTTCGCCATCAACGAAAACGTCCTCCGGCTGATGACCTCGCACATCGACTACCGGTGGCTGGACACGATGATGGACCTGGCCCAGAACGACACGACCCCCGGGTTCGCGCTCCGCGGCCTGCAGGACGACACGGCCGGGGACAACGTCACGCCGAACTTCGGCGGCGAGGCCGAGGGCGAAGCCTTCACCGCCGCCGGGGCCGGCCGCCGCCGCCCGGAACGCGCCGCCGAAAAGCCCGAGTAATCGCTACCGACCTGTTCGCACCGGTTTGCGGTGTTTAAGTTACACCCCAGACGCGGCCGGCGGCACTCGAAGCGACTACCTTCCTTACCCTGCCACCCACTCAGTCGGCGACCGCGTCTCGGAGGATTGACTCATGGCGAACATGAACAAGGTGATCCTGATCGGCCGCTTGACCCGGGACGTGGAGACCCGCGCGTTCCAGAACGGCGGCCTGGTGGCGAAGTTCGGCTTCGCGGTGACCAACCGCAAGAAGAACTCGCAGAGCGGCCAGTGGGAAGACGAGCCGATGTTCATCGACTGCGAGGCGTTCAACCGCGGCGAGACCGGCAAGCTGGCCGACCTCGTCCGCGACAAGTGCCGCCGCGGCAGCCAGATCATGGTCGAGGGCAAACTGCACTTCGAGCAGTGGGACGACAAGACCACGGGCGCGAAGCGGTCGAAGCACAAGCTCGTGGTCGATAACGTCCAGTTGCTCGACCCCCGCCAGGACGGTGCCGGCGGCGGCATGTCCGGTGGCGCGGGCGACGACGATATGGAAATGCAATCCCCGCCGCGGACCGCCCCGCCCGCCGGCGGCGTCACCGGCGGCAGCCGCGCCCCCGGCCGGCCGGGCGGGTTCTCCCCGCCGCAACCCGCCCCGCACGACGACCACGACGAGGGCGGCGACATCCCGTTTTAATCCGTACCGATGACCCGCGTGCCGGGGGCGACCCCGGTGCCGTGGCAACTTTTTGTGAAGGTTCCCCGCGATGGCCAAGACAGTCACGAAGCCCAAGGCGAAGGGCGACAAGAGCAAGCCGGCCGTCAAGGCCCTTCCCCAAAAGAAGGTCCGCAAGCGGAACCAGGTCAAAAAGGGCAAGAACGGCGGCACGCTCATCGTGCTGATCGAGGACGTCACCCACCTCGGCAAGCAGGGCGACCTCGTCGAGGTCAAGAGCGGGTACGCCCGCAACTACCTGCTCCCGTACAGCCTCGCCGTGATCCCGACGGACCACAACTTGCGGCTCCTCGACCGGTACAAGATCAAGGTCTTGAAGGCCAAGGAAGCCCGGATCGCCGACCTCAAGGTCCTCGCCGAGCAGATCAGCCGTCTGACCAGCCTGACGATGGAGGCCAACGCCACCGAAGACGGCCACCTGTACGGCAGCATCGGCCCGGTCGAGATCTCGAAGACCCTCAAGGGCAAGAACCTGATGGTCGAGCCGGACATGGTCAAGCTGGAACTGCCGATCAAGGAGGCCAACACCTTGACCGAAGTCCCGCTGTCCCTCGGCTACGGCATCGAGGCCAAGATTCAGGTCCTCGTCGTCGCGCTGCAGCAGACGCCGGTCAAGAAGTAACCGACTGCACGGCACCGTGTAGAATCCCTTTCGCCGGCGCAGTTCGCGCCGGTGGTTTCGCGTCGGTAGGTTTCCCCGCATGGTCCGCGCCACCCAATACAAGCCGCCCGAGTTGAAGTCGGCCCGCGAACTCGTGCTGATGCGCGAGTCCGGGAAGCTCGTGGCCCGCGCCCTGCAAATCTGCCGGGACATGGCCAAGCCGGGCGTCAAGACGATCGAGATCGACCAGGCCGTCGAGAAGTTTTACGCGTCGCACGACGCCACCCCCCTGTTCAAAGGCTACCCCGGCAAGGTGCCGTTCCCGGCCGTCACCTGCCTGAGCGTCAACGAAGAAGTCGTCCACGGCATCCCGAAGGCCCGGGTGCTGCGCGAGGGCGACTTGCTCAAAGTCGATACCGCCTGCCGGCTCAACGGCTGGTGCGCGGACCGGGCCATTGCGATCCCCATCGGCACCATCCGCCCCGAGTGGGCGCGGCTCGTCCGCGTGGCCGGCGAGGCGCTGCAGATCGCCATCGACGAACTGCCGCGGCGGAAGTGGTGGAGCGAGGTCGCGTCGCGGATGCAGAAGCACGTCGAAACGTCCGGCTTC
This sequence comes from Fimbriiglobus sp., assembly GCA_043745465.1. Classification (GTDB taxonomy): domain Bacteria; phylum Planctomycetota; class Planctomycetia; order Gemmatales; family Gemmataceae; genus Fimbriiglobus. Next base: position 2,288 of record JAYTSV010000122.1, read on the forward strand.
CGCATGGTCGAAGCCTACGTCGGCCACGGCATCGGCCGGAACATGCACGAGAACCCGCAGGTGCCGAACTTCGTAGACCGCGACACCCGCAAGCACGACTTCCGCCTCGAATCGGGCCTCGTGCTGGCCGTCGAGCCGATGGTGAACATGGGCAAGGCGGACGTGAAGGCCCTCGGCGACCACTGGACCGTCGTGACGAAGGACGGCCTGCCGAGCGTCCACGTCGAGCACACGCTGGCCCTCACCCCGCACGGCGTCGAGATCATCACGGCCGACGAGGGGGCGTTCGACGACTTCCCGCCGGTCGGCGTTTCGCACGCCGCCCCCGTCGCCGTCGGCGCGAGTTAGCCGTGCCGACCGGCCCGCGCCCGCCGCGGGGCACCTGGTCGCACCTCACCGAGCCGCAACTGCTCGCCCAGTGCGAGGTCGATACCTACCGGGCCAGTGGCCCCGGCGGCCAGAAGCGCAACAAGACGAGTTCCGCCGTGCGCCTGCGGCACCCGCCGACCGGCCTGCTCGTGATCGCCGAGGAGAGCCGGTCGCAGCACGCGAACAAGGCGAAAGCCCTGACCCGCCTCCGCCGCGCCCTGTACCTCGACTGGCGCGACCCCATCGACCCCGCCACCGCCGTTGCCCACCTCGACCTCGTCGGCGCGATTGCCGGCGGCCGGCTCGACCTCGGCGTCCAGAACCCGCTCTTCTGGCCCGCCGCCGGGGTGCTGCTCGACGTGCTCGCCGCCGCCGGGGCGCAAGTCAGCACGACGGCCGCCGCCCTCGGCCTTTCGACGGCCAACGTCGTCGAGTTCCTGCAAAGCGACCCGCGGCTGTGGCAGTCGGCCAACCGCCTCCGCGCCGCCCACAACCGCAAGCCGCTGAAGGCGACGTAACGGCTCTGCCGCAGGCGGAGCTTCGGAACGCTAACCGGGACTTTTGCGTTCCTGAAGGCCGTTGACGATGCGGAGGAGCATTCCGCGGGGCAGGAAGCGGGCACCGAGGGTGCCGACGCGGTTCATCAACTTCGGGAAGATGAGGCGGTCGCCGCGCATCGTGCCGGCGTAGGCGGCATCGGCCACGGGGCCGACCGGCATGACCCCGGGGGCGTCGAACAGCTTCGAGCTTTCGAGCGCGGCGTTGGCCACGAAATCGGTGTGCGTCGGGCCGGGGCACAGGCAACTGACCGTCACGCCGGTGCCCCGCACCTCGTAGCTCAACGCCTCGGACAGCGACAGGACGTAGGCCTTGGTGGCGTAGTACCCGGCCATCAGCGGGCCGGGCTGGAAGGCGGCCGTCGAGGCGACGTTGAGCACCCGGCCGCGCTTCCGCCCGACCATCCCGGGCAGCAGCAACCGCGTCAAGTCGGTGAGCGCGACGACGTTGACCAGCAGCATCGCCGTGAGCTTGGCGGGGTCGCTCTCGGCGAACGGCCCGTACTGGCCGAAGCCGGCGTTGTTGACCAGCACGTCCACGGTCAGCGACTTCGCGGCGACGGCGTCGGCCAGGGCGTGGGCCGCGCCGGGCGTGCTCAGGTCGGCCGGCAGGACGTGGACCGTCGCGCCGTGCTTCGAGCGGAGTTCCCCGGCCAAGGTTTCGAGCGCGTCGGCGCGGCGGGCGGTGACGATCAGGTCGTGGCCACCGGCGGCGAACCGCAGCGCGAGTTCGCGGCCGATGCCGCCGGACGCGCCGGTGACGAGGGCGAGCGGTTTCAGTGGGCCACCGCCTTCGCCGACGATTCGCCGGTGATGAGCCGGGCCGACCGGTTGCGGGTGACGTAGTTCCAGACCCACTGGAACATGACCAGGACGCGGTTCGAGAACTGCGCCAGGTAGATGACGTGGATGAACAGCCAGGCGATCCAGGCAATGAACCCGGTGAAGCGCATGAACCCCACGTCGGCCACCGCGCGGCGGCGGCCGATGGTCGCCATCGAGCCTTTATCCCAGTACTTGAACGGCCCCGGCAGGCTCTCGCCCTTGAGCCGCCGGGCGATCAGGTCGCCGACGTAACTACCCTGCTGAATCGCCACCTGTGCGACGCCCGGCAGGGGCTTGCCGTTGGCCCCGCTCAGGCTGGCCATGTCGCCCACGGCGAACAGGTCCGGCCGGCCCGGCAGCGAGCAGTCGGGGTTCACGCTCACGTGCCCGGCCCGGCCGACGGCGAACGCGGTGCCCCCGGCGGCGACGACGGCGTCCGACAGCTTCTGGCCCAGCGGCGACGCCTTGACCCCGGCGGCCCAGACGACGGTCTCGGTGTCGATCCGCCGCACGGCCGTGCCCGAGTCGGTCTTGACGACGACCCGGTCCGGGCCGATCTCGGTCACGTGCGCGTCGAGTTGGACCTCGACGCCGAGGGCTTCCAGGGCTTTCAACGCGTAGGCCGATAACTTCTCGTGGAAGCCGCCCAGCACCCGCGTCTGGCCTTCGACGAGGATCACCCGGGCGACGGCCGGGTCGATGTTGCGGAAGTCCCGGCGCATCGTCACCCGGGCGAGTTCGCAGATGCCGCCGGCCATCTCGACGCCGGTCGGCCCGCCGCCGACGACGACGAAGGTGAGCAGGCGCTCGCGGGTGGCGGGGTCGGTCGTCCGCTCGGCCTTCTCGAACGCGGTCAGCACCTTGCGGCGAATCTTGGTCGCGTCCTCGACCGTCTTGAGGCCCGGCGCGTGCTCCTCCCACTCGGTGTGCCCGAAGTAGTGGTGCGTCGAGCCGCCGGCGACGACGAGCGTGTCGAACGGGATCGCGTCGCCGTCCTGGAGGCGCACGAGCTTCTTGACCATGTCGAAGCCCTCGACCTCGGCCAGCAGCGTCACGGCGTTCTTCTGGCTCGTGAAGATCGACCGTAACGGGGCCGCAATGTTGGCCGGCGACAGCCCGCCGGTGGCGACCTGGTACAGCAGCGGTTGGAACAGGTGGAAGTTGCGGCGGTCGATGAGCGTGACATCGACGTGCGAGCGGCGCAGGGCTTGGGCGCAGTACAGGCCGCCGAAGCCCCCGCCGATGACGACGACGCGGTGCCGGGGTGTGGAATCGTTCGCCATGCTTGACTCGTGCGGGATCGGGGGTCGGCTCGGGTGTCGGGTGCGGGAGAGGTAAACATTCTACGACGCGGAGAGGGGAGTAAGCGAAGAGACCTCACCCCCGGCCCCTCTCCGACGCGGAGAGGGGAGCAAGTGCGTCGCTATCGTTGACGGAAACCTGCTCGCTCCCCCTCTCCGTT
>JAYTSV010000123.1:0-5478 GCA_043745465.1 Fimbriiglobus sp.
GGCCCCGCACCCGATCTACGGTTGCTGCGGGATCGAGTTGGTCGATCTCGACGGGGACGGCGACCTCGACATCCTCCTGGTCAACGGGGATGCGCTCGACCAGCCGGTGCTGAAACCGTACCACGGGGTCCAGTGGCTGGAGAACGAGGGACGCTACCCGTTCACGCACCACGCGATCGGTCAGCTGTGCGGAGTGATGAGTGCTCGGACGCTCGACTTCAACGGCGACGGCAAACTCGACATTGCTGCCGTGTGTTACCTACCGGAAAGAGACTTCCCGCAGCGGGAGGAGCGGCGAATGCCCGCCGTGGTCTTGTACGAGCAAGTGGAGCGGGGCCAATTCCGGCCCTTGGTGCTGGAGGTTGGCCGCTGCGACAACCTGAGCTGCGCGGTCGGTCGGCTACCGGGCGACACCTTGCCGAGCCTGATCGTGGGGCATGGCGACTTTGTCAAAGAGGCCGGGCGACTCGATGCCGTCACGATCTGGCGGAACCGCGGTCGCCCTTAAATCTGGCGTTTAGGTACCACATGATCTCTCCCTCCCCTTCCCTGGCACCCGGGCACCGGGCGCTCGCGCCATCCGACGCGGCCGTAGCGCTGCTCGTGCTGGCGTTCGCGTTCCTCAGCGCCTCCTACCCCGTCCGGGACAGCGGGCTTTGGATGCACTTGGCACTCGGCCGGTTGTTGGGGGCCGGCGAGTATCAGTTCGGCGTGGATCCGCTGGCGTACACCACGTCCGGCATTTACTGGGCGAACCACGCCTGGCTGTTCGACCTAGTCCTCTACGTCGTGTATCAACACCTCGGCGGCGCGGCCGTGGTTTTCTTCAAGGCGGCAACGGCGGCGCTGCTCGCCGGCGTGTGGCTCTCCTGCCGGCGGCGGTTTACGAGTGTCGCCGGGCCGGCGGCCGCGACGGTCCTCGGCACCCTCGCGCTCGCCCCGCGGCTCCAACTCCAGCCGCAACTCTGTTCGATGGTCTTGCTGGCGATGACGGTTGCAATCCTCGCGATTCACGTTGACCCCAATCGGCTCAAGGGCCGCCGCGTCTGGGTGCTCGTACCGCTGTTCACTCTCTGGGTGAACCTCGACGAGTGGTTTTTCCTGGGTCCAGTGGCGCTCGCATTCTTCTGGGTCGGTGAGCAGCTACCCGGGCCGCCGCGGGAGCGCCGCCTCTCGTTGGGATTGGTTGGGGCGGGGCTACTGGCCTGCCTGCTGAGTCCTCACCATGTGTTTGCCTTTGTGCTTCCAGCGGAGGTGTCGCCCGCGGTCCTGGGCAGCGGTCTTCGTGAGGATGTCCGCTTCGCCCCCTTCTTCCAGAGGGGGTATGTCGGGCTCTTCGAGAATCCGGACTGGTACGCCCGGCTTCCTGGGGTGGCCCTGCTGGGGCTTCTCGTCGGGGGTGCATTCTCGTTCGTGCGGTGCCGACGGGCGTGCGCGGACGGCCGGCTCTTCGTCTGGCTCGCGGTCGCGGCACTCGCGGCCTGGAACAGTCGGCTCATCCCGTTGTTCGTGGCGGTCGCCGTTCCCGTCCTGGTGTTGAACCTCCAAGACGCTCGGGCCAGCGCCCCGGCGCGGGTCGTCCTCGCCCGGTCCAGATGGCGGCGAATCGCCGTCTGGCTGGTGACCGGCTCTGCGGGGCTGGTACTCATCGCCTTCGCCTGGTTGGGAGGGCCTCTGGGGGTTCGGCCCGACAAGCGGCGTGTGGCCTGGGAAGTACAACCGGCACCGGGGTTGAAGCAATCCGCCGAGTTGCGAGCGTCTTGGAGGCAGCGGGGCTGGCTGGCGGAATCCGAGCGCTGCTTCCACCTGCACCCGGATTCCGCAAACTACGCCGCCTGGTTCGCTCCCGGGGAACGGTGCTTCCTCGACCAGCGCTTCTCGCTCTTCGTCCCCGTCGTCTCGGCGTACCGCGACGGCTGCCGCGATCTGTCTCCCGCCTCGACTGCGGCCCCACCCTCCGCATTCGGAATCACTTACATTGTCGCGCACGACCCGGACATCGATCGCCTGAAGCCGACATTGAACTGGTTGTGTCGCCCAACATCGGGATACGTGCTCATCGACCTGAGAGGGCGAGAAGGAATGTTCGGAATTCGAGCGGCGGCGCGCGAGGGTCTGCCATTCGATCGCTGGCGACTCGACCTCGACCAACTCGTCTACCTTCCGGCGAACGCGGACGACCGCGTCCTGCCGGCCCCCCCTGAAACCGGGCCGCTATACGGAGCAACTCCCTCGCCCTGGCGGCACCTGTGGCGTCTGCCGCCTCCACGCCCCGCCGAGGGCGACACCGCCGCCTTGATCTTGCAGTACGTCGAGGATCAAGTGACGTTTCTCGCCCCCGAGGTTGCCCGGAGACGAGTGGCGGCAGGCGTGGCGAGCCTCGTGGGCACGTGTACGGGAGAAGTCAACGCATTCGGTTTTGCGTTCGGGCTTTACCACACGACTTTCCTGGGGCCGGTGGACAGTGCGCCGCCGTCGGGCTCGCTCACGGCCATCCGCGCGGCCCGCAGCGCTATCGCCGCGGCACCCGATGATCCGATGGCTCACCTCCGCTTGGGCCAAGCCTATCTGGCACTCACGTACACCACTCGCGAGGAGGCCTGGGCAGATCGCTCCCGTCCCCTCGCCCAACTGCGCCACGTCCAGGCGACCAGTGCTTTGGAGCGCGCCGTGGCGCTGGCGCCCGACTTGGCGGCGGCCCACGCCCTGCTCGTGCGGATCTACTCCCAGCGCGGCATGAACGATGCCGCACTGCACCACCGGCGCGAGCAGGTCCGGATCCTCTCGCTCAAGCGCCCCGAGGGAAACGCCGCCGCGCGGTTGCGCCAGTTGCGCGAGGAAGTCGAGGCGTCCGAAGCGGTGGTGCAGGACGGCCGCAGCCAGCTCGCCCTGCGGTCGCACGGGCTAGGCAACGCTCCGCTGGCGCGGGCGAACATCGCTCTTCGGCTTGGACTGCCCCGCACCGCCCTCGATGACGTGTTGCTGCCGTCGACCGTGGTCCTGTTCGGGGTCGAAGGGGCCCGCCTCGAGATGGAGTTGCTGGTGATGCTAGGCAGGAGCGACCGCGCCCGGCAAGAACTCGACGACGACGATTTCCGCTCGAACGAGGAGCGACTCGGGGTGACCGAACTGCCCGGCAACGGGGACCCGAACCAACCGGCGGTCTATCGCCTCTCCGCCTACGCCTGGAACCGATTCCTTTTGGCTGCGGCCGACGGCGACTACCGGCAGGCTAGCAAGTCTCTGGAGGCCCTCACGAGCCGGCTGAAAGAGGAGCGGGCGGCCCGGAGTCGCAATGCCGAACTCTTCATCCTGAGGGCCCTCGTGACGGAAGCCGGCCTGGGAGCGCAGCCGCAGTTGTGGCGGCTCTACAAGTTTTTCGAGGGCGACTCTTTCCTGGTCCGGCAGATCGTCGATCAGCGCAACCGGACGAGCGCTCAGATCGAGGCGGACCTGCGGTGCCTGGCAGGCCTGTTGGCGCTGGAGCGCGGGCTGCCGGCGGAAGCGGCGGAGCAATTCCGCGCCGCCTTGGCCCTCGCAGGCTCGCAGACTCTGGCGGGTGCGGGTTTCCCCGCCGAGCCAATGTGCCGAGCGTACCTCGACCGGTTGGAAGCCTGGGCTCCGCACTGAACCGACGGGGCCGTCAAACCGCGCGATCGATGACGAATTTCTCTCTCTACCTAAGACACTTGCGAGTGCGACATGGTTTCCCTGCGAAGTAGCCTCCTGCGTGGGCGGGCCGTCCTCGTCTTCCTCTTTGCGGCCCTCGTCCTCCTGGCGGGTGCAATCGTGTTCGGGTACCGAGAGAAGCCCGCCCCGCCCCGGCCCGAGGAGGAGGAGGGGGTGCCGTGGTACGAGGACGTGACCGCCCAAACGGGCATCGACTTTACCTACCATAACGGCGAAGAGGCCGGCCATTACGCCATCCTGGAGTCCCTGGGCGGCGGCGTGGCCCTCATCGATTACGACGGCGACGGGCGGCTCGACATCTTCGTGATCGGGGGCGGTTACTTCGACGGGCCTGACAAGAAGCAAATCCGGGGACACCCCAATCGCTTGTTCAAGAACCTCGGCAACTGGAAGTTCAAAGATGTCTCGGCGGAGGTCGGCCTGCCGGCCGAGGGACTCGTCTACTCGCACGGCGCGACAGTCGGGGATTACGATTGCGACGGCTGGCCGGACCTGCTCGTAACCGGCTACGGCCGGGTGATCCTCTACCACAACGAACCCGACGACAAGGGAGGCCGGAAGTTTCGCGACGTGACGCAAGAAACGGGGCTGCTGGACGGTCAGCACTTCTGGAGTACCAGCGCCGCCTTCGGCGACCTGGACGGCGACGGCTTTCCGGATTTATACCTTTGCCAGTACGCTAATTGGTCGTGGCAGAACAACCCGCCGTGCAACGGCTACACCACCAATGTCGTGCGCGACGTCTGCCCGCCGAAGCAGTTTGCCTCGGTGCCGCACCGGCTTTATCACAACATCCCGGACGGTAAGGGCGGCCGCAAGTTGCGGGACGTGACGGCCGAAGCCGGCATCCGCTTCCCGCCACGGGACGACCTCGATTTCGGGAAGGGATTGGGGGTTGTATTGGTGGACATCAACGGAGACGGGAAGCCGGAAATCTACGTGACCAATGATACGACGGACAACTTTCTCTACGTCAACGAGAGCACGCCCGGCCGTCTCAAGTTTATCGAGAAGGGATTGGACTACCTGGTGGCACGGGACGGATTCGGGACGCCGAACGGCAGTATGGGTGTGGCGGTTGCCGACTACGATGGCAGCGGCCGCCCCTCCATTTGGGTGACCAACTACGAGGGGGAAATGCACGCGCTTTACCGAAACGTATCGGAGGGGGGCCGGTGGAGGTTCATTTACAGCACTCAAGCGTCGGGCATCGCCGCCATCGGTCAAAATTACGTCGGTTTCGGGACCGCGTTCGTGGACGTCGATCAGGACGGTTGGGAGGACATCGCGGTGACCAACGGGCACGTCATTCGCCACCCGTCCCGAGCCGCGTTGAAACAGAAACCCGTCCTCTTGCGGAACGGCGGCCACGGCAAGTTCTCCGATGCGACGCCGCGCGGGGGCAGCTACTTCCGCACCGACCACTGCGGACGCGGCCTGGCGGTCGGCGACCTCGACAACGATGGTCGCCCCGACATCGTCATCAGTCACTTGAATGAGCCGATCTCCGTACTGCGTCACCGGGGGACCGACCACCACTGGCTGGGTCTGGACCTGGCCTGTCCGGAGAACCGCGACCCCATTGGCGCGAAGGTGACAATCGAGGTCGGCGGGCAGAAGCGCGTGCGATTCCTCACTGGTGGCGGCAGTTACTTAACGTCAGCCGACCGGCGGATCCTGGTCGGACTGGGGACCGCCGACAAGGTCGAGCGCGTCACGGTGCAGTGGCCTCGGGGAGAACCGCGCGTGCAGGAATACATCGCCCCGGCCGTGGACCGCTACTGGCGC
>JAYTSV010000124.1:0-5464 GCA_043745465.1 Fimbriiglobus sp.
ACCTGCGGCGGGTGGCGCTCCTCCGGATGGACGGCTACTCGGTCGAGGAGGTGGCGGCGCGGGTGGCGTGCGCCCCGCGGTCGGTGAAGCGGAAGCTGCGGTTGATCCGGACGCTGTGGGCGCGGGAGGTGGGCGATGGCGGGTGACGCGACGCGGACCTTCGGGGAATCGGGGAACGGGCTGCCCGTCGAGCAGGCGCTGCTCCTGGAGCAGGCGTGCGACCGCTTCGAGGCGCGGTGGCGGGCCGGCGAGCGGCCCGACCTCGCCGCGGCGGTCCGCGACTTGCCGGAGGCGATCCGCCCGGCGGCGCGGCGCGAGTTCGTCGCCCTCGAGGTGTACTACCGTAATCGCTCGGGCGAGTGCCCCGTCGCCGCCGACTACCCCGACCTCGATTCCGACTGGCTTACCGGACTGACGGCCTCGTTCCACGCCGAGCGCCGCGACGGCGACGCGCCGGGGGAAGCGCCGGCGAGCCTGCCGGGCGGCACGGTGCTCGGCTACTTCGGCGACTACGAACTCCTCGGCGAGATCGCCCGCGGCGGCATGGGGGTCGTCTACCGCGCCCGGCAGATCAGCCTCGACCGCTCCGTGGCGCTCAAGATGATCCGCTCCGGCGAGTTCGCCGGGCCGGGCGAGGCGCGGCGGTTCCGCCGGGAGGTCGAAGCGGTCGCGGCCCTCGAACACCCGCACATCGTGCCGATCCACGAGGTCGGCGAGTACGCGGGCCGGCCGTACTACACGATGCGCTTGGTCGAGGGGGGGAGCCTGTCGAGCCGGGTCTCAGACTTCGCCGTGACGGGGGCGAACGGCCGGGCCGAGGCCCGCCGGCGGCAGACCGCGTCGGCCGTGCTGCTCGGCCTGATCGCGCGGGCCGTGCACCACGCCCACCAGCGCGGCATCCTGCACCGCGACCTGAAGCCGTCGAACGTCCTGCTCGACGGCAGGGGGGAGCCGCACGTCGTCGACTTCGGGCTGGCCCGGCGGATCGGGTCGGCGAGCAGCCTGACGGCGACCGGTGCGGTGCTCGGCACGCCGAGCTACATGGCCCCGGAGCAGGCCCGCGGCGGCGCCGACGTGACCACGCAGGTCGACGTCTATGGCCTCGGGGCTGTGCTGTACGAACTGCTGACGGGTCTCCCGCCGTTCAAGGGGGTCGACGCCCTCGACACGGTGGCCCAGGTGCGCGAGCGCGAGGTGACGCGGCCGCGCACGGTGTGCGGCCTCATCGACCGCGACCTCGAAACCATCTGCCTGAAGTGCCTGGCGAAGGACCCGGCCCGGCGCTACGACTCGGCCTCGGCGCTGGCCGACGACCTCGACCGCTGGGGCCGCGGCGAAGCGATCCTGGCCCGCCGGGTGGGGCGGCTGGAACTGGCCCGCAAGTGGGCGCGGCGCAACCCGGCCCCCGCCGGCCTCTTGGCGAGCGTGGCGCTTCTGATCGGCCTGGCAGCGGGGGCACTGTGGTGGCGCCAGCAAGCGGAAACCGACAGGGCGCGGATGGCGAGCGACCGCCTAGTCGAGCAAGCGGTGGTTGAAACCCGCGCCCGCCTCGGAACCCAAACGGCCATGACGCTAGCTGCGGACCTCCGGAGGCGATACCGCTTCCGTGAGGCGGCCGCCGTTCTCGCCCAGGCCGCTGAGTCAACTCCCGCGGACGGGCCAGCGGACCTGACCGATGCCCTGCAGGCGTCCCGAGCGGACCTGGCGCTCGTCATTGAACTGGACGACATTAGGACCCGGCGGTCCGTGTGGATCGCCCTGGACGGTGGGAAGGGTCGGTTCGACGACGCCTCAGCACCACAGGCCTACCGGGCAGCGCTCCTCGCCCGCGGGGTGGACGGGGCTGCGGCAGACCCCGCGTCCGCCGCCCATCGCATCCAGGAGTCACGGGTGAAGGTGGAACTGGTGGCCGCCCTGGACGATTGGGCCGGGCTCGAGCCGGATGTCGCGGTCCGCGACCGTCTGCTCGCAGTGGCGCGACTGGCCGACCCGGGTGCTTGGCTCGACCGGTTTCGCGACCCTACGGTCCGCGCCGCTCGTGAGAAACTCGCGGAACTCGCCGCGGAGGCCGACCCCGCGGCCCTGGCACCGGGCACGGTCTCAGCGCTAGTTGAAGTGTTGCGCCGGTCGGGGGTGGAACAGCGTGCCCTGTTGACCCGCGCCCAACTCGCGCACCCGGGCGACTTCCAGATCGCATTCTCATTGGGCCTCTGGTTCACCTCGAACAAATCGGATCAACAGGAGGCGATCGGGTACTACCGGGCAGCCCGTGTCAGCAGGCCCGACAACTTCGCCCTCCTGATCAACATGGGCTCCGCGATGAATCGCGCGGGCGACCTGGATGGCGCCCTCACTTGCTTCCGGGAGGCGGCCCGGCTAGACCTCGAGTCTGGCAAAGCCCGCCTGAATTTGGGCCGCACTCTACGCATAAAGGGCAATCCGGCCGAGGCCGTCGTCGTCCTGCGGGAGGCGGTTCGCCTCGACCCTACTTTTGGCGACTCGCACACCGAGCTGGGGCTGGCACTGTCCGCGGTCGGGCACCACGACGAGGCCGTCACGCAGCACCGGGCGGCGATCGCGATCGATCCCACGGCGGGCACGTCGCACTTCAACCTGGGGGTTGCCCTTCGTAGGGCTGGCGACCTTGGCGGGGCGACCGCCGCGTACCGGGAAGCGATCAGGCTCAACCCGGCCTCCGCCGCGGCCCACAACAATTTAGGGACGGTACTCCGCGACGCTGGCGACCTTGGCGGGGCAACCGCCGCGTTCCGGAACGCACTTCGGCTCGACCCGAAGTTGGTCCAGGCGCACACCAACCTTGGGAAGGCGCTCTCGGCCGCGGGCGATTTAGTCGCGGCCGAGGCCTGCTACCGCGAGGCGGCCGGCCTCAGTCAGTCCCAGGTCGCCGCACAACTCACGCTCGGTACGTTCCTCCGCGACCTGAAGCTGGACTACACCGGTGCCATCGCTTGCTTTCGTGAAGCGGTGCGGCTCGACCCTAGATCCGCGGCGGCCCACACCGGACTCGGGAACTCCCTCGACCGGAAGGGAGACAGACCCGCCGCGCTGACCTCCTACCGGGAGGCGATTCGTCTCGACCCGCGTGGCACCGATGCCCAGTATTTCCTGGGGGTCGCCCTCAACGCGGGGGGAGACCCGAAAGGAGCTTTCGTCTGCTTCTCCGAGGTCATCCGGTTGGATCCGAGGAACTCGAACGCCCTCGACTGGGTAGCGTTCCTACTACTGGCCCAAGGGCTACCCGAACAAGCCCTCCCGTTTGCGGAGAGGGCGGTCCGAGCCGACCCGCGCTCACCCCAGGCCCATTACGACCTGGGGCGGGCGCGGGAAGGGCTTGGCGAACCGGAGGGGGCAATCGAGAGCCACAAAGAGGCGATCCGCCTCAATGCGAAACACCTCGGGTCCATCGCGCGCCTCGGTGCACTGCTCAATGCCAAGGGGGACGTGTCAGGGGCCGACAATTGCTTCCGAGATGCCCTGCGAATCGATCCACTGAACCCGGAAGCACTGGGGCACTTCAAACGCCGGCCGGCACCCGGTTCGGCGATTGAGCGGGCACCGCCTCCACGACTCGTTGCCCCCACCCCTCGTTAGGAGTTCCCCCATGACCGCGTCTACTCTCCGCGTCTCCCTCTTCGCCCTGCTCGTCGCCGGCCCGGCCGGCCGGGCCGACGACAAGCCGGTCGAACTCGCCGTCGGCGACAAGGCCCCGGCCTTCACCGCCCGCACCGACGCCGACGCCACGTGGGAATCGAAGGACCGCTTCGGCAAGAAGTGGGTGGTGATCTACTTCTACCCCGGCGACTTCACCCCCGGCTGCACGGCGCAGGCCAGGGCCTTCACCGCCGCGATGGAGAAGCTCACCGAGAAGGGCGTCGAGGTCGTCGGCGTCAGCGGCGACTCGGTCGAGACCCACGGACTGTTCAAGGACGCCCACCAGCTCAAGTTCGCTCTGCTGGCGGACCCGGACGGCACCGTCGCCAAGCAGTTCGGGGTCCCGTTCGGCAAGGGCGCGACCGTGAAGGCCCGCGACGCGAAGAACATGCCGCTCATGATCGCGGGAAAGCAGTACGAGTTCGAGCGGAGCGGCACCGCGGCCCGGTGGACGTACGTCGTCGGCCCGGACGGCACCGTCGCGTACAAGAACACGACGGTGACGCCGGCGGTCGACGCCAAGGCGATCGGCGACTTCCTCGACAAGGCGAGTGCGAAGAAGTGACGACGCGGAGCCCGGCCGGCCGGCCGGGCCGAACCCTCTCCCGGAGACTGCCATGCCGACGACCACCGCCCGCCTCGCCTTCGCGCTGGTCTTCGCGGCGACACCCCCCGCCGCGGCCGCGGACTGGCCCCAGTGGGGCGGCGGGCCGACCCGCAACCCGGTCAGCTCGGAGAAAGGGCTTCCGCTCGACTTCCGGTTCGAACAGACCGACGACAAGGGCAAGGTGACCAAGGCGGAACGGGGCGTCGGGTGGAAGGCCCGACTCGGGGACCTGACCACGATCCCGCCCGTCGTGGCCGACGGGCTGATCTGGGTGGGCACGAGCGCCCGCCAACCGGCCGACGAGGCGATCAAGGAAAAGGACTGGGACGGCGGCCTGCTCATGTGCTTCCGCGAGAGCGACGGGAAGCCCCTGTGGGAACGCCGCTCGCCCCGGCTGTCGGGGAAGGGCGTGAACTACGCCGAAGACTTCCCGCACTCGGCGCTCGGTTCCGTGCCGCTCGTCGAGGGCGACCGGCTGTGGTCCGTGAACAACCGCAGCGAGGTCGCGTGCCTCGACATCGGCCCGCTCAAGAAGGGCACCGGCAAGCCGATCGAGGCGTGGAGGCTCGACATGCGCAAGGATCTGGGTGTGTTCCCGCACCTGCCGCTCATGCAGTTCGGGTTCGCCGCGTCGGTCGCCGGGTACAAGGACCGGCTCTACGTCGTCACCCACAACGGGGTCGACGATTCGCGCGTGAAGGTGCCGAAGCCGGACGCGCCGAGCCTCGTCTGCCTGGAGAAGGCCACCGGCAAGGTGGTGTGGACGGACAACTCCCCCGGCAAGAACATTCTGGAACACCAGATCTCCAGCCCGCTCGTGGTCGAAGTCGGCGGCAAGCCCCAGGTGATCGTCGGCCAGGGCGACGGGTGGCTCCGCGCGTTCGACGCGACGACCGGCGGATTGGTCTGGAAGTGCGACCTCAACCCCAAGGACGCGGTTTGGGGGATCGGCGGGAGCGGCAACCGGAACTACGTCGTCGCCACCCCGATCTTTTATGACAACCGCGTCTACGCCGCGACTGGCCTGCAGTTGGAGGCCTCATACGGCCCGGCAGCGTTGTACTGTGTCGACCCGACGAAAGAGGGGGACGTGAGTCGCGAACTCGACGCCGGGCCGAAAAGGGGGAAGCCGAACCCGAACTCCGCGGTCGTCTGGTACACCCCGCGAACCGCCCCGGCGGACGT
>JAYTSV010000125.1:0-60192 GCA_043745465.1 Fimbriiglobus sp.
ATCGCCGCGAAGGCCAGGTACGGGTTCGCGGCGCCGTCCGGAACGCGGTACTCCTGCCGCTTCGATTTCGGCCGCGACGAGTAGACCGGAATGCGGACCGCCGCCGAGCGATTGCGCTGACTGTACGCCAGGTTCACCGGGGCCTCGTAGCCGGGTACCAGGCGCTTGTAACTGTTGGTCGTCGGGTTGGTGATGGCACACAAGGCCGGGGCGTGCTTGAGCAACCCGCCGAGGGCGTACATCGCCACGTCCGAGAGGTTCGAATAATCGCTGCCGGAGAAGAGGTTGGTGCCGTTCTTCCAGAGGCTCACGTGAACGTGCATGCCACTGCCGTAATCCTCGAAGAGCGGCTTGGGCATGAACGTCGCCGTCTTGTTGTGCCGGTGGGCGACGTTTTTGACGACGTACTTGTACTTCAACACGTTGTCCGCGCTCGCCACCAGGTCGGCGTACCGCACGTCGATGGAGCACTGGCCGGCGGTCGCCTTCTCGTGGTGGTGGCTCTCGACGGTCAGCCCGCAGTCGATCATGACGCGCATCATCTCGCTGCGCAGATCGACCATCTGGTCCACCGGCGGGCAGGGGAAGTAGCCGCGGCGGTAGGGGATTTTGTTGGCCAGGTTGGGCTTCTCGTCCCGGCCGGTGTTCCAGGCCGCCTCGACGCTATCGACGAAGTAGAAGGCGCTGTGCGAGGTCTGGTCGAACTTCACGTCGTCGAAGACGAAGAACTCCATCGACGGGCCGAAGTTGGCGGCGTCCGCGACCCCCTTGTACTTCAGGTAGTTGACCGCCTTCCGCGCGACGTTGCGGGGGTCTTTGGTGTAGTCCTGGCGGGTGCTCGGGTCCTGGATGTTGCACAACATGACCAGGGTCGCGTCGCGGCGGAACGGGTCGAGGAACAGGGTGTCCGGTTGGGGCACCAGGAGCATGTCGGCTTCGTTGATCTTCTGCCAGCCGCGCATGCTCGACCCGTCGAACCCGACGCCGTCGTCGAACGCGTCGTCGTCGAGCATCTCGGCCGGGATGGTCACGTGCTTCCACGACCCGGGGAAGTCCATGAACCGCAGATCGACGGCCTTGACCTCTTTTTCGCGCAAGTAAGCGAGCACTTCACGCGGCGTCAAGGGTCAACCTCCGGGCGGGACTGGGCGGTGCAGGTGTTGTAGCGAAAGGCGGCCGGACGAGACCTCACCCCCCGGCCCCCTCTCCAAAACGGAGAGGGGGAGCAAGAGAGTTTCAGCCAACGACCACAGCCCACTTGCTCCCCTCTCCGCGTCGGAGAGGGGACGGGGGTGAGGTTTCTTCACTCCCTCCCCTCTCCGACGCGGAGAGGGGTTGGGGGTGAGGTCTCGACTCAGGCCGTCCCGCGGGCGGCGCGCTTGGCGTCCCGGCGGGCGGCGTACTCGGCCTCTTCGCGGTCGCGGTCGGATTCGATCGCCTCGACGAAGTCGGGGTTCAAGTTCTGGAGGTGGAGTTCGTCGTCGGTGATCCGCTTCGGCCGGATGCCCCGCGACTGGACGACCGCGCCGACGATCAGGCCGACGAAGAACAAGCCGACGATGACCAGGAAGAACGGCAGAAACAGGTTCCCGGCGTCGCGGCCGCCGAACGCCACGGCACCGGCGATGACGCCGAGGACTAACCACCCGAGGGCGAGGCCGATGATCGCGCCGCCCCAGTTCCACACGCCTTTGTGCTCGTCGCAGACGGGCAGGTACGCGGTCCGCTTCTTTTGCAACACCAGGATGAGGATCACGGTCAGGATCAGCGTGATGAAAATGGTGATGATGATCCACGGCGGATACCAACTGAACTTGACTTTCTTCTCGCACGTCGCCTCCGCGCCGCACTTGCAGCAGACCGGCGGCAGCACGTTCGGGTCGCACTCGTCGAGCGAAAGGGTCACGTCGGTCGCGGGCTTGGCCATCGCACGGCTCCTCGGGGGCGGGGGGAGGGGTGCGGGCATTACATGAACTCCCGGCCCGACATTCAACGGCTGCGTCATCCGGCCGGCGACCCGCCGAGCCGGCCCTTTCGCTCGCACTGCCATTCGGTTATGATGGCGACGAATCTCGCCCCCGCTGGTTGCCCCACCATGCCCGAAGACCCCACGCCGACGGCCGACCACCCCGACGAGACCCCGACCGGGGTGCCGCTGCCGCCGACCGTCGCCCACCACGCCCGGGAGGGTGCCGGGACGGTCGTCGCCGGGCGGTACAAGCTCCTCGAATGCGTCGGCGAGGGCGGCATGGGGGCCGTCTGGAGCGCGCAGCAGACCGCGCCGGTCAAGCGGCTCGTCGCGGTCAAGCTCATCAAGGCCGGCATCGACTCGAAGGGCGTGCTGGCGCGCTTCGAGGCCGAGCGGCAGGCGCTGGCGGTCATGGACCACCCGAACATCGCCAAGATTCTCGACGGCGGGGTCGCCGACTCGGGGTCGCCGTTCTTCGTCATGGAACTCGTCAAGGGCGTGCCGATCACGCAGTACTGCGACGAGCGCAGGCTGACCCCGGCGCAGCGGCTCGAACTGTTCGTGCCGGTGTGCGAGGCGATCCAGCACGCGCACCAGAAGGGCGTGATCCACCGCGACATCAAGCCGTCGAACGTCCTGGTGGCGCTGCAGGACGGCCGGCCGGTGCCGAAGGTCATTGACTTCGGCATCGCCAAGGCGACCGGTGCCGCGCTCACCGACCTGACGCTGAACACCGGCGTCGGCGGCATCGTCGGCACGCCGCAGTACATGTCCCCCGAGCAGGCGAGCCTGACCGGCCTCGACATCGACACTCGCTCCGACGTCTACTCACTGGGCGTCCTCCTCTACGAACTGCTCGCCGGCAGCCCGCCGTTCAAGCGCCAGGACCTCGAACGGGCCGGCCTGCTCGAAATCCTGCGCGTGGTCCGCGACGAGGAGCCGCCGAAGCCGAGCACCAAACTGAGCAGCTCCGACGCCTGCGCGAGCCTGAGCGCCAGCCGCGGCACCGAGCCGAAAGCGCTCGCCGGCCTGTTGCGCAGCGAACTCGACTGGGTGGTCATGAAGGCCCTCGAAAAGGACCGCACCCGCCGCTACGACACGCCCACCAGCTTCGCCGCCGACGTGCGCCGGTATCTGAGTGGCGAGGCGGTCCACGCCCACCCGCCGAGCGTGGCGTACAAGCTCCGCAAGTTCCTGCGCAAGAACCGCGGCCCCGTCGCGGCGGCGAGTTTGGTCGCCGTCGCCCTGGTCGCCGGCGTCGTGGGCACCAGCGTCGGGCAGTTCCGGGCGGAGCGGGCGCGGACACTCGCCGAGACGCGGCGCGAGCAAGCCGAGTCGGCGGAGGCGCTGGCCGAAACGCGATTGGGCGAGGCGGAAGTTGCGACCGCGTTGGCCGAGAGGCGTCGTGGCGAAGCGGTCGCCATGCGCGAGCGCGCGATGGAAACGCTGCGCGCGACGGCGGGGGAGGATGTCGAGAAGTTGATCGGCTCGCGCAAGGAACTCGGCCCCAACGAGCGGGCCTACCTCGAAGCGATCATTCGCCGTTGGGAGGACTTCGCCAGGGCGAGTGGCGACACACCGGAAGGACGTGCGGTCGCAGGCGAAGGGGCGTACCAAGTCGCCCGACTGTGGGCCAAGCTCGGGGAACGGGAGGCCGCGAGTGCCGGCTACCGCCGCGCCATCACCATCCGGGAGCGACTCGCAGCCGACTTCCCCGACGTGACTGGGCATCGCAACGATCTGGCGACCAGCCGCAACAGCCTCGGCTTCATGTTCAAGGAGTTCGGCAAACGACCCGAAGCCGAGGCCGAATATCGCGCCGCGCTCGTGATCCGAGAGAAGCTCGCGGCCGACTTCCCCGACGTGCCCGTCCACCGCAACGACCTGGCGACCAGCCGCAACAGCCTGGGCGTCTTTCTGAGTGAGCAGGGTAAGTCGGACGAAGCCGAGGCCGAACTCCGGGCCGGGGTCGCCGTCGCGCAGAAGCTCGCGGCCGACTTCCCCACGGTCCCCGACTACCGCAGCAACCTGGCGTCTCAGCGCAACAATCTGGGTGGCCTCCTCAATACCTGGGGCAAGCGACCCGAAGCCGAGGCCGAGGCCGAGTTCCGGGCCGCGCTCGCGATCCGGGAGCGGCTCGCGGCCGATTTCCCCGACGTGCCCGTCCACCGCCATAACCTGGCAGCCACACACAATAACTTGGGCGTCATGTTCAAGACCCGGGGCAAGCAACCCGAGGCCGAGGCCGAGTACCGGGCCGCGCTCGCGATCCGGGAGAAGCTCGCGGCCGACTTCCCTGCCGTGCCCGAGTATCGCAGCGAATTGGCGAACAGCCGCAACAGTTTAGGTATTTTACTCAAAACACGGGGCAAGCAACCCGAGGCCGAGGCCGAGGTCCGGGCCGCGCTCGCGATCCGGGAGAAGCTCGCGATCGACTTCCCTGCCGTGCCCAAGTACCGGGTGAGCCTCGGAGGAAGCTGTTGCAACTTCGGGACCATACTCATGCAAGACGGCAAGCACGCTGAAAGCTTGCGGTGGTTCGACAAAGCCGTTGCCGCGTTGACGGCGGTCGTTCAACAACACCCCAAAGACGCGTCGGCCCGGACATTCTTACACAACAGCTACCTCAACCGGGGGATTGCCTATCACGGCTTGAAGCGGCACGTCGAAGCCATCGCCGATTGGACGCGCGTGATCGAACTGGACCCCGAGAAAGTGAACCTCGCGGTCTGGTCGAATCGGATCAACGCTCGCGTTCGAGCCGGTCAGTACGCCGAAGCCGTCGCCGAGGTCGCGGAGGTCGCGGAGTTGTCGAAGTCCGAAGCCTGGGACGCGGGCCAGTGGTACGACTTCGCGTGTGCCTACGCCGTCGCCAGTGGCAAGCTCGCGGGCAAGCGGGAGGAGTACGCGGCGCGGGCGGTGGAGTTGCTGCGGAAGGCCGTGGCGAAGGGGTACAAGGACTCGGGGCACGTCGCCGGGGACGGCGACCTCGACC
Organism: Fimbriiglobus sp.; assembly: GCA_043745465.1. Taxonomy (GTDB): domain Bacteria; phylum Planctomycetota; class Planctomycetia; order Gemmatales; family Gemmataceae; genus Fimbriiglobus. The sequence continues at coordinate 4,965 of JAYTSV010000125.1, forward strand.
CGCTGCGTGGCCGGGCCGACTTCCGCAAGCTCGTCGCCGAACTCGAAGCGAAGCACCCGCGGCCGCCCGAACTCGCCCCCCCGCCGCGGCCGGCGAAGTGAACCGTGCCGTGGTACAATGCCCGTGCCCCACTCCACGAGGTTGACGCCATGACCGTGACCATTCCCGACGTGACGATTGCCGCGAGCTTCGCCGACGCCACCGGCTACGGCGTCGAGGTGCGCGGACCCGACGGGCTTCTGCTCGGCCGGTTCACCCCCGCGCCCCGGCCGGGGATGTCGTTCCCCGAACTCGGCGTGACCGACGCGGAACTCGACCGCGAAATCGCCGACCCGAACACCCAGTGGGTGACCGCCGAAGTCGTGAACGCCCGCATGCGCGAACTGCGCGGCCAGAAGTGACCTACCGAGTGATCTGGGTCGCGGGGCTGCTCGACCGGTTGGCCGAACTTTACGTCGCCGCCGACCCAGCCGACCGTGACCGGATGGCCGACGGCACCGAGCGGTTCAACGACCGGCTTGCGGCCGACCCGCTGGCCGTCGGCGAGTCGCGGGTGGCTACCGGGTCGCCTTCCCGCCGCTACTGCACGTCTATTTCCGCGTGGATCAAACTACGCGTGTGGTGTGGATCACGCGGGTCAACCGCTACGGCTCGTAGCTCCGGCGTTCGCCGGGGGTCAGTCGGTGCGGACGCCGAGGTAGCTCGGGAACCGGGGGATGCCGTCGTCGGACAGTTCCTGGTACTGGAAGGTGATCGTCGTGCCGACGGGCGGGGGGGCCGCCCGCTCGGCGTCGGTCAGGCCGGTGCCGACGTTGAACCGCTTGCCGTCGGGCAACTCGCACAGCAGCGACCCGGTCCGGCCCTTGTGCTTCCCCTTGCCCGGCTCGTACCCGACCACGACGGCCTCGGCGTCCCGGAAGCTCTTCACCTTTAACAGCGTACTCGACCGCCCGGCGGCGTACCGCGACCCCGGCTGGCGGAGCATCAGCCCCTCGGCCCCGAGCGCCTCCCACTCGGCCAGTGTGGCCCGCATCGCCGCGAGGCTCGCGCACTTCGCCTGGTCCAAAATCGTGGCGTAGGCGTTACCCCACCCGGCGACGCTGGCCGCCAGGAAGGCCTGCCGGTCTTCAAACGGCGCGTCGAGGTGCGGGGCGTCGAAGATCACGAAGCGGACGGTCTTCCAGGTCTCGGGGTGGTCCTGCCGCTTGACGATGCCGACGGTCCGCTGGAAGGCCTTGCGGGCGGTGAACAGTTCCCCGTCGAGGACGTGCTCCGGCAGCCCGGCGGTGAACCACGGCGGGGCGTGGTAGACGTTGCCGAGCCGGGACAGGAACTGCGCGCCGTCCCAGTACGCCCGCACGCCGTCGAGCTTCTCGCTGACCCACCAGCCGGTCGGGTCGGTGTCGGCCCACGTCTCGGCGAGCAGCAGCGGCGGCCCCGCGGCCCCCGGCACTTTGACGGCCGCCGGCAAGGCCGCGCCGAACCCGGCCAGCCGCGCCTCCTCGGCGGCGTCGCCGCGCAGCTTGCGCAGGTGCTTACACGTCCGCCGCTCGATGCCGACGGACTGGTTCCGCCAAGCCGGGCAGGTACACGAGTAAACCCCACCGACGTTTTTGAGGGCGTACGGCTTCGAGCCGGACCCCTGCATCGGCACGCTCTCGCCGTCGGTCAGGTCGGGCACGGGGAAGCTCCTGAACGAACAACGGTAGTCACGATTCGCGCCGGCTGGCGCGCTTCCGGTGATCGTAGCAATCGCCGGTCGGCGCTTTCCAACGCCGTCAACGACCGCGTCTGGTCAGCTCCGCGTCAGGTCGAACCGGCCGAGCCGCAGCGCGTTCGCCACCACGCTCACCGACGACAGGGCCATCGCCGCCGACGCCAGCATCGGGCTGAGCAGCCAGCCGGTCAGGGGGTACAGCACGCCGGCCGCGACCGGGATGCCGACGACGTTGTACGCGAAGGCGAAGAACAGGTTCTGGCGGATCGTCCGCATCGTCGCCCGGGACAACTCGACCGCCGCGGCGACGCCGGCCAGGTCGCCGCGGACCAGGGTGATGTCGGCCGCCTCGATGGCCACGTCGGTGCCGGTGCCCATCGCAATCCCCACGTCGGCCGCGGCCAGGGCCGGGGCGTCGTTGATGCCGTCGCCGACCATCGCCACCACCGCGCCGGCCGCTTGCAGCTTGCGCACCTCGGCGACCTTGCCCTCGGGCAGCACCTCGGCGACGACCCGGGCGATGCCGACTTCGCGGGCCACCGCCTCGGCCGCGGCCCGGTTGTCGCCGGTGAGCAGGACCACATCCAGGCCCAGCGCGCGGAGCCGGGCGACGGCCGCCTTCGAGGTCGGCTTGACCGGGTCGGCGACGGCGATCAGCCCGGCGTACTTGCCATCGACGGCGACGAGCAGGACCGTCCGCCCCGCCGCCGCCTCGACGACGGTCGGGTCGAAGGCGATGCCGCGCGAGGTCAGTAGCCGGGGGTTGCCGACGAGGACGGCGTGCCCCTCGACGGTCGCGGCCAGCCCGTGCCCGGCGACGGCTTCAAAGTGCGTCGCCGGCGGGACGGTCAGCCCCCGACTTCGGGCGGCGTCCGTCACGGCGCGGGCGAGCGGGTGTTCCGACCCGCGCTCGGCACTCGCGGCGAAGCGGACCAGGTCGTCGGCACTGACGCCGACCGGCACCACATCGGTGACGGCCGGCTTGCCCTGCGTGACGGTCCCGGTCTTGTCGAGGACGACCGTCGTCAGCCGCCCGGCCGCTTCCAGGGCTTCGCCGCCCTTGATCAGGATGCCGGCCTGTGCCCCCCGGCCGGTGCCGACCAGCACCGCCGTCGGCGTCGCCAGGCCCAGCGCGCACGGACAGGCGATGATGAGGACCGAGACGAAGGTCAGCAGCGCGAATGACAGCCGGGACTCGGGCGGCGACAGGGCGAACCAGGCGACGAAGGTGACGACGGCCAGGCCCAACACGACCGGCACGAACACCCCGGCGACGCGGTCGGCGAGCCGCTGGATCGGGGCCTTCGACCCTTGGGCCTCCTGCACCAGCCGGACGATTTGGCGCAGGACGGTGTCGGCCCCGACCTTGGTCGCCGTCATGCGGAACGAGCCGGTGCCGTTGACCGTCGCCCCGATGACGGGGTCGCCGGGGTTCTTGGCCACCGGCATCGGCTCGCCGGTGACCATGCCCTCGTCCACGGCCGACGCGCCGTCGAGGACGGTGCCGTCCACCGGGACTTTCTCGCCGGGCCGCACGCGAACGGTGTCGCCGACGACGACTTCGCCGAGCGGCACGTCCACCTCGACCCCGTCGCGCTCGACGCGGGCCGTCTTCGGGGCGAGGCCGACGAGCGCCCGGACGGCCCCGCCGGTGCGACTCCGCGCCCGGGCTTCGAGCAATCGGCCGAGCAGGATCAGCGTCACGATGACCGCGGCGACCTCGTAGTAGACCGCCGCCGCACCGTGGCCCGCGTGCCCACCGACCGCCAGCCAACCCGGGGCGACCGTGGCGACGACGCTGGTCGCGTAAGCCGAGAGGGTGCCGATGGCGACGAGGGTGTTCATGTCGGCGGCGCGGTGGCGGGCGGCAGCCCAGGCCCCGGTGAAGAACTCGCGGCCGCACCAGAACAGCACCGGGGTCGTGAGCGCAAGTTCGGCCCAGACCCGGCCGGGGAAGTCGAGGGCGTCCGCCAGCGCCGGCACGAGGTGCCCGGCCATCGCCACCACCGCGACGGGCAGCGTCAACGCGGCGGCGACGAGGAACTTCACCCGGGTCCGCCGGAAGTCGTCGTCCCGTGCGGCCACCTCGGCCCTCGACTCGCCCCCGCCGGCCTCTTCCGGCGTCGGCAACACGGCGTCGTACCCGACCTCGCGGACGACTTCGAGCAGGCGGCCGGGGGCCGTGACGGCCGGGTCGTACTCGACGGTCGCCCGGCCGGTGGCGTAGTTGACCGCCGCCCGCGCCACCCCCGGCGCGAGCTTCAACGCGCCTTCAATGCGCGAGGCACAAGCGGCGCAGTGCATGCCGATCACCGGCATCTCGACGCGGCCCGCCGGTCCGGCAGTCAATCCCGTCACGGGGTTCCCCTTACGCCGGCGCGAAGCCGGCCTTGGTGAGCGCGGCCACCACGGCGGCCCGATCGACCCGCCCGTCGTGCGTGACGGTGACCCGCTTGTCGGCCACCTCGACCGCCACGTCGGCGACCCCGGCCACGGCGAGCAGGGCCTTCTTGACCGAGTTCGCGCACCCGCCGCACACGATCCCCTCGGCCGTCACCGTCGTCGTTTCCACGGTCGTCTCCCACGAAGAAAGGTCACACCACTCTACGCGACCAGGCGTTCGACGACACCGGCGAGCCAAGAGCGTCAGCGACTGGAGGTCGAGGAACCTCCAGTCGCTGACGCTCTCGGCTCGCCAGTCGGTGAGTTTGGAAGTTGACCAGTCGAGCATGCGGAAAATGGTGTTATTCCGGATTTGATGCTTGCGTTAGCCGTTAGTGAACGTTAGTTTATCGGCCGGCACCAGAGGCAATTACTCAGCGATGCCAATACCGAACGCCGAATTCGCCGTCGTCGATCTGCGCAAGCTCACTGAGTATTGCCTCTCGACGACGCACGCCGTCGGTAAGCACAAGGCGAAGGTCTTTCGCTCCGCCCTGGGGATCACGTCCGCCGACGCGGCAATCTTGCGGCAATGGCTACTCGAAGCGGTCGTGATTGAGGGAGCCAGTCTCGACCGGATCGACGAGTTCGGCGAACGTTACGAACTCGACTTTAGCGTGACGACCGCGTCGGGCGACGGTACAATTCGGGCGGGATGGATCATTCGTGCCGGCGAAGACTTTCCTCGGTTAACGACCTGCTTCGTCCGAACCCTGTGAGGCAGCGATGGCCAAGCTCTTGGAACTGCTCGACACCGTGGCGTTGACGGCCGACTTGCCCGCCCTGGGCCTGACGGCCGGGGAGGTCGGCGCGGTCGTCGAAGTGCTGGGCGGCGGCGCGGCGTTCGAGGTCGAGTTCTGCGACAACGACGGCGTCACCTACGGCCTGCACACCCTGCGGGCGGGCCAAGTCGTCGCCTTGCACAGCCGCGGGCAGTCGTTGCAATCCTCGACGCTCCGCGGGTAGGTGGCCCCTTACGCCGCCTTGGCGGTCGGGGCGTCGGGGGATTCGCTCAGCCTCACGGCCCGGGCGCGGGCACCGGTCGAGTTGTAGAAGAGGATGCGGTTCTCGTCGATCGACCAGACGGCCGACGTGCGCAACAACCGCGGGCCTTCGATGTGGAACAGCACGGCGGCCAGCTTGCCGGACCGCCGGACCGTGCCGCGGTGCAGGGGCGTGTGCGCGGGGTCGAGGGCGTCGAACTGGCACAGCTCGCGGTGGACGAACGCGGCCAGGTCTTCGAGCGTCGGCAGGGCGACGACGGCTTCGCGGGGGAGGGTCATGCCGTGAACATCGGCGGGCCACGGGGCGGGCGCGCGGGGCGTCGGCGGACGGCGGGCGGTTGGCCGGCGGGCCGGTGCCGGTTCTACCAGTCGTGCCGCTGGCGCAGGGCTTCGTACAGCACGATGCCGGCGGCCGTGGCCAGGTTCAGGCTGCGGACGTTGCCCGTCGGCATGGGGATGCTGACCAGGCGGTCGGCGAACCGGCCGCGGACCGACGCCGGCAGGCCCGAACTCTCGTTGCCGAAGAGCAGGCAGTCGCCGTCGGCGTAGGCGACCTTCGTGTACGTCCGCGGGGCGGGGTTATCGACGACCCAAACGCACGCCGCCGGGACGACCGCCAGAAAGTCGTCGAAGGTGACGTGGACCGCCAGATCGACCGTCGGCCAGTAGTCGCAGCCGGCCCGGCGCAGGGACTTGGCGTCGAGGCGGAAGCCGAGCCGGCCGATGAGGTGCAGCCGCGCCCCGACGGCCGTACACAGCCGCGCGATGTTGCCGGTGTTCGGCGGGATTTCCGGCTCCCAGAGGGCGACGTGCATCACGGCAAGAGTGCCCCGCGCAACTCGGTTGCCGCGGCTTCGGGCGTCCGCGTGACGATGTAGCACCCGGTCGCCCACTCGAACCCGGCGAACCGAGAGGTCCGCGGCAGCACTTCAAAGTGCCAGACGAACCCGGGGGCGGGGGCGCTGGCCGGGGCCGTGTGCAGGAACCAGTTGTACGCCGGCTTGTGCAGCACCGCGTCGAGCGCGGCCAGCACCCGTTGCATCAGCGTGCCCAACTCGTCGAACCGGGCGACCTCGGGGAAGTAGGCTTGCGCGGCCTTGGGCAGCACGACGAACTCGTAGGCGAACCGCGGGGCGAACGCGGTCACGGCGGCGAAGTGCGGCGTCTCGGCGATCAGCCGGCCCTCGGCCCGGTCGATGGCCAGCCGGTCGAGCAGCAGGGCCGCGCCGGTGCGGGCGTGGTAGTCGGCGGCGAAGAACAGCTCGGTCGAGAGTTCGCCCGGGACGAACGGCAGGCCGACGACCTGGGAGTGCGAGTGCGCCAGCGACGCCCCGGACTCGGCCCCGACGTTCTTGAACACCGTCACCGTCTCGACACCCGGCATCGCGTGGACGGCGTTCAGCCGGTCGCGGTAGGCGGTCAGGACCGTCGTGAACTCGGCGAGCGTCTGCTCGGTGGGGTTGCTCGTGTGCCGGCCGGTTTCGAGGATCAGTTCGTGGACGCCGAACCCGGGCGACCGCAGGCCGCCGCCGGGTTCGAGGGTCGGCCGCACGGCGGGGAACTTGTTCGGCACGACGCGGAGGGTCCAGCCCGGCCCGTTGGGGAGGCTGCCGGGGGCGCGGACGGCGGCGATTTCGCCCGGCGTGTCGTGCTCCATGCCCTCGCAGAACGGGCACTCGGGCCGGCCGTCCACGTCGCGGTTGTGCCGGGAGTGCGGGGCGGCGTGGTCGAGGGTCATCGGCCGCGCCGCCCGCTCGGGCGCGACGACGACTTGCCGCCCGGTGAGCGGGCAGGTGCGGTATTCCGGAGCGGCCCCGTTCACAATGCGTCCCCGATCGTGGATACTGACGACACACCCCAGTGTACCGACGCGAGGACTCTCCGATGACCCCCGACGACACGACGCCCGTGACGCGACCGCCGAAGTCGTGGGCAAAGGTGCTCAGCATGTGGTGCGCACTGCTGCTGGGGGTCGGCATCACCTTGTTTTTGGTGGCGCTCGGGAACATGTGCAAGGTTCGGGACGCCTCCGCGCGGATGCAAGACCAAAACAACTTGAAGCAACTCGCCCTCGCGGAGCATAACTACGCGGACAACAACCAGGACAGCCTCACCGGCCCCTACGCGCAGGTTTCGCCCGGCGTGCTGAACACCGAACTGAGCTTCCGCGTGAGTCTGTTGCCGTACATCGAGAGCCATGACCTTTACACGCGCATCGACCTGAATCAGCCTTGGGACAGCCCAAAAAATACCCCAGCGACATCCACCCCGTATAAGGTCTTCCAAAGCCCCGACACGCCGGACGCGACGAAGCCGGACACGCCGTACCGGGTCTTTTACGGCGGCGGGGCACTCTTCGAGGCCGACGGCAAGCCGGTCAAGTTGACGGACATCCCGGACGGCGCGTCGAGCACGATCCTGTTCGTCCACGCGACCGAAACGGTACCGTGGGCCAAGCCGCAGGAGTTCGCGTACACGCCGACGACGCCGCTGCCCCCGCTCGGCTCGCCGGGCCTGGGCAAGGGGTTCAACGCCGCGATGGCCGACGGGTCGGTGCGCTTCTTCAAGGCGACGATCGCCGACGCCGACCTGCGCAGCCTGATCGAGAAGGCCGACGGCCGCGGCCGCGACATCGAGTGACGGCTCCCCCGCTAGCCGGCGGGCTTCGCCCAGACGCCGGCGAGTTCGCCGCGGGGGGTCGGGTCTCGGTACCGGGCCAGTTTCAGTGCGACGGCGGCGAAGGCCAGGACGGTGCCGCCGGCCAGGGCGTAGCGGACGGCCAGGCCGACGGTCGCCGGCACGGTCAGTTGCCAGACGGCGACGCCCAGCAGCAGGCCGCACGAGATCGGCAGGAAGTACTTCAGGCAGGTCATCATCACCTGGTCGATGCGCAGCCTCGGGAGCGACCAGCGCATCCACATCATAACCAGCACCAGCCCCGTCCCCTTGGCCACGAACACGGCCGCGTTGACCGGGTGGCCGAGCCACGGGCCGAGCGCGTCCGTCGGCTCGCCGGGCAGGAACCCGGTGTGCCAGCCGCCCAGGAAGAGCAGCACGGCCAGGCCGCTGACGGCGAACATGCTGGCGTACTCGGCGAGGAAGAAGAACGACCACCGCAGGCCGCTGTACTCCGTGTGGAAGCCGCCGACGAGTTCGCTCTCGGCCTCGGCCAGGTCGAACGGGGCGCGCTTGCAACTGGCCGTGGCCGTGATGAAGAAGACGACGAACGCGGCCGCCGTGAACGGGTCGTGGAACAAGTTCCAGGCCCAGAAGCCGCCGGCCTGCTGCGCCCCGATGGCGTTCAGGTCGAGCGTCCCCGTCAGGCAGACCGGGACGAGCACGCACAGCGACCGCGGCACCTCGTAACTGACGACCTGCGCCGCCTCGCGGACGCCGCCGAAGAGCGACCACTTGCTGCCCGATGCGTACCCCGCCAGGAGCACGCCGAAGACTTCGCTGGACAGTGCCGCGAGCATGAAGAACGCCCCGACGCCGGACTCCCGCGCGGCCAGGCCCAGGCCGAACGGCAGCGCGATGAACCCGGCGAACGACGCGCAGAAGGCCACGTAGGGCGCGGCGTGGAAAAGGAGTTTGTCCGCCGGGTCCGGGGTCAGGTCTTCCTTCGTCATCAGCTTGATGCCGTCGGCCAGGGACTGCAACAGGCCGTAAGGCCCGGTCCGCGTCGGCCCGAGGCGGTCCTGCATCCGCCCGGACACCTTGCGCTCCGCCCAGATGAACATCAACGCGGACACGCCGATGAAGCCGAGGATCAGCCCGGCGGCGACCCCGGCCACGCCCAGGGTGGCGGCCCACGCCGGCAGGTACTCGCCCAACAGTTCGCGCACGGCGGCCCCCGGGGTCGGCAACGGTCGGTCGCCGACCAGTCTAGCAGGGACGCGGCGAATCCGCCATGATGCGGCGATGCGACCCGCCCGCCCGACCCTGCCCGCCCTCCTCGCCCGCCGCCCGCCGACGGCCCGACCGCGCGACACCCGCCCGCCCGCCGTCTCCCGCGCCAGCCTGGCCCCGCCCCCGCCGCCGGCGGCGACCGACCCCCTCGCCCGCGACGCCCGCCTCGCCCGCCTGGAAGCGGCGCTGGTGCTGGCCGACGAACCGCTCGCCCTCAAGAAGCTCGCCGAGGCGGCCGCGCTGACCGACGCCGCCGAGGCCCGGACGTTGCTCGGACGGTTACGGACGTTACTGGACGCGGACGGCAGTGCGTTTCAAGTCGAGGAACTGGCCGGCGGCTTCCAACTCCTGACGCGGACGGCTTACCACGTCTGGCTGTTGCGCTTCCGCCGCACCGGGCACGACTACCGCCTGACGCCGACGGCGCTGGAGACCCTGGCCGTGATCGCGTACAAGCAGCCGGTGACGCGGGCCGACGTGGAGCAGATCCGCGGCACGGCGGTCGGCGAAGTGGTGCGCGGGTTGATGGAGAAGGGCCTGGTCCGCACGGCCGGCCGGGACAAGTCGCTGGGCCGGCCGCAGTTGTACGCGACGACCAAGAAGTTCCTGCAAGCGTTCGGCTTGAACGCGCTCTCCGACCTACCTACAGTGGAGAGCTTGCGGCCGCCGCGGGGCTGATTCCGGGGCGATTCGTGACACGGGCGAGTGGCGGAACTGGCAGACGCAGGGGACTTAAAATCCCCCATTCGCAAGAGTATGCGGGTTCAAATCCCGCCTCGCCCACTTGGAAGAAAGTCGATGTTAAATATACTTTAAGTGACCTGTGCGAACTATACCCCACGCCGACAGAAGTAATACGTCATCAACGTTCGTGAGTTGAGCGTTGTGAGACACGCCAACTCGGCCGTATGTATGAATGATCGGCACCCCGGCCAGCGTATTTTTGGTAGTAGCACAACTGACCAAATCTCGAGTCGTGGGGAAAGATCAACATTGCCACGCCAGGTTATCCTTTTCCGGCCAAGGCTCACTCACCCGGTCCCCGCCCCCTCACTTTACCGGCTTGACGCCTGCCTCGCGCAGCACGAGCAACTTGCCTTTGTGCGCCCCCTCGGTCGGGCGACAGTAGCACCAGCCGTCCCGCGTTGATTCGACTGCCACCGGCGTCGGCTCGGCGATGAGGCAGACCTCGCCGTCCTTAACCAGTTTCGCTCGCTCGGCCTCCGCTCCTGCCTCGTAGGACTCAACGTGCTTGCCTACTTTACCGGCGGGAACGGGGATTGTTGTCGTGCCGACTACCTTCGGAGTGACAGTGTGGGTGGCCTTCAGCTCAAGTGGTTGGGCAGGCGGCTGCTTGGGCTTCACTTTCGGCGTCGGCGTCGGTGCCGGCTCGGGTGTCGATTCTACTGGCGACGGTTTTACGTCAGACTTCTCAGGGCCGGTCGAGGTTGGTGCCAACGACTTCCGAGGGGTGTTCGTCGGGATGCGGAACTTGACCTCGCCTTCGGACCCGAAGTTCTTGCAAGGTAGCGTTAAGGTTAGAAACTTCGCTGTGGCGACCGGGAGCTCAAATGCGAGGACATCGCCCACATACTTCTTAGGGTAAACCGACTCGGATTTACCCGCCCCGCCCTTCGGTCGCTTGCCAAAACCGAAGTCCATACGCTTGTAGATGTTGCCGTACTCGTCCTTCAAAGTTGCGTAATCCTTAACGATAGAAAAGTCGCCGCCCATCCAGGTCGAAAAGTTGAGCTTACGGTCCTCACTCGAGTTGCCCACTGAGAGCGTGACGACGAAGAAATCGGCGTCCGTGCGGCGCGTTTCGCGGCCGAAGTCACTGACGAGCTCGACGCGTCCCGGTGCCGCTGTGGTGATCCCGACCCAGACGCGGTCCACGACGGCCGGCTTTTCCCAGTCGATGAACGTATCCCCCGTTCCGGCCGGCAACACACTCGGCTGCGTCGGGCTGGCACCTGACTTACCTGGTACTACGAGTGCGTCTGATTGTGACTTGCCCGGAACCGGAGCATGAGGGGCGACTGGGTTAGTCGCGGCCAACTGTTCTGCTTGCTGCTCGCGAGCAAGTCGTTCCTCGGCCGCCCTGCGAGCGCCGGCAGAGCCGATACCTAAGAGAGTTAGCCCGCCACCGCACACAAATAGAACGCACAGGCCACCGAAGACGACGACGGCGGACAGGCAGCCGAACATCGTGAGGAAGCCGTTGCCGAATCGCCCGGCCTGACGTTGCGTGATTTCTACCTCGTCGGCCCGCGGGCGTTCGCGGCGAGGCCGAGCCGACTCGACTGGAGCGGGGAGGTAGGTCACTTTCGGCGGATGCTCATCAGCGAACCGCAACGGGACAACAACCGCGGCCGGGGGCGATTCCGGCTCTGGCAGTTCGGCTGCCGGCAATTCCCGCGGGGCGACCTTTACAGTGAACTTCGCGTTGCACTGCTTGCACGCTGCGGACTTGCCAATCGCAGTGGGCGGGAGATTATAGGTGGCCAGGCAATTCGGGCAGACGACGCGGATCGATTCAGACATGGGCAACCCGCCAGTGAGGTGAATGCGGGTAGCTTATGACGGGCGCGATGGCGTGTCGAGTTACTTGTGCTACCGTAAGTTGGATGTGACTTCCTTCACGACGGAAGTCACCCCACTTCGCCGGGACGCTGCGGCAGCGGGCGTAGTCGCGCGACAACTTGCCGTTGAGGGACTCATTAGAGTTCCGCCGCAATAGTGGGTGAGTCGTGAGGCCCCCACCCCGAGCCGTGTTCCGTCTCTGCCCGTCGTACGATCACGCCTCCAGTTTGGGCTATCGCGAGACCGACGCCGTCCGCGAGCGGAAGTTAAGAACCCGAGATCGTGGGGACGGGGTCGCGGCCTACGCGGCGAAGGCGGGGTCAGCCCTCTACGGTTCGGCCGCCGACCGCAAGCCTTTAAGGACGCGCGGAGCCTTTCGGATGGTCGCCAGTTCAGCCCCAGCGGCGGCCCGCTTTTGGCTGGCGCGGCTCGGCCTGGTACCGTACACTGACCTACCTGACATTGTCGCCGGGGTGTCGCCTGAGATCATGTCGGACGAAGCCCGCCGCTTCGCGGGCGAACTGTTGAGGTTGAACCGCGAGAGTCTCCTGGCTGTCCCCCTACCATGACAACACTGCCTCAGACCTTTTTTGTGACCTGGCGAAGCCCGACGACGCGGGCGATCCGGCCCGTCGCCCGCATTCGCTACTATGCCGACCAGAGCTATTACGAGTTCCGCTACATCGTCAACGTCGCTGCGGCCCTCGCCGACGGGTTCACGCCGCTTCTGGAGTTTCCCGAACTCGAACGGACCTACACGAGCCCGCGCCCGTTCCCACTACTGGCGAACCGCTTCATGCCGCCGAAGCGGCCCGAGTACGCCGGCTTCCTGGCGGCCCTCGGACTGCCGCCCGACGCCCACCCGATGGCGATTCTCGCTCGCACGGGGGGGGAACGGCAAACCGATCAGATCGAACTCTTCCCCGTGCCGACGCCGGCCGAGGACGGCTGCTACCTGACGCACTGCCTGGTGCGTGGCGTCCGGCACATGCCAGAACCCGAGACCGAAAAACGGGTTGCCCTCTTGCAACCGGGCGACTCGCTTACCGTGGTCGCCGAACCCGAAAACCCGCGCGACCCCTTGGCGGCGCGACTCGAGACGGCCGACGGTGTGGCACTCGGCTACTTGCCCGCCTACCTGGCGGCAGATGTCTGGCGACTCCGCGAGGTTTGCGGCCAGGTGAGTGTCCACGTCGAGCGTGTGAACCCGCCCCCGGCTGAGGCGCACCACCGGTTGCTCGCTTGCGTTAAAGCGTGCTGGCCGACCGGATTCGTGCCCTACTCCGGACCGGAGTTCCAGCCGGTGCCGCCGCGTCAAGCCACTTGAGGCCGTCCGGGCGCATTGGATTTGCAAGCGCCGCGTTCCACACTTCCAACGGCGAAGGCACCACTCCGCCGGATTCGGCCCCGCCCGGGGTGGCGTCCGTATCATTGGCTTTACGATTCGCCGGGCGACGGAGTGGGTTCGGTCCCGCCCCGGCCGGCGGCGACGACTTTCGGGGCGACGACTTCGATGGGTAAGAAGCACCACAGCCTGCGGCCCGTGCCGCCGGGCAACAGCACGCCGCGCGGGCCGTCGATCCGGCCGCGCGGGGTCGTCAAGAAGGCCCCGCCGCTGCCGGTCACGGCCCCGCAGCCGGCGGCGATTCCCGACGCGGTTACAGCCACGAACTCAGGGCGTACAGGGTGACGCCGACGAGGACGAGGAAGCCGGTGATCTTCGCGACCCAGCCGGCGGCCTCGCGGAGGATGCGGTCCCAGCGGTCGTGGTGGGTGCCGCTGTAGACCAGCGCGAACACCAGGATGAGCAGCGGGAAGTGCCAGTAAATGCTGGCGGCGAACAGCGGCGTCACGGGCCACCGGCCTTTCCGTCGGTCGCCGGCTCCGGCTCGGGTTCCGCCCGGGGTTTCGGCGGCGCGGGCGGGAACTCTTCGTCGTCGCGGACGACGGGGCCGGCGAAGGCGTCGTACATGACGAGCAGGTTCAGCGCGCCGGCGATGACCGTGAACACCCAAGCGAGGTCGAAAGTCTTGTCCTGGGGCCGCTGCAAGTCGTTCAGCTTCGCCTCGCTCGGGGCGAGCATGTAGTCCTTCAAAAACGGCACGGCCGGCGGGGCGTTCGGGTCGGCGGCCGGGTCGTGCGCGACGTACTGGCCGACGGCCGGCCAGGCGGCGACGCCGACCCAGAACTGCGCCAGGAACTGCATCCGGTGGGCCAGCGCCTTGGGCGTCCCGGACAGCTTGCCGACGATCGGCACGCCGATGTCCGGCAGCTTGGTCGGCTCGGGCAGCCAGACGTTCTTCATCTGCCCCATCCACAAGCCGTAGAAGAACAGCCCGTAAATGCACGCGAAGAACATGACCCCCTTGCCGACGCGGCCTTGCAGCACCTGCCCCAGCCCGGGGAGGAGGTAACTCAGGAGCGCGGCCAGCGGGTCGAGTTTCCGCGCGGGCGGAGAGTTGACAGGGGGAGTCGCCATCGGAGCCTCGGCGGGAAGAATCGGGTCATGATACGACGCGAGGCCGGGCGCGAAGAGTGCATCGACAAAGTGCGTTCGACTACGGCACCGGCTGGCCGTCGGTCACGGCCCCGAGGTTGGTCGTGACGACGGTGTCGGTCTCCCGGACCGGGGCGAACTCGCCGGCGTTCACCGTCGCCCGCTTCCAGCCGAGGAGTTGCACGCCGTCGGGGGTGTTCCGGCCGACCTGCACGCGCATCTTCACCGCCTTGCCGTCGGCCACCGCGAAGACGTAGGCGGTCTCGTCCGCGAACAGCACGGCCGACGGCGGGACGACCAGCGCGTCGGCGGCCGTGGCGGTCAGCCGGACGACGGCGTAACTGCCGGGGCGGAGCCGGCCGTCGGGGTTGGGCAGGTCGATCTCGGTCCGCAGGGTCCGCGTGTCGGCGTTCAAGACGCCGGCCGTGCGGGTGATCGTGCCGGGGACTTCGGCGTTGCCCAGCGCGGGGAAGCGGACGGTCACTTTCGCCCCGGGGGTGGCCTGGGCCGCGGCGACCTCGGGCACCTCGACGAAGACGCGGACCGTGTCCAGCCGGGCGACCGTGAATAGCGTCTCGGACCGGTTCGCCCCGGGCTGCAGGAAGTGCCCGGTGTGGACGTACCGGCCGGTGACGACGCCCGCGTACGGGGCCTTGATCTGGCAGTAGTCGAGCATCGCCGCGACCCGCCGGGCCTCGGCGTCGGCCATCCGCCGGCGGGCGTGCGCGGCCTTCAAGTCGGCGTCGGCGCGCAGCTTCCGCGCCGTGGACTCGCGGACCATGACCTGCGCCGAAGTCACCTTGGCGGCGACTTCGTCCCGGCCGGCGGCCGCGCTGCGGAACTGCTTGCGGGTCTCGTCGAGGGTTTGCGCGTCGATCACCTTCTGGCCGACGAGGGTCTCGATCCGCTTGACCTCGGACTCCCAGCGCTCGAAGTCGGCCTGCACCCGCGACTGCCCGGCCTTGACTTCGAGCACGGTCGCCTCGGCCGCGTGGACCACCTCCGCGGCGACCGTCACGCCGGACTTCGACTGCTCGATCTCGGCGTCGGCGACGGCCACGGCGGCGGCCTTCGCCTCGGCCTCGCGCTCCAGTTCGGGGATGGCAATGACGGCCAGGAGTTCGCCCGCCGCCACCGGGTCGCCGAGGTCTTTGGTCAGCCGCTTGACGTACCCGGGGAGCTTGGCCACCAGCGGCGTGGTCTCGAAGGCGTGGACCGTGCCCGGCTGCTCGACGGTCCACGTCAGCGTCGTCTTGGTAGGCTGGCCGCGCGTCAGCGGCGCGGCCGCCGGCTTCTCGGCCGACGCCGCGGCGGGATTGCCCGGCGACGGACTGCACCCGGCGAGCGTCAGCAGCGCGGCCGGCAGGAGCCAACGGGAAGGGCGCGTCATCGGCGGCGTCTCGGGAGTGCGGGGGCAGTCATTGTACCGGCCGGCGGCGTCCAGTCAGGCCCGTGGCCAAGCCGAATAATGCCCTGCCAGCACTGAGTTTGATTACGTCAAGAAGCCCGCGATCAGTCCACCGACTTTGTCAACGAGCGTTGCACAACCGTTGATGGTCGCAGAAGCTTTCACAGCTAGCCAGGCAGCCGCGATGATACTCTGGTTCGGATGGGGTTTAGCCAGCTGAGATTGGACGGTGTCGATGTCAGCAACCAGATTCAACTTGGCCGCTTCGCTGATCTGGGACGCAGTGATCGCCTCGCGCAGTTGGACTAACGCCTTACCCAAATCGCTAAACTGAGCGTTGATTTTGTTGCCGTCCCCAAGTGTGATGATGTTTTGCCCCGTGGCCTCGATTTTGATCCCGCTAAACTTGGGCATGGTGAACTCGCCTTCCCCTTCGATCTTGTCGATGCCGCTTGCCGTGATTTGATGGAACCTCGCCGTGGAGGGTTGCAAAGTCCCCTTGTCTGTCCTGAACTGTTTTTGTTCCAGCAGCTCGCCGACCCAACCCTGGCTCAGAAGGTATGTCAAATTGCTTTGCACCTCTTTCTGGCTGAGTTCGTGCTGTGACTTCAGCTCGGACTTAATCGCTTTGATCATGACTGCGGAACCTTTCTTGCCTCGACTGCTAGTTGCGTTGCAGTTGCGGTCGTAGAAGTACCGCAGAATGATTCGGCGGACCTCATCCGCAGGCCGTACACCATTTTGATCCTTGGGCATGTGTCACACTCCCGTACAAGTCGGCTCCCCGTGGGCAAAATACTCACGAGATTACGCTTCTGTCAGCGACTCGAATCGGCCACAGCACTGAGGCCGTGGAAATGGTTTTCGGTGGACGAAAAACCCTTAGTCGCTGCTGCTTCAATTTGGCCACGACCGGTGAGGTCGTGGGGTCGGTCTGCTAGTTATTCGTAGGCCGGACGAGCGTCCAAGTCACGGCCTTCTTGCAGGTACGACAGGGTGGAAACGTCTCGTTGACAGAAAGTGCGATTTCGACGGGATGGCAGCTCTCGGAGCGCCAGATACCAGACTTCGGACACGAGTGACCTGTGGAACCGCGCATCAGCGGCACCTCCTGGAAGTAGGAGGCTTGAAAGCGCGGCGAGTCATGCTAAACTGTTCAGTGTGGCTGAACGGGTGCGCAAGCACTCGCCGATGTCTCAAGCGATGTTGGAAACGAACAGCCTACGGTGCTCTACGCCGTGGGCTGTTCGTCGTTATACTAAGGCACCCAGATCGCGTGTCAAGGGGTAGCTTGCCATCTCCGGAGATTATTTACGAAATTCCCTTTGTCCCTGCTGAACAGCAACCCGACTTGTCGCCGCGTGACCAACACTTACTCCAAGCACACCCTCTTGTCTAGGCCGCCGATCCCACGTTCGTTGCCGAGAATTTATCGTTCCTTCGGGGAAGTTGCCCTGGGCGCTCTCAACCCTGCGGCTGCGATTGTCGTTTCCACTTTGCCGATACGCGGATCAAACCGGACCCGCCTGACCCAAAATAGATAGTGTGACAAGGAACTGGCCGGGCTGGCTTCCTTCGTCGGGCGGCGGCGGAAGACGACTCCACCGGCTCGCCCCCTTTGCAGACTGAGGCACTATGGCGATCGACGTGGCGGCGACGGTGGCGAAGGTCGTCGCCAACATGGAGAAGGTCATCATCGGCAAGCGGCCGCAACTGGCCCTGGCGATGGCCGCGTACCTGTGCGAAGGGCACATCCTCCTGGAGGACGTGCCCGGGGTCGCCAAGACGATGTTCGCCCGCGCCCTGGCCCGGAGCGTCGGCTGCACGTTCAAGCGGCTCCAGTGTACGCCGGACCTGCTCCCGTCGGACGTGACCGGGGTGTCGATCTTCAACCAGAAGACGACGGAGTTCGAGTTCCGCCCCGGCCCCGTCTTCGCGCAGACGCTGCTGACGGACGAAATCAACCGGGCGACGCCGCGGACCCAGGCCGCCTTACTGGAGGCGATGGGCGAGCGGCGGGTCAGCGTGGACGGGCAGACCTACGTCTTGAAGCCGCCGTTCCTGGTCATCGCCACGCAGAACCCCGTCGATCAAGAGGGCACGTTCCCGCTGCCCGAAGCGCAACTCGACCGCTTCCTGGTGAAGCTCAGCCTCGGCTACCCCAGCTACGAGGAGGAGGCCCAGATGCTCACCCGCCTGCAGCGCGGCCACCCGATCGACGACTTGCAACCGGTCGTGACGGCGGCCGACATCATCGCCTGCCAGGACGCGGTGCGCGAAATCCACGTGGACGAGAAGATCAAGCGGTACGTCCTCGACATCGTCCACGGCAGCCGCGAGCACGAGGACATCGTGCTCGGCGGCAGCCCCCGCGCGTCGATCGCCATGTTCCGCTGCTCGCAGGCGCTGGCGGCCCTGCAAGGCCGGGACTTCGTGATCCCCGACGACGTGAAGCGGATGGCCCAGCCGGTGCTGAACCACCGCGTGATCCTGAAGCCCGAGAGCCGGCTGCGCAAGAAGACGCCGTCGGTCGTGGTCAAGGAGATCGTGGACGACGCCCGCGTCCCCATCGTCGAACGGGCCTACGCGGCGAACAAGGAGTATTTCGCGTAACCCCGCGGCGAGCGGCGGACACTTCCGGCGGGTTGTGGCTCGCCCGGGCAGGTTGGAACAGCCGGCTGACACCCGCCGCTCGCCGGGAATCACGACACCCAGTCGCTGACGCTGTCGGCTTGCCGGTCGTCGTTCTCTAGTCGCATCGCACGACCTCCGGGCGCTGACGCTTCCGGCCCGCCGTCTGATGCGCACGCAAGTCGCGGCTTGCGTCCCGACGGTCATTTCACTACGCTACGATCTTCGACGGCCAGGCTCGTCTAGACCGGCGATTGTGCCGGGGTTCCGCCGCGGCAACCGTCGAGCGGAGCGTGGAAAACGATGGTCGTCATGCTGATGTTGATGGGCGCGGGGGCGGCGCTCGTCGGGTACGTTTGGATTCTCGTCAAGGCCTGGACGGAGAGCGTGCCTTGGGGCGTCGGCGTTCTGCTGTTCTGACCCTGGCGTTCGTGTACGGCGTCCTCAAGTGGGAGGAGGCCAAGATGCCCCTCGTCCTCATGGCCGTCGGCGTGGCCCTCAGTGTCCTCGGCCGGGTGATCCAGGCCGCGTAGGAGGCCGCGGGCACGCCGTCTACCGCAGAACTTCACACACCCGCGGGGCCGCCCGGCTACACTGCACCCACGTCCGCCGTCGCCCCCGCCCTGGTATCCCCCGATGCGCCCGGTCGCCCTGCTCTGCCTGCTGCTCGCCGCCGGTTGCCGGCCGGCGACGCCCGCCGTCGAGCCGGTGACGCTGCACGGGACCGGCTCGACGTTCGTCGAGCCGGTCGTGCGGGTCTGGGCGACTTACTACCCCGAGGAGACGGGCGAGCGCGTCGAGGTCAACTACCAGGGCAAGGGGTCGGGGGCCGGCATCAGCGAGATGACCCGCCGGCTCGCCGACTTCGGCTGCACCGACCACCCGATGAACGCCCGGCAAGTCGCCGAGGCCCGCGACCTCGGCGGGGACGTGCTGCACGTCCCGCTCGTCGTCGGCGGGATCGTGCCCATCTACAACCTGCCCGACTTGCCCCCGGACGCCCCGCCGGTCGAGTTCACCGGCGAAGTCCTCGCCGACCTGTACCTGGGCAAGATCACCACCTGGAACGACCCGCGCTTGCAGGCGCTGAACCCGAAGGTGACGCTGCCCGACCTGGCCGTGCAACCGGTGACGCGGGCCGACCCGAGCGGCACGTCGTTCGTGTTCGTCGATTACCTGTCGAAGGTGTCGCCCGAAGTCCTCGCGGCGGTCGGCGTGAGCAACCTGCCGAACTGGCCGAAGGGCGTCGGCATCGCGCAGTCGCGGACCGACGGGGTGGCCGGGTACGTCAGCCGGACGCCGGGGGCCGTGGGGTACGTCGAGTTGACGTTCGCGGCGGAGAACCCCGAGGTGCCGTTCGGCCGCGTCCGCAACCGGGCGGGGAATTCGGTGCTGGCGTCGGCGGCGGGAATCGCGGCCGCGGCGGCCTGCCCGCTCGACCCCCGCCCGCCCGAGGAGCCGTACTCGCTGCACGCCCTGACGCGCAACCTGACCGACGCGCCGGGGCCGGACGCGTACCCCATCGTCGGCACGAGTTACGCCGTGCTGTACCGGTCGCAGCCGGGCCGGACCGGGCCGGCGACGCGCGACTTCCTCCGCTGGGCGCTCGGGCCGACGGGCCAGAAACTCGCCGGCAAGCGGCACTACGCCCCCCTGCCGGAACCGCTGCGGGTCGCCGCGCTGGCCCAACTGGACCGCATCGAGTTCACCCCGTGACGGACGTTCCACCCCCACCCGTCGCCCGGCCGCGCTCCTGGGGGGAGCGGCTGTTCGGGGCCGCCGTGCAGGCCGCGGGCGGCTTCGTGCTCGCCCTGGCGGCGCTGCTGGTCGTGGCCCTGGTCGCCGACGCCTTCCCGGTGTTGAGCCGGGCCGGCGAGTACCAGCTCTTCACGAGCACGGCCTGGACGCCGAAGCCGGTGCCGACGGCCGCCGACCCGCACCCCCGGCCGACCTTCGGCGCGCTCACGTTCGTCTACGGCACGGTCGTCACGTCCCTCGGGGCGGTGCTCCTGGCGGTGCCGTTGGGCGTCGCCGCGGCGACCTTCCTGGCCGAGGTCGCCGGGCCGCGGGTCCGCACCGTCGGCCGCTTCCTGGTCGAGTTGCTGGCCGCGATCCCGAGCGTCGTGTACGGCTTCTGGGGGCTGGTCGCGCTGGCCCCGGCGGTGCAAAAGCTGTTCACCCTCGTCGGCGGGCCGAACACCGGCGGCAACGGCCTGTTCACCGCGTCGGTCGTCCTCGCCGTCATGATCCTGCCGTACATCACGGCCATCAGTTATGAAGTCTGCCGGGCCGTGCCGCGGTCGCAGCGGGAGGGCGCGCTGGCCCTGGGCGCGACGCACTGGCAGACGATCCGCACGATCGTCTGGCCCTACGCCCGGCCGGGCATGGCGGCGGCCGCGTTCCTGGCCCTGGGCCGCGCCCTCGGCGAGACGATGGCGGTGACGATGCTCGTCGGCAACCAGGCGGTCATCGGCCTGTCCCCGTTCGCCCTGGGGGACACGATCGCGTCGCGCATCGCTACGCAACTGCACGAGGCCGACGAGCCCGAGTTCCGCGCCGCCCTCGTGGCCCTGGCCCTGGTCCTGCTCGCGGTCACGGCCGTCTTCAACGTCGCGGCCCGGCGGCTGTTGAACCGGCTGACCCGGGACGGCGAAGGCGGGCCGCGCGTCGCCTCGTCGCCGGCGAACCTCCCGGCCGACCTGACGCCCCCGGACGGCACGCGACTGCGGCCGACGCCCGCCGACGGGAGGCTGCCGTCGTTGCCCCGTCCTGCCGTCGGCGCGGGCTGGGCGGGCGTCTGGAACCGCGTCGCCATCGGCACGTTTGCGGCCGGGTTCGCGCTCGCCGTCGTGCCGCTGTTCCTGATCCTGGGCGACATCACTGTCCGCGGGGCGGTGGCCCTGGAACCGGGGCTGTTCACCGAGCGCGCCCGCCCGCCGATGACCAACCGGACCTACGCCGAGTACAAACAGGCCCGCGCCGCCGGCACGGAGTTGCCGACGGACGACCTCGACCGCCCGGTCCGCCGCGGCGGCCTCGGGCACGCCATGCTCGGCAGCGTCATGATCGTTTCCGCGGCGACCGTCTTCGCCGTGCCCGTCGGCCTGCTGACCGCCGTCTACCTGGCCGAAACCCGTCGCTCGCGCCGGGCCGACGCCGTCCGGTTCGTCGCGGAGTTGCTCGGCGGGGTGCCGTCGGTCGTGGTCGGCATCTTCGGGTACGCGATGTTCGTCGACCCCGTCTGGCTGGGCGGCCGCGCCTGGGGGTACTCCGGCCTGGCCGGGGCGTTGACCCTGGCCGTCATCATGCTGCCGGTCGTGATCCGCAGCGCCGAGGAGTCGATGAAACTGGTGCCCGAAGCCCTCCGGCAGGCGAGCTACGCCCTGGGGGCGACCCGCTTCCAGACCCTGTGGCGGGTCGTCCTCCCGGCGGCGCTCCCGGCCGTCGTTACGGGCGTCTTCCTGGCCGTCGGCCGGATCGCCGGGGAGACGGCCCCGCTGCTGTTGACGGCCGGCCACACCGACGCCTGGCCGACCTCCCTGTGGGGCCAGACGCCGTACCTGCCGCACGCGATCTTCCAGTACTCGCGCGGCCCGTTCAAAGACGAGCAAGACCAGGCCTGGGCCGCAACCCTCGTCCTGCTGAGTTTCGTGATGCTGCTGAACGTCGGCATCCGCCTGCTCGCCGGCAAGCCGAACCGCCCCGACGGCGATTAGGCGGCGGTCGGCGTCACTTCACCGTCAGCAGTTTGTCGGCTTTGGGGAAGGTTTCGACGGTCAGGCCCTTGAAGTGGATCTCTTGCTTGACGGTGTTCGAGTGCAGTTGGAGGCCGATCGGGGCTTCCTTGATCGTCTCGGGCTTCGGGTCGCGCCAATCGACGACGGCCGTGCCGTTGACCGCCACCCGGACGCGGTTGCCCTGCGCCAGCACTTCGACCTCGTTCCAGTCGTGCTGCTTGCCGACCTTCATCGCCGGCTTGCCGTCCACCGGCAGGCCGTTGCGGCCGAACAGGTCGTACATGCCGTAACCCGACGGGAACATGACGAGGTGCCCGGCGTAGGTGTGCGCCGTGCGGTCCTTCTCGGCGTCCTTGCTCACGTCCGGCTTGACCTTGCCCCAGAAGGCCACGCCCGAGTGCATCTCACTCTCGACGAGCTTGGCCGAGAAGGTCAGGCGGAAGTCGGTGTACTTGTCCTTGGTCAGCAGGTAGGTGCTGAACTTGAGCGGGGCGGTGTTCTTGGCGACGATGACGCCGTCCTTGACGGACCACAGGTCTTCGTACCCCTCCCACCCGGCGAGGGACTTGCCGTCGAAGAGTGCGACCGTCTTCGACTCCCCCTTGAGCGGCGCGACGACCGGGGCGTCCGGTTTCTGGGCGAAGGCGGGTCCGACGACGGCGACGGCGAGCAGCGAAGCGAGGAGGCGCATGATTCAGTCCAACGCGAGGAGAGTGGGGCAGGCGAGCATTATCGTATCACGACCCCCCGCCGAAACCAACCGTTCTCGCGGCGAGGGGGCATTCCCACTGAGTGCGATCAAAAAACATTCGCGGCGCAATTTGAATTGTCTTACTGTACGCTGTCCCACGAACCGGGAGCCGCCGCAATGACCTTCGACTCAATACTCTGGGACGCCGACGACGACGCTGTTGGTAACGTGCAGCACTGCGCGAAGCACGGCGTCACGAAAAGTGAGGTCGAGGAAGTGCTTCAAAATATCACGGGTATGGCGTTTAGTCGGTCCTCCGGCTTGCCGGTCGTGTTTGGCGACACTCTTGGCGGCCGCCACCTGATTGTCGTTTACAAAGTGCGGGCGGGGAACGTGATTGATCCTCTTACGGCGTATGATGTCCCCAAGAGGAGAAAGCGATGAAACGCATTACTCGCGACAGGCCACTAACACCTATTGAAGTCGCAGCGATTCAAGTCGCTCGCGAACAAGTCGCCGCGGACCTCCCCGAACTCATCGCGACCTATCGCGCGCAAGTACGGTCCCGACGCGTGGTGCGCAAGTTGTTCGACCAACTGCAAGCCACGCAGCGCTCGAAGGGACTTGCTCTCGTCGATTTGCCTGTGCTAACAGCCAAGGACCGGTTCACACTGACGGAGTATGAGGCCGGTCGGCCTACGGTTCTTCGTCTGAAAACTCTCCGTCGCTACGCGCTTGCCGTCGGTAAGCGCGTTGTCGTGTCGTTGACCGACGCGTAGGAACGCTGCCGCCACCCCGCCTTGCCGCGCTGGCCCGGCCGGGTCGTCGAAGCAGCCCGCGCACACGAGCAGTGGGACGGCGACCGGTACGGCGAGGAACAGCCACAGGAACTTCAGCCGCATCGGGGACCCCTCACCGACCCCGGCTCCTCCGGGGCTTGCCGGGAGTTCATCCACCGGGCGACTCACATCCCGTCGCACCGGACTGCCGGTCGCCCCGGTGTGAGCCGGCGGGGGTTGCGCTCCCGGTTGTGTGAAAGCTGGACCTGCTACTACTACGTCCGGGCGACGCACGCCGGGTGCGTCGAGGTTGCGCTCCCGGTCGGGTGAAACCCGGACCTGCTACCGCATCACGAGGGCCGTCGGGCCGCGCTCGCGCACGTCGCCGACTTTGACCGCGACCGTCGTCCCCTTGGCCAGGAGCAATTCGACGAGTTGGTCGGCCCTGGCGGCGGGGACGCTGATGAGCAGGCCGCCGGAGGTCTGGGCGTCGTAGGCGTACTCCAACAGGGCCGCGTCGATGCCCGGCGCGTAGTGCGTTTCGGCCTCGGTGTACTGGCGGTTGGTCTTGCTCGCGCGGGTGCGGAACTTGACCAGGTCGAGGTCGGTCAGCCCGGGGAAGACGGGCAGGCTCGCCAGGTCGAAGGCGACCGTCACGTTGCTGCCGGCGGCGACCTCGTAGCCGTGCCCGGCCAGGCCGAACCCGGTCACGTCGGTGGCCGCGTTGACCCCGACTTCGAGCATTGCCTCGCACGCCGCGCGGTTCAGGGCCATCATGCTCTCGCACGCCGCGCGGTAAAGGTCGGGCGGGCAGGTCGCCTTCTTCGCGGCGGTCGTCACGAACCCGGTGCCCAGAGGCTTCGTCAGAATCAGCACGTCCCCCGGCTTGGCCCCGGCGTTGGTGACGATCTTCTTCGGGTGGACCGTCCCCGTGACCGCCAGGCCGAACTTGATCTCCGCGTCCCGCACGGTGTGCCCGCCGAGGATCACCACTCCCGCCGCGGTGCAGCGCTCCGCCCCGCCGGCCATGATCTTGCCCAGCCACTCCGGGCCGATCAGGTCGTCCGGGTACGTGACGATGTTCATCGCGGTCAGCGGTCGGCCACCCATCGCGTACACGTCGCTGATGGCGTTGGCCGCCGCGACCTGCCCGTAAACGTAAGGGTCGTCGAAGATCGGCGGGAAGAAATCGACCGTCTGAACGATGGCGATGTCGTCGGTGAGTTGGTAAACTCCGGCGTCGTCGTGCGTCTCGGTGCCGACGAGCAGCCGCGGGTCGGTCGTCTTGGGCAAGAAGCTGAGCACCTCGCCGATCCCCGTCGGCGGCAACTTGGCGGCGCACCCCGCGCACGAAGCGTAGTCGGTCAGGCGCGTCTTGGCGGGGGCGGCGGTCATGGAAATCCTTCGCGGGGTGACGCTCAGACATCGGGATACAGCAACGGGGTGGCACGAGAAAATTGTAGTCCGCCGACGGGCAGTCGATACAGGCACTCACTCAAAGTGGGGCGAGTTCTTGTGGATTCGTCTCCGGCTCGGGATTACAGTATGAGTACAGGGCTGCGGTGCGGCACACCTTCACCCCCTCTTGGTGTGCCAATGCTGGTCCCGTTCGGACAGTTGCCAATCGGCGACGGATTACTCCCGGACGGCTCGCGCGTGCCGTTCTTTATCGACCGGAATGAACTCGACACGGTTCGCCTCGACGGGCCGGCTTGGAAGTACGACGACGCGCGGTTTGTCGAAGTGGCGATCGCCGACCCGGACGCGATCTTCGAGGGGTTACGCCGACCGAATCAGGCGGCCAGCCTGTGTCACGCCGTGTTCCCGACCTCCGACCCTGACGAGGCGGACGAGGCCGGGTCGGGAACGCCACCGCGGTTCGGGTTCGTCTTCTTGGCCTTCTCGTCCCTGGCCGACATGGGCCACGTGGTGTTCGATTGGGAGTGGCGAGTCGAGGACGACGTCGAGCAAGGGCACCCCGAGAACTGGCAAACCGACTTCGCGAGGAGAGCATGGAAACGAGCCTAAGCCACTACCTGAAGGCCAACGAGCCCGGGCCGTTCCGCGCCGTGCCTCACTACTTCCGCAGTGGGGATTACCTCACGTACTTCCTGTCCGACAACGTTTGCTACGCCAAGCGACTCGACGATGTCGTGACGCTCTATCTCGAACCTGGGACGGACCGACTCGTCGGCTGTAAGGTCAAAGGCGTCAAGCAAATCCTGCGAACCGCGGGCGACTTCGGCATCGACCTCGACGGCGGTAAGCAGGTGAGGCTCGGCCTGTTTTTCTTCGTCGGGGCCGCGCCCGACCGGGCCGACCGCGAGCCGAAAATGAAGTGGTACGATCTGCTCAAGGAACTCTCGGCCGTCGAGTTCGACAGTTCGCAGTTCGCGTTGTCCGGTTGATTACATTCCGCCGACATCCGGTCGCCGGCGATCCCGTCCGCCTGCCGTTCCTCGAAGTGCGGCGTCGGCACCCGCTCGCTGACGCCGGGACCTTTCTCGCGCTGCCGGCCGGGGCGACGCTCGCCGGGACTCACTTCTTCGAGGCCGGGACGATCGGGGTGTGCGGCTTGCCCTTGTTGTCGAGGTTGACGTTCAGCGCCGCCGGGTCGAACTCGACCTTCGCGCCGCCCTCGGGCACTTCGACCTTCGCGCTCCAGAGGATCGCGTTAACGACCAGGCGGCGGAAGTCGGCGTCGGCCCAGTTGCGGTGGTTGTGCCCGCCGGTGAAGCCGAACCCGCGGCCGCCGTCCTTGCGGTCGTAGGCCCAGGCTAACGTCTCGATCCGGCCGAGGAACTTCTTCGCGTCGGCCGTGCCCCGCGTGCCGTCCGGCGGCAGGGCTTGCAGGATCGCCGTCACGCCCTTCGCGTCCTTCACGTCGGTCGCGTCCCCGACCCAGTGCATGTTGTAGTACCACTCGTCGTTGACGGTGAACGGGTTGACGCCGCGCGTCGTCGGGTGCTTCGGCAGGCTGCGAATTTCGGCGTCCCAGTGCGGGTTCGTGCTGATCCGGGGGTCGTAGTACCCGCCCATCCAGCCGACGACGGTTTCCCCGTGCCGCGGCTCGTAATCGACGGCGTAGTGCAGGTTCACCCAGCCGGTGCCGGCGTCCATGAGCTTCTGCATCTTGGCCAGGCGGTCCTTCTGGACGACCGGGTGCCCGCCGCGGCCGTCCATATAGAACATCACCGTCGCCGCGCCGTCGAACACGGTTTCGTCCTTCGGCCAGCCGTCGCGGACCATGACCGGCCAGACGCCGGGCGTCTGCTTGAGCAGGTCCATGAGAATGGCCGTGCCGGCGAAGAACTCGTGGTCGCCGGGGCCGTGGCTCTTCGACCCGGCGATCAGCACGATCTTCTTGCCGGTGAACCCGGCCGGGGGCGGGACTTCGAGGGGCACCTTGGACTGGTCGAACGGGTCGGCGGCCGCGCCGGGAACGGCGGAAGCGGCCAGGAGCAGGGTGGCCAGGACGTGTCGCATGGGGAGACCTCGCGGAAGGGTCGGCGGGAGAGAACCTGCCCTCCCAGTAAACAGGTTCCGCGGCCCGGAGCAACCGTTTTCCGCTGAAAGGCCGGCCGACCGCCGCCGGTATCCGACTCAACACCCCGAGGCCGACGCCGATGTTCACCCTCGACAGTCTCTTCGCCCTGTTCCCGGGAGACCGCTTCCGCGTCGGGGTCGAACCGGTGTCCGCCGACGGTGTGCCGGAGCCGTACCGAGGGCTGCTCGTCCACACCCAGCACATGACCGTGACCGTCGAGGCGTACTTCAACGACGCCGTCGATGTCGAGGTCCACGAGGTCGCTCAATCGGGTCACGAGTACGCCCGCAAGATCGCGCTCCGACTCCGGGCCGGCCGGCGGGTCGTGCAGTTCGGCATGGTGGCCGTCGCGCTCGACCGGCTCGACCCGGCCGTGGCCGCGGAGATCGTCGCCGGGAAAACGCCACTCGGCCGCGTCCTGATCGAGCACGACGTGCTGCGCGAAATCCAGCCGGTGCAGTTCTTCCGCGCCGCCCTCCCGGCCGACCTCGCCGAAGTCCTGGGCGTGCCGGCGGGAAGCGTCACCTACGGCCGCCTGGGCGTCATCACCGCGGACGGCCACCCGGCCGTCCGCGTCGCCGAAATCCTGACGCCGGTCTAAACCCCGCGCACCGTGACCTCGACCGTGCGCGTTTCCCCGTCGCGCTCGACGGTGAGCTTCCACGTGTCGCCCGGCTTGGCCTTGCCGAGAGTCCTGGCGAACTCCGCGTTGCCGACCACTGCGGCCCCGTTGACTCGCACGATCACGTCCCCCGGCGTCACCTCGCCGGTCTGCCGGTCGGCGACGACGCCGCGCAAGCCCGCCTTCTCCGCCGGCCCCACCGGCTCGACGCTCTGCACCATGACCCCGCTGGCGAAGCCCGCCCGGCGGACGCGGCGCTGATCGACGAGCTTCAACCCGAGGTCCGGCTGCAAGGTGCGGCCGCGCTGGATCAACTCGGTGACGACGGGGTTCACCGTATCGACGGGGATGGCGAAGCCGATGCCGACGTTGCCGCCGGAGGGCGACTGGATGGCCGTGTTGACGCCGACGAGCCGGCCGCCCTTGTCGAGCAGCGGCCCGCCGGAGTTGCCGGGATTGATCGGCGCGTCGGTCTGGATCACGCCGGTGATCGTGCGGTCGGTCTGCGAGTCGATTTCGCGGTCGAGCGCCGACACGATGCCCTTGGTCATGCTCAGGCTCAGCCCGAAGGGGTTGCCAATGGCGTAAACTTTGTGGCCGACTTCGAGGTCGCCCGACCGGCCGACGCGGATATTCTTGAGCTTGTCCTTGGGGGCGGCGATCTGCAAAACGGCCAGGTCGAACTCGGGCGCGGCCCCGACGAGCGTGGCGTCCCAGGCGCTCCGGTCCGCCAGTACCACGCGCAGCGTCCCCCGGCTCGCCGCCGCCTCGCGGACGACGTGGAAGTTAGTCACGACGCGGCCCTCGTCGTCCCACAGGAAGCCCGACCCGGTGCCGGTCTGCTGCTCCGAGACGCGCATGTCGAGTTGCCGGACGCGGACCACCGTATCGACGTTGACGACCGACTCGCGCGACCCCTTGAAGACGCGGACCGCCTCGGCCTCCTCGGCATCGGCCCCCGTCCGCAACTCGGGCACACGCTCGACGGCGTCCGGGTTGTTCAGCCGAGCGGGCGCGACGGCGTACCGCGTGCCGTAGACGATCGCCACGCCGAGGAGCAGCCCGGCGAGGAGGCCGAGCAGTGGCAGGGTGTTGGTACGCTGGGGCATGGTGCGGGGTCCAAATAAGGCAGTCAGTGTCCCGGAGTATACGCTAGCGGCTTTCCGCCGGCATGCACTTGAAGTGCCGGTTCTCCGGCCGCATGATGCCCGGCGTATGCGCATACGGCCACTTGTCACAGGCTTACGCAAGTAGATCAGCCGGTAGCAAGCCCAGCAAGGACCGGACGATCTTTACCGCCTCCGGATCGTCTATTAGGAGTTTACGAACAGCCGCTTCATACTGATCGCGATTGGTAAAATTGAGCGCCTTGGCAATAGCATCGAGCGAGGGAGTTTCTCGGATAGGATACCTCTGCAATACGCCGATAAAGTCGGATACGTTGACTAACGCTTCAAGACGCGACGCTTCGTCACGGGCAAACTTTGCAAAGTTTATCTTAACGATACGCTCCCCTCCATTCGCGATCTCACCTTTTTTGGGCAGGAGCGAGAAGACTTGAGCACGTGCCGTTTTCTCGGCAATACGGTCACTCAGATGCTTAGCACTATTTACAACACACCTGATGGCATCAGCGTTCGCCTTCTTCAGGCACACCTCCAAGTTGCCACCGAGCACTGCTGATATCTTCTCGCCCGCCAGTTTCTGCACAACTGGGTGATAGTAAATTGACTCAACCGAATAGACGCTGATCGCGGTCACGCTTTTGAGTTGCAAGTCCGCGATTCGCTCAGGATCGGATGAATCATTATCCACCAGGCCAAACGGTTTCACCCAGTGCAACTCAGCTGTGTTCTTGATGCCAACGACCGCGCTCTCGACCTCGCGGCAGTTGGCTTTGGCGACTATCGAAGCATTCGGGAAAAGGAGACTGTAAAGCGGCTTGTCGAGACTCTGTTCGACGCCCTCAACAAACACTATCTTCCGACGCTCGCCCAGAATAGCTCGCTTCAAGTCGTCGTCAATCGCGTCGGTTTTAGCCAACAAATCGATGTCGTAAGATATCACCGTGTCGCCTCCGTAGACGCAGGCCCTCGTCAACAAAACCTTAGAATGCGGATTATCAATTGGAAGCATTGGTTCATGCGTCGATACGAGAAATGCACAATCCATCCGCTCCTTCAATAGAAGCGACAGAAGTGGCGACACGATTGATCTGTGAAGATGTCGCTCGGGCTCATCAATTAGTAGAAGAGTCCCCGGCGGTACGGTCAACACGTTAGCCGCGATGAGAATGGCGTTTCTCTCTCCATCAGAAAGTTTGGCAATGCTGTAAGGATTGCATTTATTTCGGATCGCAGTAATCTCGCCATTTGTCTCGATGGATACGACGATGTCGAGATTCGAGAGTATAAGTAGACGATTTAGAATCGATAATGCGCCTTCTTTGGCAGCGCGTTCGACAACCTCACTTGGCATTTTTGCATCGATAGCTCGAGCGATCCCTCTTGCGCGAACATTCTCGGAATTGACTAAATCATATATCGCCATCTGGGGTCGCTGATCCGAATAATTGTCCATCCAACGCGAGCTGGTCTGCTGATCATTGCCGAGTACATTTGACTCGTAGTCGGCGCGCTGTTTTCCAGCAAACTCAGGATATCCTGACCGAAACCACGTTTGGCGGTGCGCTGTGATTCGACGAGTATTATTCGCGCCCGCAGAAGCGAATGCCTGCATCAGACTAGACTTGCCGGTGCCGTTTGCACCAAGAATGAATAGTATCTCCCCGACATCTATTGTGATATTTAGAGGAGTATTCGGCACAGTTGTTGGAATCAAAAGCGAGAACGACATACTAATTATTCTCAATTTTACGCGTACCACTTCGGCAGAGCCATCCGTCGCAATAATCAATATATATTTACTACAATTCCGTGCTATCCGCCGCAACCCACCACAGCCTCAATGATCCTGCACGGCAAATTACCCCGCGCCGGGGACGAACGGCGGGTCCACGTCCGCACCCACCGCTGGCGGCGTTCACCCGGTCGCCGTCGGCGTGAACGTCAGCGCGTCGTGGGCGAGGTCGTAATCGACCACCACCGTGTCGCCGTCGCGGACTTCGCCGCCGAGCATCTTCTTGGCCAGCGCCGTCTCGATGTACCGTTGCAGGGTGCGCTTCAGCGGCCGCGCGCCGTACACCGGGTCGTAGCCGGTGGACACGAGGAAGGTCTTGGCCGCGTCGGTCAGGGTCAGCGTGATTTTGCGGTCGATGAGTCGCTCGCGGATGCGGTCGAGTTGGATCTCGATGATCCGCTTCAGGTCGCTCTCCTTGAGGGCGTGGAAGACGATCGTCTCGTCGATGCGGTTCAGGAACTCCGGCCGGAACACCTTGCGGAGTTCGCCCAGGACTTCGTCGCGCATCCGCTCGTAAAGCTCGCCGATGGTGCTGCCCTTGTACTGCAAGATTCGCTGCGAGCCGACGTTGGAAGTCATCACAACGATGGTGTTCTTGAAGTCCACCAGCCGCCCCTGGCTGTCGGTCAGCCGGCCGTCGTCGAGGACTTGGAGCAGCACGTTGAACACGTCCGCGTGGGCCTTCTCGATCTCGTCGAACAGGATCACGCAGTACGGCCGGCGGCGCACCGCTTCGGTGAGCTGGCCGCCCTCGTCGTAGCCGACGTACCCGGGCGGGGCACCGACGAGCCGCGACACGGTGTGCTTCTCCTGGTACTCGCTCATGTCGATGCGGATCATCGCCTTCTCGTCGTCGAAGAGGAACGCCGCCAAGGCCCGCGCTAACTCGGTCTTGCCCACGCCGGTGGGGCCGAGGAACAGGAAGCTGCCGATCGGCTTGTCGGGGTCTTTCAGCCCGGCCCGCGCGCGGATGACGGCTTCGCTGACGGCCTGCGTCGCCTCGTCCTGGCCGACGACCCGCTCCGCCAGCACGTCGGCCAGGTGCAGCAACTTCTCCTTCTCGCCTTCGAGCAACTTCGTCACCGGGACGCCGGTCCAGCGGCTGACCACCGCGGCGATGTCGGCCTCGCCCACGTCCTCGCGGAGTAGCCGGGGGCCGTTGGTCGGCAGGGCGAAGGCGGCCTCGACGGCGGCGAGCTGCTTCTGCAACTCCGGGAGTTGGCCGTACTTCAACTCGGCGGCGCGGTTCAGGTCGTAGTCGCGCTCGGCGAGTTCGATCTGCCGCTTGGCCTCCTCGATCTGCTCGCGGACGACGCGGACCTTCTGCACCGCCGCCTTCTCGGCCTGCCACGTCCCCTTCAGGCTGTCGGCGTCGGCCTTGATGTCGGCCAGCTCCTTCTCGATGCGTTCGAGCCGGTCCCGCGACGCCGCATCGGTCTCCTTCTTCAACGCCTCGCGCTCGATCTCGAGTTGCATCACGCGGCGCAAAATCTCGTCCAACTCCGTCGGCATCGAGTCGATCTCGGTACGCAACTTCGCCGCCGCCTCGTCCATCAAGTCGATGGCCTTGTCGGGCAAGAAGCGGTCGGCGATGTAGCGGTTCGACAGCACCGCCGCGGCGACGAGTGCCGCGTCCTTAATGCGGACGCCGTGGTGCGTCTCGTACCGGTCCTTGAGGCCGCGCAGGATCGAAATCGTGTCCTCGACCGTCGGCTGATCGACCAGGACTTGTTGGAAGCGGCGCTCGAGCGCGGCGTCTTTTTCGATGTGCTTGCGGTACTCGTCGAGGGTCGTCGCCCCGATGCAGTGCAACTCGCCGCGGGCGAGCATCGGCTTCAACAAGTTGCCCGCGTCCATCGCCCCCTCGGCTTTGCCCGCCCCGACGACCGTGTGCAGTTCGTCGATGAACAGGATCACGCGGCCTTCGGAGGTCTTCACCTCGTTGAGCACGGCTTTCAGCCGCTCCTCGAACTCGCCGCGGTACTTCGCCCCGGCGATGAGTGCGCCCATGTCGAGCGAGACGATCCGCTTGTCCTTCAGCCCCTCCGGCACGTCGCCGCGGACGATGCGCTGGGCCAACCCTTCGGCAATGGCCGTCTTGCCGACGCCGGGTTCGCCGATCAGGACCGGGTTGTTCTTGGTGCGCCGGCTCAGGATTTGGACGACGCGGCGGATCTCCTCGTCGCGGCCGATGACCGGGTCGAGCTTGCCGTCGCGGGCCGCCTGCGTCAGGTCGCGGCCGTACTTTTCGAGCGCCTGGTACGTCTCCTCGGGGTTCTGCGTCGTGACGCGGGTTTTGCCGCGGACCTCTTGGAGCGCCGTCAGCACGCGATTGCGGGTCAGCCCCAAGTCCTTGAGCGCCGTCCCCGCCGCCCCGCGGTCCGGCAACATCGCCAGGAGCAGGTGTTCGACGGAGACGTACTCGTCCTTGAGCGCCTTCGCCTCGTCCTCCGCGGTGGCGAGCAACTTCGTGAGCCGGCCGCTGGGGTACTGGTTGTCGGTCGCCCCGCTCGGCCCCGTGACCTTCGGCAGGCGTTCGAGTTCGACCTGCACCTTGACCCGCAACGGGTCCACCGGCACGCCGGCCTTGGCCAGCACGACAGTAGCGAGGCCGCGGTCCTGTTCGAGCATGGCGCTGAGCAGGTGTTCGAGGTCGATCTGCTGGTTGTTGAGCCGGGAGGCGATCTTCTGGGACGCGGCGACCACGTCCCGCGCCTTCTCGGTGAAGCGGTTCAAGTCCATGACGAGTGACTCCCTGGGTCGATGAATCGTTCGCCGCGTCCGGCGGAAGTTCGAGTGCGATTGAGTGCAAGCAAGTCGCATACCCCCGCGAATCGTGCCGTTATTCTGCCGAATCGGCAGCGACTTCCGCCAGCAACCGGGCGCGCTCGGCTGCCAGGTTGACGCGGGCCGGGCCGTCGCCTTCGAGGACCATCCGGGCGTCGAAGTACAGCCGCGGCCGCGCGAGGAAGCGGTTCAGGACGGCGACGCGGCCCCGGGCATACTGTACGCCGGGGACGTGCCCGTACTCGCGGCGAATGTCCGCGGCGTAGCGGTCGTACCGCACCGGGGCCGCGCCTAAGATCGCCAGATCGGCGTCGAGCAGCGCCCGCGCCTCGGCGTCGGCCGGCGGCCCGCCCGCGCCCAGGTGGGCCGTCGCGCGAACGAGCGCCGCCACGGCGTTGACGGTCGCCGGGTCGAGGCCCAGCGCGGTCAGCTCGCGCACGGCCAGGTCGGCACTGCGCTCTTCGTTGTCGCTGCGGGTCGTGTCGTAAACCGCGTCGTGGAACCAGACGGCGAGCGCGACCGCCGGCGACTGCGCGAGCCGGCCGGCGACGCGGAGCACTTCGCCGACGTGTTCGAGCGTGTGGTAGTGCCGGTGCGGCTCGCCGTAGGCCGCGGCGAGCCGGTCGAAGAGCGGGTAGGCGTCGGCCGCGGCGACGGCGTGGGTTTCGAGCAGTCGGGCGAACCCGCGTTGCAGGCCGTCGAGGCGTTCGGGCGAGACCATGCCGACTCCGGGGGGCGGGGAATGCGGGCGGGGCGGGACCATTGATAGTCCGGGGGAGCCGCGACCGCAATCGGGCCGGGCGCGCGGTCCCGGGCCGGTCACCCCCTCGACGCCCGATTTCACAGTTGCAACGGGCGGGCTTTCGCTTACACTTGCCGTCCCGCCGGTCCCCTCCCCGTTTTGCCGGAGCCGAACCCCATGCGCCTGACCCCATTGGCCCTCCTCGCCGCGTTCGCCGGCAGCCCCGCCGCCGCGTCCGCCGACGTGACGTTGCACCCGCTGTTTACCGATCACATGGTCCTCCAGCGCGGCCCCAACGCCAAGGTCTTCGGCACCGCCGCGCCAGGCGAAAGGGTCGAAGTCACCCTCTGGAGTCCGCCTAAAGACAAAGTGACTGATGGGGTGGGCGGCAGTGTTACGGCCGCGGGGGACGGCACCTGGACACTGAAATTCCCCACGCCGGACGCCGGCCTCGGCTACACCCTTACGGTGAAGGGCACTAACACGGTCACGCTCAAGGACGTGGCCGTCGGCGACGTGTGGGTGTGCGCGGGCCAGTCGAACATGGAGTGGAAGGTCAAAAACCTGACCAAGGACGGCCAGGCCAAGAAGGTCGCCGACGCCGCGAAGACCGACATGGTCCGCCTGTTCGCCGTGCCCAACCGGCCGATGCCGACGCCGCAGAAGGCGTTCGCCACGACGAAGACCGAAGGCCTGTGGCTGGAGTGTACGCCCGAGACGGTCCTGGACTTTTCGGCCGTCGGGTACGTGTTCGGGCGGGACATTGCCGCGAGCCAGAAGGTGCCGGTCGGGCTGATCGCGGCTGACTGGGGCGGCACCCCGGCCGAGGCGTGGACCAGCCGCGAGGGGCTGTCGGCCCACGCGGCCACGAAGCACTTCGTCGAGACCGTCGATAAGGTCCTCGACGCGGGCAAGGACAAGAAGCTCGTCGAGGCCAAGTACCAGGCCGACGTGGCCAAGTGGAAGGAAGCGGCGGACAAGGCCAAGGCCGACGGCAAGGCCGCGCCGCGGGCACCGACCAAGCCGGGCGAGGGCGGGGTCAGCCAGTACACCCCAACGGCCCTGTACAACGGCATGATCGCCCCGCTCCTGGCGTTCCCCGTCAAGGGCGCGATCTGGTACCAGGGCGAGGCGAACGCCGGCCGGGCCAAGGAGTACCGCGCCCTGCTGCCGGCGCTGATTACCGACTGGCGGGCCAAGTGGGGGACCGAACTGCCCTTCTACATCGTCCAACTCGCCCCGTTCGGCAACGGCAAGGGCAACTCCGGCGGCGTCCAGTACGCCGAACTCCGGGACGCCCAGTTCGCCACGACCAAGGCGCTCGAGCACGTCGGCATCGCCGTCATCACGGACGTCGGCGAGGAGAACGACGTCCACCCGCAACAGAAGGTGCCGGTCGGCCTCCGCCTCGCGCTGGCGGCCCGCGCGGACGCCTACGGCGAGAAGGTCGAGTTCTCCGGCCCGGAGTACAAGGCCCATGCCATCGTCGGCGACAAGGTGACGGTGACCTTCACGCACGTCGGCGGCGGCCTGACGATCAACGGCGACGACAAGGAGTTGGCCGGGTTCACGCTGTGCGGGGACGACAAGGTCTTCCACCCGGCCACGGCCACGATCCAGGGCGACGCGGTCGTGCTGCACAGCGACAAGGTGACGAAACCAGCCGCGGTCCGGTTCGGGTGGGTGAACTTCGCCAAGCCGACGCTGAACTTCTTCAATAAAGCGGGCCTGCCGGCGGTGCCGTTCCGCACCGACGACTTCCCGCTGACCACGAAGTAACCCCCGATGCGCCACCGACTCGCCGCGCTCCGCTGGACCCTCGCCGACACCCTGCGTGAGGCCCGCGCCCACGCGCGGGAGTTGGGCGTGCCGGCCGCGGCGACGCTCGCCGTGAGCCGGCTCGTCGGCCGCACGCCGC
This sequence comes from Fimbriiglobus sp., assembly GCA_043745465.1. Taxonomy (GTDB): domain Bacteria; phylum Planctomycetota; class Planctomycetia; order Gemmatales; family Gemmataceae; genus Fimbriiglobus. The sequence continues at coordinate 40,898 of JAYTSV010000125.1, forward strand.
AAGCCCGCCCGCCCCTCTGGCCGCTCCGCCTGCCCGGCTACCGGCACCCGGTCCACTACCGCGAGGGCACCAGCGACGCGCTCGTGCTCCGCCAGGTTCTCGGCGGCCGCGAGTACGATTGCGTCAGCGGCGAGCCGGCCGTGCGGACGATTTTCGACCTCGGCGGCAACATCGGCGCGGCCAGCTTTCACCTCCTGCACGCCTACCCCCGCGCGACCGTCGTCTTCGTCGAGCCGGACGCGGACAACCTGCGCGTCGCCCGCCGCAACCTGGTCCCGTGGGCCGGGCAGGTGACGTTCGTCCAGGCCGGCGTCTGGGACGCGTCGGTCGATCTGACCGTGGACCGGGGCGGCTATCGGGACGGCGGCGAGTGGGCCTTCCAGGTCCGCCCGACCCGCCCCGGCGAGACCGCCGACCTGCGCGGCGTGACCGTCGCCGACTTGCTGCAACTGAGCGGCGCGGCGACCATCGACCTGCTGAAAATGGACATCGAAGCGGCCGAGGCGACCGTCTTCCGGGGCGACACGTCGTGGCTGGCCCGCACGCGGACACTGGCCGTCGAACTGCACGGCCCGGCCTGCGAAGCCGCCCTCGCCCACGCGCTGACCGGGTACGCCGCCGACCGCAGCACCTCCGGCGAGCTGACCGTCCTGAAGAACATCCGCCGCGCGTGACCCGGCCGCTCGCCAAGATTCGCCTGCGGCGGAGCCGGCCGACGGAGTGACGCGCGGCGGAAACACGGGGAGGGGCGCGAATGCCCGGAGGTCACGGCGGCGGAAGAGGTAAGCCGTTGGCGCAACGGACGCCCGGCGAACTGTGGACGGATGTGGCGCTCTTCGCTGCGGGCGCGAACTTTTTCGTAGCAGTTCCGTTCGTGGGTCAACCTCGGCCCGGTCTGTTCAAGTACCTGGCACTGCCGCTCGTCGAGGTGATTTTCGGGGTAGTAGCCCTCGCGGTCGCCCCCGTGATCGCAGAGTTAGCTCGTCGAGGCGACCGAGTGCCGGCCTGGGCCGGTCGTCGTCCCTATTTAGCGAGCTTCGCCCTCATCAACGCGGCCGCCGTGCTGACGGCGACGGTCGGATTCGTCGGGCGCTCGATTGTGGACGGCGTCCGGTAGAGCGGTGTTCGTGACGCGCCGGGTTAGCGGCCTTTGGGCTTTTCGATGCCGGCTTTCTCCATCAGGGAGCGGCTGAACAGGTCTTCTTCCGCGGCCGGCTCATCGAAGTTCGCCGCCGTATCGTACACGATCACGAACTTGTGCTGGCCGATGCTCACCTCGTCGCCCGGTTTGAGCGCGCGGGGGGTGTACGGCAGGATGCGCTCGCCGCCGTTGACCTTCACGCCGTTCGAGCTTTTCAAGTCCTTGACCGTCCACCGGCCGTTCGAAAAGACGAACTCGCAGTGGTAACTCGACACGTTCTGGAACTTCAAGCAGATGTCGCACGACTCGCGCCGGCCGACGCTCAACACGTCTTGCAGGAGGGGGATCGCGTCGCCGCCGCCGACGGGGACTAACTCGCCGAGTTTTTGTTGGGCCACGGGGAATGCTCCGAGAGAAATCGTCGCCAGGGTCGGGCGGGCGGGGTCATTATACCCGACTCATACAAACGCACGCCCCCGGCAAAGTTTTCGCAAACTTCACCGGGGGCGTGCGGGTCGGTCGGGGCGGAGCAAATTGCCCACCCCGCCAGGAATAATGGTCTTAGCGGGACGGCATCGGGGTCGGGGCGTACTGCGGGGCGGGGAAGTACGGGTTGACCATGCCGCCCATGCCGCCGCCCGGCGGGGCGTAGAACGCGCCCTGCATCGGGGCCGGCGTCTGGAAGTGGGCGTTGTACGGGTAGTACAGGTACCACGGGGCGGCCTGGAAGGCGGGCACCGGGCTTTGGCGGAAGAACGGAATCCGGGGGCCGGACGGCTGGCAGAACGGGCCGGGGCAGCCGCCGTTGGCGCTCACCGGGGTACTCGAAGCGACCGCACCGAGGACGGCGGCCAGGGCCAGGAGGAGTTTCTTCATGGGGGTCTCGAAGGTTTCGATCCGTGAAACGGGCCGCGACTCCCAGTGAACCGCAGCCGGCACATTTCCTGTGTCAAGTAAGATGCCCGCGCCGCGAGTCGAGTCGCGGGGCCGGGCCGAGTTTTCGTCCAACTTCGCCGGGCCGTCGCCGATGCGACGGCGCTAACCGGGAGGCTTAGCGTTCGCGGACGTACCGGGTCATCGACGGGGCTTCGATGGCCGCGACGAGCGAAACCGGGTCAAGTTGGCCGGTGCCGCCGGCCGACGCGATGCGGCCGCCGACCCCGTGGGCCTTGACCGGCGTGCCGCAGCCGACCGGGGAGTTGCCGCAGGCGCTGCAGCCCGTGGCGATCTTGCCGCGGTGGGACAGCGGGTGCGAGCGGTGGAAGACGTTCTTGAACGTCGCCGCCGAGTACGCCGCCAAACCGCCGCCGCCGCCGCACGTGCTGCACGACGAGTCGCCGCCGCGGGAGTGCAACCCGGCGAACAGCCCGTAGCCGCTCAAGCCGCCGGTTCCGCACCCGCCCGCGCTACACCCGCCGGCCCCACAACCACCGTGGCCGCGCCCGCACAGGCCGCCGCACGCGGCTTGTTGGCCGGGGTACGGGCCGGTGTAGTTCAGGTTGCTGTCCCACGGGCCGTAGGGGGCGAACGGGTAGTACCCCGCGTACGGGCCGTAGTTGTACAGCGGGCCGTGGTGGTGGATGCCGGAGAAAATGCGGAAGCAAGGGCCGCCGAGGACTGAGCACTGGGCCTGGGCGTCCGGCCCATAGCACGCCAGGGCGGGCAACGCGAGGAGCATTGCCAGGAGGGTCCGTTTCATACGGGGACAGGTTCCTTTCCGAGAGTTCGCCCGGTCCGCGGCCGAGGCCGGCCGTTCCATGGTCCGGGATGCTAGACCGTGCGCGCCGAACCGCCTTCGGGCGCGCCAACGGGCCGCGGAACACGGCGTGGAACCGACCCCCGTCAAGCGCATCTGCGCCAGCCGCTACGAGCGCTCGTAGCGCCCGGCTGAGAGCGCGGCCCACGCCTCCCGGGTCAGACCGTGCGAGCCGACCCGGCGGTGCGGCGACGTGGCGTGGAAGTCGCTCCCGGCACTGACGACCAGGCCCAGCGTCCGGGCGATCCCCCGCAGTTCGGCGGCCCGGCCCGGCAACTGCGACGGGTGCCCGGCTTCCAGGCCGTCCACCCCTTGCGCCTGGACCTCTGCGAACTGCGCCGCCTCGAACGCGAACGGCGGGTGGGCCAGGACCGCGACCCCGCCGGCGGCGTGGACCCGCCGCGTCACTTCGGCCAGCGGCGTGAAGTGCGTCGGCGGCACCCCCGGCAGCACCGCCTTGAGGTAGACGCCGAACGCCTCGCCCCACGTCGCCGCGACGCCGGTTCGCACGAGTAGCCCCGCGACGTGCCGGCGGCCGAGACTCGGCACCCGGTCGGCCAGCCCCTCGACCATCCCCGGGGTGAACGCCACGCCCTGCCCGGCCAGGGCTTCGACTAGCGCCAGAAAGCGCGCCCGCCGCTGCCGGCCGACGGCCGCGAGGTGCGCCTGAAACTCCGCGTCCGCCGGGTCCACGAACAGCCCGAGGACGTGCAACTCGCGGTCCGCCCAGACCGCCGTACACTCGACCCCCGGCACGACGCGGACGCCGAGCGCCTCCCCCGTGGCGTGGGCCTCGGGGTAGCCGGCGAGGGTGTCGTGGTCGGTGACGGCCAACGCCGCGACCCGGGCCTGTTTGGCCAGCGCGACGAGGCCGGACGGCGTAAAGTCGCCGTCGCTGGCCGTGGTGTGGGCGTGCAAGTCGGCGACGACCGGGTGGAGCGCGGCGTTGAGGTTCACGCACAGCGCGGTGAACGGCGAGCGACGCGGCATCGGCACTTTCAGCAAAAGGGTAGCGTTCTACGCGCCGCGCGCCTGGGCGATCTTGTCGAGGATGCCGTTGACGAAGGCTGGCGAGTCGAGGGTGGCGAAGCGGCGGGCCAGTTCGATCGCCTCGTCGATGACCACGGCCGTGGCCGCCTGCTCGGGGCCGTGCAGCAACTCGAACGCGCCCATCCGCAGGACGTTCCGGTCCACCGGCATCATCCGCGACAGCCGCCACTTCTCCGCCGTCTTCGTCAGCAGGGCGTCGATGCTCGCCTGGTGCTTCAAGACGCCGTCGTACAGCACGAGCGCGAAGGCTTCGAGGTCGGCGTCGCTCAGGCGGTCGCGGACGAACCGCGCGATCGCCGGGCGGGGCACCGGCACCCCGTTCTGGTCGTGCTGGAACAACAACTGCAACGCCACTTCCCGGGCCTTCGATCGACGCGCCATGCCGCACTACCCCGAGTTGGAATCCGTCCATCATAGCGGCGGAGACGGCGGGTGTCGCCCCGCGAGGACCGCTTCGACGTACCCGAGCAGCTCCGCCTCGTACCGCTCGCGGCGGTACTGCAGCGCGTTGGCCCGCGCCGCCGCCGGGTCGAAGGTGTCGGCCCGCCGCTCGAACTCTTCGATCGCGGCGACGGTCGCTTCGACGGTCTGCACGGCGATGAACACCCCCGTTGCGGGCGTGACCGTCTCGGCCGTGCCGCCCTTGCCGAGCGCGACCACCGGTGCCCCGCACGCCTGCGCCTCGACCGGCACGATGCCGAAGTCCTCTTCGCCGGGGAACAGCAGCGCCCGGCAGCGGCGATAGTGGTCGCGCAGCACCGCGTCCGGCTGGCGGCCCAGGAAGGTGACCGTCGGCCCGGCCCGGCGGCGCAGCGCCGCCTCGTCCTGGCCGCTGCCGATGACGACGAGCCTGCGGCCGAGCGCGGCGCACGCATCGACGGCCAGGTCGAAGCGCTTGTACGGGGCGAGCGCGGACACCACGAGGTAGAAGTCTTCGCGCGGCTTCGGCACCGGGTCGGGCGTGTAAAAGTCGGTGTCCACCGGCGGGCAAATGACCACGCTGTCGCGGCCGTAGCACTCGCGGATGCGGGCCTGGACCGTCCGGCTGATGGCCACGAAGTGCGTCACCCGCGCCGCCGTCCGCCGGTCCCACGCCCGCAGCCGGCCGAGCACCACGTCCAGCGCCGCCGCCTTCAATCGGCCCAGCGGCCCGCGGCGGAAGTAGGCGTCGCGCAGGTGCCAGGCGTACCGCATCGGCGAGAAGCAGTAGCAGACGTGCGGCACCCCGGCCGGCGGCACGACCGCCTTCGCCACGCAATGGCTGAAGCTGACGACCGCGTCGCACGCCGGGAGTTTCCGCGCCGCGAACAGCGGCATGACGGGCAACAGGTAGCGGTAGTACCGCCGCACACCCGGCAACCGGTTGAGTCCACTCGCTTCGGGCCGCAGCCGCTCGATGGCAGGCGAAACGGCCCCGGGGACGTGCAACAAGGCGACGAGCCGCGCGTCCGGCCAGCGGACGCACGCCGGTTCGAGGCACTTCTCGCCCCCGCGCATCCCCGTCAGCCAGTCGTGGACGAGGACGATTCGCGGAGGGGACAACGGGAGTTTCTCGGGGTGCAAGAATTGGCAGGGAGCGTAAGTTTGGCAAATCCGGGCCGATTCGGCAAGCGACAGTTGCAACCCCGATCCGGGCCGATTACCATCGTCACAACTCGCACCCACTGACCCGCGGAACCGACTCGTGAGCGCCCCCTTCCCCCTGACGTTCGCCCCCCCCCTCTGACCGTCGGTCGGGGGTATCTCGTGGTGCCGTCGTTCGCAGCGTGGTCGGCGTGCTGCTGCTGACGGCGGCCGGGCTGAAACTCGCGGGGTTGAACGCCGCGTCGCTCGTCTTGGACGACCCACTCGACCAACCCTGGGTGCGTATGGTGGCCATCGAGTGGGAGGCCGCCCTGGGGTTGTGGCTGCTGTCCGGTACCTACTCCCGTGCGGCCTGGTTGTTCGGCGTCGGCACATTCTCGGCGTTCGCCATTGTCGGGGTCTACCACGGCTTGGCCGGATACGCGACGTGCAACTGTCTCGGCGTCGTGGCGGCCAACCCCTGGGCGATGGTCGCGCTCGACGTGGCCGTCGTGGCCGCGCTACTCTTTACCCGACCGACCGGGTTGATCGGCTTACTCACACGCCGATCCGTTGCAATGACGGCCGTCGTGGCACTCGCCGGTTTGGGGCTATTCGCAACAGCGACAGGAACTCACCTCCAGAACCAATTTCGCGGGGCGCTGTTCGGCAGCCACATTACCGTCGCCGGCGACCGGGTCGATTTCGGCCAACACGCTCCCGGCGAGATCGTCACCGTCGAGGTCGAGGTGCGCAACCCGGGCGGGGACGCGGTCGCCGTCGTCGGCGGCACCAACGACTGTTCGGTCCACGTGACCGGCACACCCAAAATCGTGCCGCCGCACGGCTCGGCGACGATTTCCGTGGGCCTCAAAGTGCCCGACCGGGCGAGCGGTCGCTACGCCCGGCAACTCGAACTATGGACGGACTCCGCCGCGAAGCCGAAAGTCCGGCTCGTGGCGGTGTACGAAGTGCCGTAGATACCGCGGGCGTTCCGCGGTAGGTTTTGTGTCGATTACAAGTGGGGGGTTGAGTGATGACGACGTTGTTGCGACCGGCCGCGTTCATTGCGGCGGTGATGGTGGGTCTCTTCGGGCTGGTGGCGGCCCCGATGTCGGTGCAAGCGGAGGAGACGGTCGTCACGCCGATCATCGACGGTGACGGGTTCATTCGGCCCCCTTGCGCGAGCGCGAATACGAGTACCTGTAACGGGTGGTGCTCCATCCTAGTCCCAGGCACCTGTAAGCCTGGGTTCACGACCGTCACGACTTACATATACATAGGTACCGATCCGCGGACTGGCTTACCGCTGTACGCGACTAACACAACTAACACTCCCATCTGTGAGTGCAAGCCGTAAGCGACTTGCTCGTCTGACGCATCTCACAGCACTTCGACCGGGTCATAGATTGTCGCTAAACAAGGACTACCATAGTGCAAACATCATGGCTATCGATTGTCACGGTCTTAGTGCTGGTTACGCCAGTCACGGCTCAACAGCCCAAAAGCACTAATAACCCTCCGGCAAGTCTCAAAGTAACATCGCCGGAGGTCAAAGTATTGACAACAGCCGAGATAGAAGCGCTGCACGCCAATGACGATTTGATCCTGCCATCTGCCGATCGCACAACTGCCATTAGCAAACTTGCGCTCTCCTACACAATAAGGTACTCCTCTCCAGGTAAGATGCGTACTTCTTACACCAACAAAGTATATGTATCTCCAGATATACTTTACGTCGAGAACGAAAATTCTGTCGGGCCGTCGTATGTTTTTTCTTGCACGCGTGGAATTGGTGGTTTTCTCATTGCTAAACTAGCTGGTAGCAAAGATTACACTCTTGATCACTTGCTAATGGCTGACCAGTTAGATGCCGACTTGTCTGCACGAATCAATTTTGAAAAATTATGTAGTGTAAGGCTTGATCTTGTAAGGACGCACGGTGGCAACGGTAGCAAAATCCCGACTACAAACATTTTTATTGGCAACTATGGGTTGAAAATTATTTCACGCAAAAAAATTACGACTGAGCTGCTATCTGTAGAATATTCTCATGATCCTACACGATATGCCCCTACTGCTTTCAAAACAACCGGTAATGCGGTTATTGACACTGGCATGGGAAACGTTCTGGTTCAAGTCGATGAGCGGCTGACTAGCGGCGCGGACGTTCGGAGTGTCCTCACCAAAATGACTTACCACCCGCCCTCGTCAGAGATTCCTTACCCGATGTTGAAGCGGCTGGACGTGACGGAAAAGCAATCGAAATCTCAAACCGAAGCCGATCACTGGATTGTTGATTACTCCGATTACAAGATAGAATCGCCTCCGCCTGAAAAGCTACGTCTGAGTTACTATCATCTTTCCGACGACTTGATCGCGTCCCAAAAACCCACTCGTTGGCCCTATTACACCGTCGCCGGCGTTCTGGCCCTCGTTGGTATCGGTGTTTGGCTAGCCCGCAGGAAGCGAACGACAGGAGCCTAGCGTGACGCAACGTTCTCAACGCGGTGGTTTCACGCTTATTGAAGTCCTGGTCGTGATTGCGATTATCGCGATCCTGATCGGCCTGCTGTTGCCGGCCGTGCAGAAGGTACGGGATGCCGCGGCGCGGGTGCAGTGTCAAAACCGCCTCAAGCAGATCGGCCTCGCTTTACACATGACCCACGACGCCGAGGGCCAACTCCCGCCGGGGTGGCGGTCTTTTATCAACACTGACAAGCGGCCCGCCACCGGCTGGCAATTGTCGCTATTGCCGCAGCTCGAACAGCAGGCCGTCGCCGACCAGTCCCGGCGGGCGTTCGCGGTCGTGCCGATCCCCTTCGTCGGCCTCCACCCGATCGGCACGGCGCTGTCCGCGTTCGTCTGCCCCGCGGACGACCGGGTGGCCCGTGCCGCGGTCGTGCCGGAGCTGTTCCAGTTGATCGCGTTCACCAGCTACCTCGGCGTGTCGGGGACGAGTGGGTCGGCCCGCGACGGGGTGCTGTTCGCCGACTCGAAGGTGAAGCTGACGGACATCGAGGACGGTACGTCGAACACGCTGATGGTCGGCGAGCGGCCGCCGAGCGCGGACCTGCACTACGGCTGGTGGTACGCAGGACTCGGCACCGGCGACGGGACGGGGGACTTGCACCTGGGGGTCCGAGAGGTCGGCGTCTGGCCGCGCTTCCCGGCGTGCCCTGCGGGTCAGCGGCCGTATCGGGCGGGGAAGTTAACGGACAATTGTGCCGCGGCCCAGTTCTGGAGTCTGCACACCGGCGGGGCGAACTTCGCGTTCTGCGACGGGTCGGTGCGGTTGCTCCGTTACTCGACCGGCGACGTGCTCCCGGCTCTGGCGACCCGTTCCGGCGGCGAAACCACCGGAACGGCCGAGTAAGCGTCTGCAATCAACGGGTTCAAAACACTCGTCGCCACCGACTTCGCCGGCGGGCCGCCATCGGCCCGCCGCAAGCCCGTTCGCGGTTACCCGACCCACGCGCCGAAGTTGCCGAAGAGCGAATCGTAGGGGATTTGCTCTTTGAGGAGTTGCGGGGCCAGGCCGTTGCCCAGCACGTCCGTGCCCCGGCGACTGCCGGAGTACGTCTGGATGATCGGCAACTGGCCGGCCGTCGAGACGACGATGCCGGCGAACTTGCCCCCGTCGATGTTCCGCAGGACGGCCCGCGCGCCGACCGCGTCGCTCGGGACGAACGGCTGGAAGTCGATGAACTTGACCGGCTGATCGACCCGGAGCAGGTTCGGCGGCGCGGTGTCGAACGGCGAGGCGTTGGGGCTGCTCAGGAACGGGTACGCGGCGTTGTAAATGATGACGCGGGGCGTCGAGCCGTTGCCCGACCCGACGACGATGTCGGCCTTGCCGTCCGAGTCGAAGTCGCCGGCCGAGATGTTCACCCCGTTCCGGTCGCCCGAGTCGAACGCGAAGAAGTCGGCCAGGACCGTCTGGTTCGGCAGGGTCTTGCCGCTCAAGACGCGGACCCGCGGGGCACCGCCGGCCCCGGCCCCGATGAACACGTCGTTGAACCCGTCCCCGTTGAAGTCGCCGACGGCCACGTGGACGCCGGTGCGGCTCGTCGATTCGTAGGCGAACTGGTCGAACGTGCGGATGCCGGTGGCCGTGTCGTACACCTGGAGGCGCGGCCCGCCGCCCTCGCCGGCCCCGACTATCAACTCGGGCCGGCCGGAGTTGTTCAAGTCCCCGGCGGCGACGTACACGCCGCCCGTGAAGCTCGACTCGAAGGCGAAGAAGTTGTCGATGACGCGGAGGGTGAACCCGTCGATAATGCTCACCCGCGGCCCGCCGCCCGGCCCGGCGGACACGGCCACGTCGGACACGCCGTCGCCGTTGAAGTCGGCCGTGGCGACGCGGATCTCGCCGGTGTACCCGGCGAACGGCTGAATCTTCGAGGTGGCGATCAGGTTGCCCAGGTTGTCCGTCCGGGCGATGGTCACGAACCCGCCGTCCCCGCCGGAGAACGAGATCGCCCGCGGCAGGCCCGAAATGAAGATCGGGAACTTGGCCGAGAAGACCTGCGGGTTCGCCGGGTCCACCGGCACTTGCGGGTCGAGGTTGGTCGCGGCGCTCGTGAACAACACCTCGAAGTTCCGGTAGAACTCGCGGTTGGCCTGCGCGCTGCGGACCACGACCGGGGTGATCGACGCCCCGTTGCCCGACGAGATGCTCCCAGGCACGGCGCTGGCGAGGATCGTCTGCCGCTGAACGATGTCCCGGACGAAGATGTCCGACTGCGCGCCGTTCAGGTCCGGGGTGTTCGACAACTCGTCTGCCAGAACCGTGGACTGGAAGGCGATGGCGATGCCGTCCGGGGTCATGGTCGGGAGCGTCGAGGAGCCGAGGCCGGTGGCGTTCGGGACGCTGTTCCGCACGCTGACGAGGCTGGTGAAGTTGTTCGAGCTGCCGTCGAACTGGAAGATGTCGAACTGCTTGTTGGTATCGACGATGGCCCCGGCCGACAGTTGCACGGGGTCGGTGACGAACTGGCCGGCCGGGGCGGAACTGGTGAACAGGAGCTTGACCGCGTCCGGGGTGATCGAGTACGCGCCCGGCCGGAGGTCGAGGAAGCCGACCCCCTGGGTCGTACTGCCGGCCTGCCGGGTGACGAGGCGGAACTGCACCTTGCCGCCGAAGAAGCCCCGCTGCAACAGGTCGAACTGGTCGTTCCCGGACGCCGTCGCCGACCCGGTGTACCCGGCGAGGACGACCTGGCTCTTGTTGGTGATCGGCGCGACCTGGCGGTACGCGAGGACCACGTCGGCGTTGTACAGGGAGACGAAGGCGTTGTTGATCAGGACCGACCCGGCGTCCACGGCCGTTTCGAGCGTGGGGATGGAGAAGAACCCGCCGTTGCCCGCGTTCACGATGGCCGGCAGGATGTTCGCGGCGATCTGCCCGGCGAAGAACCCAAACCCGAAGATCGACCCCGTCGGGTCGATGTTGGTCGTGTCGATCGTGTACGGCCGGTTCGTCTTCGTCGGGATGCCGCCGAGGGCGTCGAACGTGAACCGGAACACGTCGTTGTTCCCGGACACGGGGCTGGGGTGCAGGGCCACGAACCCCGCCCCGCCGGCCGTCACGTACCGGCCCAACGGGTCCACGGTCATGTTCCCCATCATCACGAACTGGTTGTCCGTGTTGTTCACCGGTAGCGGCGGGTTCTGGACGCGGAGGACCGACACCGGTTCGGGCACGGCGGCCGGGTTCGTCGTGTCCACGCGGAACAGGTCGGGCGACGTGTTGTTGTCGATGAACAGGACGTACGACCCGCCGCCGGGAACGGCCCCGGTCCCGCGGTTGGCGATGTTCTGGGCGTTGAAGTCCGACACGAAGGTGACGACCTTGCCGTCCGGGCTGATGGACGGGTTGGTCACCCCGCCGGCCCCGCCGATCGCCGACCCGTTGATCGTCTTGCTGACCAGGGTCACGCGGCGGGTCGATTCGCGCCACAGGAAGGCGTCCTGGCCGCCCGAGTCGATGCCGAACCCGGCGGTGATGTACACGTTCGAGTCGAACAGGGCCGCGTTCGCCCCGCTCAAGAAGGCGACCGACTTGCCGTCGTCGCTGATGACGGCGTTGAGGAACTGACCGGGCACGGACTCGGCGACGCCCAGGCCCTTTTGACCGGGCACGAACTGCGAGTCGAACGCGGGGGCCGGGTCGTAGGCGGAGATGAGCACGATGTTGTTCGTGCCGTCGTCGCGGCGCTCGAGCCAAAAGAGGTTGGTCTGGCCCGGGGCGCTGACCTGCGGGCGGACCACGCCCGAGGCGTCCACGATGCGGGCGAGGTTGGTCGCCTTGCTCTGCAAAAGGAGGTAGCGGCCGTTGCCGCTGGCCCCGAGGACTTGAACGGCCGCGTCGCCGGGCACGTCGAGGAGGTCGGTCTGCGACGTGTAGTCCGGCTGGCGGGTGACGATGGTCGCGTCCGGCATGGCCCGGAGTTCGAGGGCTTCGAGGCTCGGCCGGAAGCCCGGGGCCGCCACCGTGATCCGGCCCACCGCCTTGCCCTCGGTCCGCCGCGGCTTGTCCGTCCCCAACCAACTCGAAATGAACGACATGGTAACCTCTTCCTGAATGGTCGTCGGCGGTGGAACGGAGGACGAGACTCCTAGCCTGCAGTATGCCCCGTTGAGGCCGGGAAAGAAAACTCCCGCCGGGGGTTTCCTCGCAACCCGTCGTCAACCCGTCTCGCGCAGTTCGCGCCAACGGAACAGCCGCTGCATCCGCCGGGACCGGCGTACATTGCCGGGGGCGAAAGTCCGACGAGGGCCGCGCCGAATAGTTTCCCCCCGCCGCAATTTCCGGCTCCCGCGCCGCAACCCCGGACACCCCTTCCGGTTCACTGTCGGAAGTTGCGGCGGGTTCCGGCCGGAAGTTCGCAAAATGCCGCCCCCGCGGTCCGACCCGTCCTAAGTCACAATCGGCTCGATGCCACCGGCCGCTAATCCCCTCACAGGCCGTGGCATCCTTCCCGTCGTCGATGGCGTTGCGCTCGCGCGACCGTTCGGTGCCCCGGTTCTCCGGGCGCGCCGCCGGACTCGCACGCACCCCCCTCGACCGCGCGGCGTCCGCACGCCGCGCCCCCTTCCCCCTCGCGCCGGGGGCCGGGGACCAGGCACGACGCCTCATCCCGGCAGGACCGCCGCCGACTCCCCACGCCCGTGAAGACGACCCCGATATGCGCACCCAATCCCGCCCCGTTCGCGTCGCCCCGCTGACCGTCCTCGCCCTCGAAGACCGGCTCGCCCCGGCCCTCGACATCCGCATCGACTACAGCCTGGACGCGAGCGGCTTCTTCGGCGACGCGGCCCACCGCGCCGCCCTCGAACGCGCCGTCGCCCAGCACGAAGCCCACCTCGACTCGACGATGGCCGCCATTACGGCCGGCGGCAACAACCAGTGGGCCGCGATCTTCAACAATCCGAGTACCGGGGCCGAGGTCCGCGTCCCCAACCCGGCGATCCCGGCCGACACCGTCGTCGTCTACGCCGGCGGCCAGAACATCGGCAACGGGGAGGCCGGGTTCGGCGGCCCCGGCGGGTTCACGGCCAGCGGCACCCGCGCCTTCCAGGCCAGCGTCCAGACCCGCGGCGCGACCGGGTTCGCCAGTTGGGGCGGCAGCCTGTCGTTCGACACGGGGACCAACTGGTACTTCGGCACCGACCCGGCCGCCCGCCCGGCCAGCCAGGTCGATTTCGAGAGCGTCGCCGTCCACGAACTCGGCCACGCCCTCGGCTTCGGCACGTCGCCGCAGTTCACCGCTTGGATCAAGAACGGCGTCTTCACCGGGCCGAACGTAGCCGCGCTGGCCGGCACGGTGGCCGTCTCTCCGGACCAGTCCCACTTCGCTCAGGGCATTCGGTACAACGGCCACGCGGTGTCGATGCAGCCGATCCTCGACCCCGTCGGCCGCGTCAACTTCTCGGACCTCGACTACGCCGCGCTCAAGGACATCGGCTGGCAACTGCTCACCCCGGGCACCGCCCCCGCGCCCGTCGTGCCGCCCGTGCCCGTCGTGCCGCCCGTGCCAACGGTCGAGTCGGTCACGCAAGTCGGCGGCACCTCGGCCCAGTTGTCGGCGGCCGGAACCCCGGTCGTCGTGTCGGGGGCAACCGACGGAACGGTGCAAATCTACCGGGCCGACGCGGCCGGCGCGCTGACCCTCGCGGCCTCCCCGTTCGCCCCGTTCCCCGGGTTCGGCGGCGCGGTCCGGTCGGCCACCGGGGACGTGACCGGGGACGGCGTGCCCGACATTATTCTGGGCACCGGCCCGGGCGGCGGGTCGCGCGTCCGCATCCTGGACGGCAAGACCTACGCCGACGTGGTGCCCCAGTTCAACGCCTTCGAGAACGGGTTCAGCGGCGGCGTCTACCTGGCCGCCGGGGACTTCGACGGCGACGGCCGCGCCGAAGTGCTGGTCGCGCCCGACCAGGGCGGCGGGCCGCGCGTCCGCGTCCTGGCCGTGACCGGCGGGCAGGTCGCCACCACTGCCGACTTCTTCGGCATCGACGACCCCAACTTTCGCGGCGGCGCGCGGATCGCCGTCGGCGACGTGAACGGCGACGGCACCCCGGACCTGATCGTCGCGGCCGGCTTCGGCGGCGGCCCGCGGGTCGGCATCCTGGACGGCAGGTCGGTACCGTCCGGCAGCCCCCGGCACCTGACCGCCGACTTCTTCGCCTTCGAGCCGGGCCTGCGCAACGGCGTGTACGTGAGTGCCGGCGACCTGAACGGCGACGGGTCGGCCGACCTGGTGTTCGGGGCCGGCCCCGGCGGCGGCCCGCGGATCATGAGCGTGAGCGGCCAGGCGCTGGTGCGGAGCGGCCCGGCGGCCGCCCTCGCCGCCCCGCTGGCCAACGCCTTCGTCGGCGACGCCGGGCAGCGCGGCGGCGTCCGCGTCGCCGTCAAGGACGCGGCCGGGGACGGCCGGGCCGAAGTCGTCGCCGGCAGCGGCAGCGGCGGCCAACTCCAGGTCCTCGACGGCCAGAGCCTGACCCCCAAGACCTCCCTCCTCCCGTACCTGACCGACAACCTCGACGGCATCTACGTCGGCTAACGCTTCCCCCCGACCCGGCCTCCGGCAGGCCGGCCCCGCGTCGGACCTTCGCGCGACTCCCGTCCTGGGCCAAGGGCGTTTGCAGTTTTGAGAATCCCGTCCTACGTCTTTTCTAAACCCGATTGCCAAATCGACCGTCCCGCGGCCTCCCCCATGCGGCGCACCCTCGGGTTACATTTCTGAGGACTGGAATGAATACTGTTGCGACGCCGGGGACTTCGGTCGAACTGCTCGTACTCTTCCGTAAAAGCGGGCTGTACGACGAGAAGCCGTTCCGCGAACACTTCCCCTACGACGACGAACTCCCGCCGGACGCCCGCGAGTGCGCGACGGCGCTGATCCGGGCCGGGTTCTTGACGAACTTCCAGGCGAAGCAACTCCTCGGCGGCCGGCACCGCGGGTTCACACTCGGCACGTACCGCATCCTCGAGCCGATTGGCCAGGGCGGCATGGGCGTGGTCTTCCTCGGCGAGCACACCACCCTGAAGCGCCGCGTGGCCATCAAGGTCCTCCCGGCCGAGAAGGCCAAGGACCGGCTGTCGCTGGAGCGCTTCTACCGCGAGGCCCGGGCGGCGGCAGCGTTGTCGCACCCGAACATCGTCGGCCTGTACGACGTGAGCCAGGGCGGCGGGGTTCACTTCCTGGCGATGGAGTACGTCGAGGGGACCGACCTGCAGGCACTCATGGCCAAGACGGGGCCGCTGCACCACGCCCAGGCGGCGTCGTACATCGCCCAGGCCGCGGCCGGCCTGCAGCACGCCCACGCCAAAGGGATCGTCCACCGGGACATCAAGCCGGCCAACCTGATCCTGGCCAAGGACGGGGTCATCAAGCTGCTCGACCTGGGCCTGGCCCGGTCGCTCGCGAACGAGGCGGACGCGCTGACCGGGTTGCTCGGCGACGGCGAGGTCGCGGGCACGGCGGACTACATCGCCCCGGAGCAGGCGCTGGGCCAGGCGTCGGACGAGCGGGCGGACATTTACAGCCTGGGGGCGACGCTGTACGCGCTGGTGGCCGGGCACCCGCCGTTCACCGGCTCGACGACGCAGAAGCTGATGCAGCACCAGTTGAAGGAGCCGCCGAGCCTGACGAAGAAGCTGGCTGGCCGCGTGCCGCCGGCGTTGGCCGAGGTCGTCGGCAAGATGATGGCGAAACGCCCGGCCGACCGATACCAGACGCCGGAGGACGTGATCGACGCGCTCGGCCCGTGGCTGCCGGCCCCGACGACCGGGAGCGTCGTCGGCGAGCCGCTCACGCCATCCGGGTCCAAGGCCGTCCGGTCGCTGGCGCGGAAGAAGCGTGCCGCGGCGAAGCGCGAGGACGAAGCGAGCGGCGTTCCCAAGTGGGTGTGGGGCGCGGTCGCCGGGGCCGCGCTGATGCTCGTCGTCGTGGGCGGCGGGGCGTGGCTCCTGACCGGCAACTCGAACCCGGCGACCACCCGGCAAGCCGGCTCCTACGCGGCCACCCCGCCGGTCGTCGCACCGCCGGCGGCTTCACAGCCGCAAGGCTCGACCCCACTCCCCCCCGCGGCCAAACCACGCCCGTCGCGTGTCCCCCTCGCTGCGCTCCCCGGGGACGAGCGGTTCGTTCCGATTTCACTCGCCAAGGTCGTCAATGTCACCACGAACCGGCTCAAGTTCGACCCCAAAAACCCCGACGCACTCGTGCTCAACGACTGGTCCGATCGGCGTATCGAGGGGGTGCCGTTCAACCTCTTGCCGCCCATCGACGACCAGCCGAACATCGTCCAGTTTTTCGGCACCATGTGGCAGGCGCAAGCGATGCCCAAGTCGGTGACCGTCCCGGTCGGCGTCGCGGCGTCGCAATTGCACTTCTTGAGCGGCGTCTCGGCATGGGGATTCCCGTTCTATCCCAGCACACACGGCACGTTGGTCCTTCGCGTCGTCATTCGGTACGAAGGGGGCCAGTCCGAGGAATACCGGTGGGAGAACGGCATCCACTTCTGCGACTACCTCGGGGAACACGACGTGCCCGAGTCGAAGCACGCCATCTCATTCGGGGAACGCCGCACCATGCGATACTTGTCGATCGCGCCGGCCCTCGACGCGGTCGTCAAAGAGGTCGAGTTCGTCAAGGACAACGAGGACGACAAAACCTCGCCGCTGCTCATGGCGATTACGGCCGAACGCCGCGGGGCCAACGCCAAGACCATGACGACCGCGCCGGCGATCCCGGCGGCGGCGGAGCGGGCCACGATCCCGCTCGAACTCCCCGCCGCCCCGGGCCAACCGGCGACGCCGATCGCGGTGCCCGCCGGCCCGGTCACCGTCGGCGGCGTGACCTTCGCGCACCGGCCCGGGAGCGACGGCGTCGTCTTCGGCCCGAAGGGGTCTGCGAAGGTCAACTGCTTCCTCGCGGCCAAGACCGTTTACGTCCTGGGGACGGTCGGGCCTGCGGCCAGTGGCGGGTTGCTCAAGGTCCGCCTGCACTACGCCGGCGGCCTGACCGAAGACCACGAGTGGAAGGCCGGCGACGGCACCGCGGCCGGCGAGTCGCTGCGCATGTTCACGGTCACCCCGCAGCGGGCCGGCGTCGTCCAGTTCGTCGGCTTCGAGAACGCCACCCCGACGACCCCGCTCGTCCTCGGCGTCGCCGTCGAAGCCCTGTAACCGACCGGCCGCGAGACGTGATTCACGAAACGAGCGACGCCCGGCCTCTGAGAGGTCGGGCGTCGAGTGTTGGTCGCCGACTGCGGGCGGTTAGTACGTCAGCGTGAAGCCGAAGTTGAAGCCGTGCAGGAACAGGTCGCCGGAGTTCGTGCTGGCCGTCGTGCTCACGAGGCCGCGGGTGTTGAACGTGTTCACCGTCGGCAGGCGGTTCGGGTTGATGTTCCGGTCCACCTGGTCGCCGGCGCGGGCCATGTTGCTCAAGTACAGAACTTGATACCCGGCGAACACGTTGGCCCAACTGGTGAGCTGGTAGCCGAGTTGAAGGTTGGCTTCGGGCAGGACGGCGAAGCGGTTCTCGGACGTGTGGCCACCGTTGGCGACGTTCGTCAGGAAGCCGCCGGGGGTCGTGGCCGGGCCGACCAGGCCGCCGCCGCTGACCAGCGTCGTCGTGCCGTCCAGGGTGACGATCTGGTGGACGCCGCCGATGGCCACCTTGGCCGTACCGTCGATGAACCAAGGCCCGCTCGAATACCCGATGCGGCCGCCGATGTTGGCCCCGTAGAACTGGTTCCGGGCCGAGATGCGGTCCTGGACGAGCAGCGACGCGCCGTTGCCGACGCCGATGCCGTTGAACGCGGTCACCCCGCCGGCCTGCACGGTGCGGGCGTCGAACACGTCGAACCGCTCGTTGGCCGCGAAGTACCGGAAGCCGGTGATGAGGTCGAAGTTGACGCTGTTGCCCTGCACCAGGCGGAAGAACGGGTTGGCCTCCGCGCCCCAGGCGGTCAGGCTGCTCTGCACGTCCAGGGCACCGGTGAACGCCCCCGGGGAGGCGATCACGATCGACGACTCCCGCTTGGCCACGGTGTCGAAGAACGGCCGGGCCAGCGGCGTGCTGGTCGGCCCGAGCGTCGTCCCGTCGGACGTGCGGCCGAAGACCATCGCGTTCACTTCAAAGCCCAGGCTGGTCGCCCCGATCAGGCCGCCGACGCCGACCTTGAACCCGGACAGCGTGTTGTAACTGGTGCTCGTGTCCACGAGTTGCGTCGTGCCCGGCCGGCCGATGACGCCGTTCGACGGGCCGCCGGTGGCGACCGGCGTCTGGGACTTGCCGTTGCTGGCGAACATGAGCAGGTAGCTGGCTTCGGTGTACACCCGCGTGGCCGTCTCGACGCGGCCGGCCCCGGTGCCGGTCAGGGTGCTGAACCCGCCCGTCTGCTCGACCGGAGCCGTCCCCGTGCCGTCGGCCACGACGACCGGGGCGGGCGATTGCGTCGGCATCGAGCCGGGCATCTGGGCCGCGGCCGGCGCGGCGAGGAAAGTCATGGCGGCCAGGGCGGTGCTGGCCCCGAGGACGATCTTCTTCATCTGCGTTCCTCGCATCGAATTCCGTGTCGAAAAAGACTCTCGGGAGGCCAGCGGACCAAGGCCTACAGCCGGACTACCTCTCCTATCGGTCGCACCGGCCGTAAGAAACGAATCAATTTTGCCGACGAGTCTGATCGAGTTGACCGAAGCGGTCCCAGCGACTTTCCGGCATCGGCAAATGGGCAAAGTGAGGGGGATTGGGCCGATTTCGCCGAAGCCCACCGTCTCGACTCAGTGTCTGCCACCCCGGCAGGTCGCGGACTGCCCGGACGGCACGACTCCGGCCGTCTTCACCGCTTCACTTTTTGCAAAACCCATCCAGCACGTCACTTACGGCGGCGGCGTTCGGGGGCACGGTTGTTGCAATCGGCTGCGGCACGAGATGCTTCCTGTGCCCGGAGTTGACGCGATGAAATTGAAGCCGCTGGCCGACCGCATCGTCATTCGCCGGGAAGCCGCCGAGTCGAAGTCGTTCGGCGGGATCATCCTGCCGGAAGCCGCCCAGAAGAAGCCGCAGCGGGGGACGATCGTCGCCGTCGGCCCGGGCAAGCTGAACAAGAAGACCGGCCTGCCGATGCCCATGACGCTCAAAGAAGGGGACAGCGTCCTCTTCACGAGCTGGGCCGGCGACGAGGTCAAGACCGGCAAGCAGGCCGACGGCAAGCCCGGCGAACTCCTCATCATGCACGAAGAAGACGTCCTCGCCGTGGTCGGCTAAA
>JAYTSV010000126.1:0-20637 GCA_043745465.1 Fimbriiglobus sp.
AGTCCACTTGGTCCCCCCGCATGTCGATTCGCTTGCCCGCGCTGAGTTTGGTCGTCCTCGTCGGGCCGAGTGGCTCGGGGAAGAGTACGTTCGCCCGCAGGCACTTCCTGCCGACCGAAGTCGTGTCGTCGGACTACTGCCGGGGGGTGGTCGCCGACGACGAGACCGACCAGACGGCCACGACTGCCGCGTTCGAGGTGCTGCACTTCATCGCGGCCAAGCGGCTCCAGGGCGGCCGGCTGACGGTCATCGACGCGACCAACGTCCAGCCCGAGCCGCGGCGGCAACTGATCGAACTGGCGCGGCGCTACCACGTCTTACCGGTCGTCGTCGTGCTGAACGTGCCGGAGGCGGTCTGCCACGAGCGGAACGCGGGGCGGCCGGACCGCCAGTTCGGGCCGCACGTCGTCCGCACCCAGGTCCGCGCCCTGCGGCAGTCGCTGCGGTCGCTGGAGAAGGAGGGCTTCCGCAACGTCCACGTCCTGAACTCGCCCGACGAAATCGCCGCGGCCACGGTCGAACGCCAGCCGCTCTGGACCGACAAGCGCGGCGACCCCGGGCCGTTCGACATCGTCGGCGACGTCCACGGCTGCACCGACGAACTGCTCGAACTGCTCACGACGCTCGGGTACGTTTCCGGGACGCTCCCGACGGCCGACCCCGTCTGGGGCGATTTCACCCTCGCACACCCCGCCGGCCGGCGGGTGATCTTCGTCGGCGACCTCGTGGACCGCGGGCCGCGGTCGATCGACGCGGTCAAGCTCGCCCGCAACATGATCGCCGGGGGGGCGGCGCTGGCGGTGCCGGGCAACCACGACGTGAAGCTGGCCAAGAAGCTGCGCGGCCGGGACGTGACCGTCGGCCACGGCCTGGCGGGGACGGTCGCCGAGTTCGCCGCCCTACCCGACGAGACGCGCGCGGCCACCGAGCGCGCGGTCGCCGACTTCCTCGACGGGTTGATCAGCCATTACGTGCTGGACGGCGGGGCGCTCGTCGTCGCCCACGCCGGGCTGCGCGAGGACTTGCACAACCGGTCGTCGCGCACCGTCCGCGACCTGTGCCTGTACGGCGAGACGACCGGCGAGACCGACGCCGACGGCTTCCCCGTGCGGACCGACTGGGCGGCGAACTACCGCGGCCGGTCGGCGGTCGTCTCCGGGCACACCGTCGTGGCCGAGGCCGAGTGGGTGAACAACACCATCGACATCGACACCGGGTGCGCCTTCGGCGGCAAGCTGACGGCCCTGCGCTGGCCGGAGCGCGAGCTGGTCAGCGTGCCGGCCCACCGGGAGTACTTCGCCCCCAAGAAGCCGTTCCTGGTGCCGAAGCCGGCGCTGTCGCCTCAACAGTCGGAGGACCGCGTGCTCGACGCCGCGGACGTGACCGGCAAGCGGCGGATCGAGACCCGGCTGCGCGGGGCGGTGACGATCCGCGAGGAGCAGTCGGCCGCGGCGCTAGAGACGTTGAGCCGCTTCTCGGCCGACCCGCGCTGGCTGATATACCTGCCGCCGACGATGTCCCCGCCCGAGACCTCCGCCGCCGGCGACCTGCTCGAACACCCGCGCGAGGCGCTGGCGTACTTCCGGTCGCAGGGGGTGACGACGGTCGTCGCCGAGGAGAAGCACATGGGGTCGCGGGCGGTCGTCGTCGCCTGCCGGGACGGCGACGCGGCGCGCGACCGCTTCGGCGTCGAGACGGGCGAGTGCGGCACCATCCTGACGCGGACCGGCCGCCGCTTCTTCAACGATGTCGCGCTCGAAGCGGCGTTCCTGGTGCGGGTGCGGGCGGCACTGACGGCCTGCGACTTCTGGGCGCGGCACGGGACCTCGTGGGCGTGTCTGGACTGCGAGTTGATGCCGTGGTCGGCCAAGGCGGCGGAACTTCTCAAGACGCAGTACGCCGCCACCGGGGTCGCGGCGACGACGGCGTTGAGTGCGACCGTGGCCACGCTGGAACGCGCCGTCGCCCGCCTCCCGGAGGGGGCGCGGGCCGAAGCGCAAACGCTGCTCGACGCCGGCCGGGAGCGGCGCGACAACGCCACCCGCTTCGTCGCCGCGTACCGCCAGTACTGCCGGCCGGTCGTGACCCTCGACGACTACAAGCTCGCGCCGTTCCACCTGCTCGCCGTCGAGGGCCGCGTCTTCGCCGACAAGCCGCACCCCTGGCACCTGGCCGAGTTGGCGACCGTTTGTGCCGCCGACCCCGGCGTCCTGTTGACGACCGCCTCGCGGACGATCGACCTGGCCGACCCGGCGAGCGAGGCCGCGGCCGTCGCCTGGTGGGAGGAACTGGCGGCGGCCGGCGGCGAGGGGGCGGTGTTCAAGCCGCTCGACTTCACGGTCCTGGGGCCGAAGGGACTGGTGCAGCCGGCGGTGAAGTGTCGCGGCCGGGAGTACCTGCGCATCATCTACGGCCCGGACTACACCGTGCCCGCCAACCTCGCCCGCCTGCGGAAGCGGGCCGTCGCCCGCAAGCGCGCCCTGGCCGCGACCGAGTTCGCCCTGGGCATCGAAGGCCTGGAGCGCTTCGCCCGCCGCGAGCCGCTCCGGCGCGTCCACGAGTGCGCCTTCGGCGTGCTGGCCCTGGAGAGCGAACCGATCGACCCGCGGCTGTGAGTCCCGCCGGTGCGTCAGCCCGCCGGTCCAACCTGGAAGGCCGGTCACTGCCCAACTGGGAGCGTTCCTCGCAGAAATGTCACCCGCGCAAGTCCGAGTCACGACTTCCGCCGCCCGCGGATCGACACCGTGACCGGCACCTCGTCCTTCGTCTTTTTGGCCCCTTCGATCATCCCGAACTCGGTCTGGCTCACGGTCATCGTCGCCTCGAACGACACCTCCTCGGGCGTCACGGCGATGCGGGCCGGGAACGCGACCGGCCGCTGGACGCCGTGCAGGGTGAGTCGGCCCGCCACCTGATAGCGCCCGGGTTCGCCCGACGGTTGAACGCCCTCCAGCACGAATTCGGCCGTCGGGTAGTGGGCCACGTCGAAGAAGTCTTCGGCCTTCAAGTGCTTCGTGAGCAGCCCGATCTTCGTCGTCGTCGAGGTCACGTCCACGACGACGCGGACTTTCACGTCCTTCGGGTCGTCGGTCGGCACCTCCAGCGTGCCGTCGAACGCTTCAAACGTGCCCGAGTGGGACACGAGTGCCGTCGAACCGGTGAACCCGATGCGGGCGTTCGCCGGGGAGACGACGACGACTCCGGGCTGGGCCGGGGCCAGGCTTTGCGCCGCAACCGGTGGACGGGCCGGTTTGGCGTCCCCGGTCGGGCAAAGGTGACAGCCGACCATTGCGACGGCCAGCAGTGACAAGCAAGTACAGGATTTCACTGGCGGTCCTCGGCGGGTGGGTTTCGTTCGATCAACGCTTCGGCAGGTACTGGTCGGCGGCCGCTTTCACTTCAGCCAGGTCGGCGGCCTTGACCCCCGTCCACGCCTTCTTCACCGTGTACTCCTGGTAGAGCAGCACGGAGTTCGCGACGGTCGCGTCGATCTTGTAGGCCGCGAGTTGCTTCTCTTTCCGCGCCGCGTCGGGGCGGCAGAGCATGACGGCCCGGAGGTCGGCGTCGTTCGCCAGCTTGCGGAGGTCCTCGTCCGCCCCGGCCACGACGACCAACACGACCTTCAGCTTGCCCGGCCGGTGGGCCGCGGCGATCGCTTCCAACGGCTTGGCCAGCAGTGTGGCGGCCTCCACGTCCTTGGCGAACGCGAGTACCACCGGGGCGTCGAGGTAGGTACAGACCGGGCACGTCTTCGTCCCGGCGTGCGGCCCGGCCACGTGGACCGGTTCCCAGGCCGACACCTCGTCGCCGGGCCGGAGTCCGGCGGGCGGCCCGGCGGCGAAAGCGGTGGACAAAGCGACGAAGCACCAAAGCCCGAAAGTCATCCGCATCGAAAGCCCTCGCGTCAAACGCAAAGGAGGCCGTTTAACGGATCGAACGGCGCACCGCAACCCCGAATTCGCTGTGCCCGACCGAGCGGCTACTGCCCCCGGGCCCGGTCGAACCGCCCTTGCTCCGCGTTCTGGAACCTCCTATAAGCCGGGGACTCTTGACCCGACTCCGAGAATGCGGTCGCGTTCGGTTCGAGTCCGCAGCAGCGAAGCAGTCATCGGACGCCGCGTGCGATCCCCGCCCCCGTCGGCACCTCCGACCCGAGGAGGTCCCCCGTGCGATTCGCGGTCCGTGTCTTGTGCGTCGGTTGGGTGGGAATTGTGACCGGATGTCACTTCATCGACAGGAACGGACTGGGCCTGCTCCCCGGTCGCCCGGACGCCGCGGTCGGGACCACGGCGGGAGGCGCGGGTGCGACCGGCGTTCCCCCGGGCGGCGCGCGCATTCGCGGGAACGATTCCGCCGCCGCTCCGGAGGGCACGCCCGACTTCACCGAGGCGACCGTTCGAACGGCAGTCGGGAAGGCGCACGCGGTGTTGTGGACGGGGGTCGAGGGGCACGCCGAACACCGGAGCTGCTTCACGTGCCACAACCACGGCGTCCCCATGTTGGCGTTCGCCACCGCCCGGGATCGGGGGTTCGCCGTCCCCGAAAAGGACTTCGCCGAGTTGATCGAGTTCGCCTCGGCGTACTTCGAGTCGAACCGCGAGCGGTTCCTGCGCGGCCGCGGCCCCGGCCCCCTGTCGCTGGGCGGGGCGACCGACACCACGGGGTGGGGCCTGTTCGCACTCGAAGTCGCCGGGAAGACGCCCGACGCGACCACCGCGGCGGTGGTCGCGTACACCCTCCAGCGGGACCAGGACCGCGACTACTGGACGACGTGGGGCCCGTCCCGGTTGCCGGCCGAGGGCAGTGCGTTCATGCCCACCGCCCTGGCGGTCCGCGGCCTCCGCGCTTACGGGCTGCCCGAACACCGGGAGCGGATCGCCAAGCGGGTGGACGCGGCCCGCGGCTGGCTCCAGAGAACTCCGGCCGTGGACACGGAGGACCGAGTCTTCCGGTTGATCGGGCTTCAGGCGACCGGGGCGGCCCCGGACGACCTCCGCCGTGCGGCCGCGGACCTAGCCCACGCCCAGCGCGAAGACGGCGGGTGGGGCCAGACCGACGCAATGGCGAGCGACGCGTACGCGACCGGGTCGGCGTTGTCCGCCCTGCGGATGGCCGGGGGCGTGCCCGCGGCGGACCCCGCCTTCCGCCGCGGCGTAGCGTACCTGTTGCGGACGCAACTCGCCGACGGGTCGTGGCAGGTGCGGTCGCACAGCTTCCCGGTCCAGCCGTACTACGAGAGCGGGTTCCCGCACGGTAAGGACCAGTTCATCTCGACCGCCGCGACCGGGTGGGCGGCGACCGCGTTGGCGCTGGCGTGCCCGACCCCGTCAGGCCGGCTTGCGGGCGCGCCAGACGAGGTACCGCATCGCCCCGGTCCGGTACGCCAGCCAGATGCGGCCGACGGTCACGAGGAACACCCGGTTCCGGCTCGCGGCACTGAGTAAGTAGGCCCGGGACGCCCGGTCGGCGAACGCCTTGGCGACCGCCCGCCGCGCGCAAATGCCCCACGTCCCGCGGACCTGGCGGCTCACGTCCGTCGCGGCCTCGACCGCGAACCCGGCTCCGGCGAGGAGGCCCCGGTACTCTGCCTCGGTGCCCATCGACGGCAGGCGGCCTTCGCGGCAGATCGGTTCCAACAGGTGCCGCACTTGCCACCCCGGGACCGGGTCGGCGGCGGTCCAGGCGCACACGGCCAACCGCCCGCCCGGTCGGAGGACCCGGAACGCCTCGGCGAACGCCCGCGCCTTGTCCTCCATGTGCTCGGTACTCTCGACGGCGTAGGCGGCGTCGAACGCCGCGTCCGGCAGGCCGTTGGCCAGCCAGTCGCGGAGGAGGTACCGGGGGTTGTCGCCCGGGGTGGCGGCCACCGCGTAGTGGAACTGGGCCGGGGTGATGGTCAACCCGGTGACCCGCGCGCCGTGCCGGTCGGCCAACTGGCGGGCGGTCGCACCGTACCCGCAGCCGATGTCCACGGCCGCACCCCCCGGGCCGACGCCGGCCTCCGCGGCGACCAGTTCGACGAGTTGCTCGACCGCTTCCGTCGGCGACTCCCGGCCGGTCCGCCAAAGCCCGTGGTGGACGTGTTCGCCCCAGACCTCGCGGTAGATGCGGTCGAGTTCCTCGTAGTGGTCGGCGACCTCTGCCGGCAAGATCGGGCGGGACGAACGGATCATGAACGGCCTTTCGTGCCTGGAATCGGAGTCGGTCAGCGCTTGGCCGCGTCGGGGCAGGTGCGGCGGTGCATCTCGACGGTCAGGTCCTGGATGCGCTCGCTCAGAGTCTTGACGGCCTCGGTCAGCGTCGTGTTCTGTCGCACGAGTTCGAGCATGTGGGCCGACTCGACGGCGGCCTCGTCCTGGCGGCGGGCGGCGGCCCGGGCCAGGTCTTCGCGGTGCTGGGCGTCGGCGTCCGCGTGGGCCTTGTCGCGGTCGGCCTGGCGCGTCTGGGCGAGCAGGATCATCGGCGCGGCGTAGGCGGCTTGCAGGCTGAACGCCAGGTTCAACAGGATGAACGGGTACGGGTCGAAGGTCGTCGTCCCGGCGACGTTCACGGCCACCCAGACCAGCACGACGCCCGACTGCAAGGCGAGGAACAGCGGCGTGCCGAAGTACCGGGCGAACGCCTCCGCCTTCGCGCCGAACCAGCCGTCGCCGTAAACCGACAAGAGGTGGTCGTGGGTGCGGTGGAAGCGCCGGTGGTGGTCGTGCGACGGCGTACTCATGCGGCCTCCGGGGCGGTCAGTGCAGTTCGACCCGCGTCTCGGCCGGCGTGCCCCCACCGGCGACCGGCCGCATACCGATGACGGACGAACCAGGGAATCTTAAAGTATACACCGCCCGGTAAGTCGCCCCGTCGTGCCAGACGATCACTCACCGGAGACCTCACCCCCGGCCCTTCTCCGACGCGGAGTGGGGAGCAAGCGGGTTCCAGTCAATGGCTCCAACGCTCTTGCTCCCCCTCTCCGACGCGGAGAGGGGGCCGGGGGGTGAGGTCGCCTTTCCCGCCGGGCTGTCGAGACCTCACCCCCGGCCCCTCTCCGACGCGGAGAGGGGAGCAAGCGGGTCCGAGTCGCTGGTTGGGAGGGGTCGTTCTCCCCCTCTCCGTTTCGGAGAGGGGGCCGGGGGGTGAGGTCGCCTTTCCCGGCCCGGCCCGGCACCCCCGACATTTTGGCGAATTTCCAATTGCTCCGCGGACGGGACTGCGGTAGGCTTTCGGCACTGCCGGTTCGCCCTTCGGTCCGACTTCGCCGACGTTCCCACCCCACCGCACCTCCTTCGGAGGCCTGTCCCGTGCTCACGTTCCCCGGTCAACGCCGCGCGTTCTGCGACGGCATCGCCCGCCGCGACTTCCTCACCCTCGGTGCCCTCGGCGCGGGCTTGACGCTCGCCGACGCCCTCCGCCTCCAGGCCGCGTCGCCGGCCGCGAAGGGGGACCGCACCCGGTCGAAGTCCGTCATCATGGTCTACCTGCCCGGCGGCCCCAGCCACATCGACATGTACGACCCCAAGCCCGACGCCCCGGCCGAGTTCCGCGGCGAGTTCAAAGCCATTCCGACCAGCGTGCCCGGCGTGCAAATCTGCGAGCACATGCCGATGCAGGCGAAGATGATGGACAAGCTCGCGCTGCTCCGGTCCGTCGTCGCCGTGGACGAGCACTCGGACTCGAACCTGATGTCCGGCTTCCCCGAGCAGGTCAACCGCACGGCCAGCCACCCGTCGTTCGGGTCGGTCCTGTCGAAGCTCCAGGCCGGCTCGCCCGGGGCGACCGAGGACGTGCCGCCGTTCGTCTCCCTGCGCGGCCAGTCGTTCGGGTCGCAGCCCGGGTTCCTCGGCGTGGCGCACCGCCCGTTCACTCCGGACGGCCCGGCCCAGCAGAACCTCAAACTGGCCAACGGCGTCCTGCCGGCCCGGCTCGACGAGCGGAAGTCGCTCCTGGCCGGGTTCGACACGGCCCGCCGGGACATCGACGCCACCGGGGGCATGAAGGGGATGGACGCGTTCACGGCCCGGGCGTTCGACATGATCGGGTCGGGCACCGTCCGCGAAGCCCTCGATCTCAAGCGCGAAGACCCCAAGAGCCTCGCCCGGTACAAGGGGGTCGAGCAGTTCCTGACCGCCCGCCGGCTCGTCGAAGCGGGGGTCAAATTCGTCACCCTGAGCTACGGCGGCTGGGACACGCACACGGCCAACTTCAAGCAGCTCAAGGCGCAACTCCCGGTGCTCGACCGCGGCGTCGCCACGATGATCCAGGACCTGCACGACCGCGGCCTGGCGGACGACGTGATCACGATCGTCTGGGGCGAGTTCGGCCGCACCCCCAAGATCAACGCCCAGGACGCCGGCCGCGACCACTGGTCGCCGGTCATGAGCGCGATGGTGGCCGGGGGCGGGTTGAAGATGGGCCAGGCGGTCGGGGCGAGTTCGGCCCGCGCCGAGTACCCCAAGGACCGCCCGTACCGGGTGCCGCAGGTTCTCTCGACGGTGTACCGCGCGCTCGGCATCGACCCGGCCATGACCTTCCCGAACGGCACCGGCCGGCCGATGTCCGTTCTGGACGACCGCGAGCCGATCCCCGAATTGCTCTGACCCCCGTCCCGCCCGGAGCGTCCTGGACACCCGGGCGGGTTCACTCGTCGTTCGTATATTTCTTCGGATTAATCTCCCCAGCTCACGGGACCGGCACGCGGACCGCCCGCCCGGTGAGAATCCGTTCGGAATCTCAAGGGAAGTTTCGGCCCCCGGCCGAATTGAGACTGAGAATTGAACTCCGCCGCGCGACATAACGTGGCGGCACGGCGTTTGCCGACGAATACTAGAAAGTCCCGGACGCGCCGCGTCCTGCCGCGAATTGCCCCCGGTTGCAACAGGCCCGCCCCCATGCCGCCGGTCACGCCGAACCTCGAAGCGATCCTCGACCAGACGCTCGAAGTCGTCTGGCTGTGGGACCCGGCCGGTCGCCGACCGGTGTACGTCAACCGTGCCTTCGCCCGCGTCTGGGGCCGGCCGACGGAGGCCTTTCTGCAAGCCCCGTGCGCCCAAGCCTTCCTCCGCAGCACCATCCACCCGGACGACCGCGAGCGTTACGGCCGCAACGCCGCGTCCCCTCCGGCCGACGGGGCCGCCGTCGAGTACCGCGTCCTCCGCCCGCACGGCGAGGTCCGCTGGGTCCGGTCGCGGTCCAAGCCGTACCTCGACGACCCGACCGGCGGCGGGTGGGTCATCGCCATCACCGAGGACATCACCGAGCGGAAGCGGCACGAGGACCAACTCGAAGCCCAGCGCAAGGCCCTCGAAGAGGCGTACCTGCACTTGCAGGAGGTCGTCGTGACCGACCCGCTGACCGGGGCGAAGAACCGCCGCGGCCTGGAAGCGGCCCTGGAGCGCGCCGTGGACGACGCCCACCGGCACGGCTCGCCCGTCTCGGCCGTGGCGATCGACATCGATCACTTCAAGGTGTACAACGACTCGTTCGGCCACCCCGCCGGGGACTCGGTCATCGTGGCCGTGGCGACGATCGTGCAACGGACCCTGCGGCCGACCGACCTGGGCGCGCGGGTCGGCGGCGAGGAGTTCACGGTGCTCCTGCCGGACACCGACCGGGCCGGGGCCGAAGCCGCCGCCGAGCGCATCCGCCGGGCCATCGCCCACGCCCGCTGGCAGCATTCCCCGGTCACGGCCAGCCTGGGCTGCGCGACCTGGACCCCCGGCACCGGCCAATCCCCCGCCGACCTGTTGGCCGACGCCGACCGGGCGCTGTACCAGAGCAAGCGGGACGGCCGCAACCGCGTCACGCACCGCGCCGACATGCCCGAATCGGCCACCGCCGTCCCCGCCGGCTGAGCCGGGAGCCTTTCCCACGTCCTTGGCCGCCGAACCCTTTCCCCGCGAACAAGCTCGGCTTGTTCGCCCCGGGGGCTTGCGGTACGTGCGGCCCATCCGAGGAGGGCGTGCGCGTGCGGTGGGCGTTCGGAGTGCTGGCGGTGCTGCTCGTCGCGGCGGCGGGCGGGGCGCAGGAGTTGCCCCCGCGCGACCCGGTCCGCGACCCCCCGCCGGACCCGCTGTTCCCCGACCCGTTGCCGCAGCCTAACCGCGAGCCGGGGTCGTGGCCGCAGGGGCCGGGCATCTCCCGGGACGACAACCGCGCGCCCCGCTACCACGTCTGGTGGTACCCCGAGCGCGCCGCCAAGGACCGCGGCCAGGACCTCGGGTACGTGCAGCAACAACTCGACGTGCCGATCCCGATCGTCCTCGAAAAGACCGACATCCTCGCCGCGTCGGTGCAGGTCAAGAACCTTCACTTCTCGACCGCCTTGACGCTGCCCGACACCGGCCGGCCGTTCCCGCGCAACCTGTGGGACCTCAACGTCAGCCTGGCGTACATCCACCGCTTCGAGGACGGCGTGAGCGTCGGCGTCATCCCTAAGTTCGGCTCGCCCAGCGACAAGCCGTTCAGCGGCTTCAACACGCTCAACGCCGGCCTCATCGGCTTCGTCCGCGTGCCGGCGGCGGCCCCGGGGGACTACTGGAACTTCGGCGTCATCTACTCGCCGAACAGCATCCTGCCGTTCCCCATCCCGGGCCTGTCCTACGAGTACAACCCCGACCCCGACTTGCGGCTCAGCCTGGGCATCCCGTTCAGCGTGTTGTGGCGGTTCGCGGACGACTGGCGGTTCGAGTTCAACTACCGGCCGGTGACGCTGATCCACTCGCAGGTGACGTGGGAGCCGCGGAACGGGTGCCAGGTGTACGGCGGGTTCGACTGGGACAACGACGGGTACTTCCTGCGCGACCGGCCGGAGCGCCGCGACCTGTTCTTCCGCCAGGAGAAACGCGTCTTCGGCGGCGTGCGGATCGACATCGCCGCGCGGGCGTCCCTCGACCTGAGCGGCGGGTACGCCTTCGACCGCAACTTCGGCGTCGGCCGCAGCGCCCACAACTACAAGTATGACCGCATCGACGTGGCCCCCGGCGGCTATCTGTCGGCCTGGCTCCTCATCCCGTTCTGAACCCCCGCCGCACGCGAACTCTTGGCGAGCGGCCCACGTGAGTGGGCTGTTCCAACCTGGAATGCGTGTGACAACCCCCGGCGAGCGCTCGAAACTTCCCGCGGGCAGCACCCCCCATTCCGGGCGGGAACAGCCCACTCACGTGGGTCGCTCGCCGTCGCCTGCGGCGGAGCCGCCGAACCGGGTCAGCCGATGAGTTTGCGGTAGTCGGTCAGGAGGTGGGCGGCGATGCGGCCTTTGACCACTTCCCACAGCTTCTCGGCGACTTGGCCGCTGACGACGGCGCTCGCGGCGTCGCCGGCCGAGGTCCGCAGGTAGGCGATCAGGTCGGCGGCTTGCGCGCTGTCGCCGAGGAGCATCAGCTTCTCGCCGTGGGCGAACTCGTTGCTCGTCACGCTCATCATCGGCAGCAGCGGCACCGGGTCGGGGGCGTTCACGTACCGGAACAGCTTGCCGGCGAACTCGCGGTCGAACGCCTCCGCGACGATCTTGTTGCCGACCATCGGGCCGCCGAAGGTGACGATCTGGTGCGGCATCACCGTCTTGCGGAATAGGAGCCACGAGGCCATCAGGGCGAGCGCGCCGCCGAGGCTGTGGCCGGTCACCCAGAGGGGCCTCTCCTTGGCCGCCAACTTCGCGCTCACGTCGGCGTACAGCGGGGCCCAGATGTCCGTCATCGCGGCGACGAAGCCCATGTGCCAGCGGGCACCGACGCCCGCCCCGAGGAACTCGGTGGCCAGCGGCCCGGTCGGTTGGACGAGCAGGTTCATGGCGTTCGTCAGGAACCAGTCCTTCAGCCCGTCCACGCTCGTCGGGCCTTCGCTGCCGCGGAAGGCGACGAGAATGTTCGCGTCGTCCTCGGCGACGTAGGCCTGCGTGTTGTTCGCGCTGACGAGCCTGGCCGTCAGCCCTAACTCGTCCCGGAAGGCCTCCGCCCCCTGGTCCTCGGGATAGTACGCGAACTGGGACGCGGCGGCGAGGGCGGCGGCGTTCCGCGGGTCGCCGAAGGCGTCCTCGACGAGTTGGTACGGCATGGCGGGTTCGTCCTTGAATGCGGAGGCGGGGGAAGAAAACGGGGGTTACCAGTCCTGCGGCTGCAAGACTTGCTTGAGCTGGTCGAAGCCCGGCTTGACCGGCGGCGGCAGCGTCACCGTCGGCCCGTTCGGGTCGAGGATGCGCGGCAGGGCCTGGTCGAGCCGGTACAGGATCGTCCAGTACGCGGCGGCCACGACCGGGGTCGTGAGGAGCGCGGCCACGCCGAACAGGCGGAAGACCGGGTACAGCAGGCCGTTGACCGTGCGGACGGCGTGCTGGTACGGGCCGCCCTCGTTGTACGGGATGTCCGTGAGGATGTGTGCGAGCAGCATCATCAGCGCGGGCGGCACGACGAGCGCGAGCCAGACCGACCGCAGGGTGAAGTACCGGTTGACGCCGCGGACGGCGTCGGCCGACACGACCATGCCGAACAGCGTGGCCGGGAAGCGGAGGAAGCGGAGTTCGAGGACCGCGCCGCCGACGGCGACCATGCCGAGCAGTCCGCTCACGCCGAACTTCATCGTCCCGACCACGCCGACCGACACGAGCGCGCCGAGGGTGGCCATCCAAACGCTCTCCGGGGTGCCGAGCGCCCCGGCCAGGGTGCGGGCCTGGCGGTAGCCGGCCAGTCGCAGCCCGCCGGACAGCCCCCAGGCGGCGATGAGCGCGAGCAACGGGACGACGTTCCGCGGGCCGTCGGGTTGCTCCACGAATTTGCCGGAGATTTTCGTCAGCACCGGGCCGGCCCCGAACGCGGCGACCAGTG
Source organism: Fimbriiglobus sp. (assembly GCA_043745465.1). Classification (GTDB taxonomy): domain Bacteria; phylum Planctomycetota; class Planctomycetia; order Gemmatales; family Gemmataceae; genus Fimbriiglobus. Next base: position 12,807 of record JAYTSV010000126.1, read on the forward strand.
CGAACGCGGCGTACCAGACGGCCGAGGCCGCGAACAGCAGTCTCACGCCGCGCCGGGCGGTCCGCACGTCATTGCCGTCGATGGGGTGCATGAGCCACATGTGATCGCCTCGCGCCGGGTCCGCCGTGACAAGTGTAGGTTACGCTGGGCCAGCCGGGGGGCGATTCGGAAGCGGAAGTATTCCCGTCCGGGCGAGCCGCGGGCGGTCGCCCCGGCGACTGCGGCACGCCGGTTGCTTCATCCCGCACTGCCAACCGCCCACCCCGGGTGGTGACTCCCAGGCGAGGACTCCCGTGAGCAAGAAGAACCACAGCCCCGGCCCCGTTCCGCCCGGCAACCGCCCGGCCGGCGGCGCGTCGGGTGCCCCGGACACGGGGGCCGAGCACGCCCCGCCGCAAGACGGAACGGGCTTCGCCGAGCAAGACCCGCAGCGCCGCCTCGGCGGCTTCACGGGCAAGGGCGAGCACTCGATCCAACAGCCGACACCGCGTCAGGACGGCGACGCCCCCGCCAAGTGACGGGCGTCGCCCCTGTCCGGGACGGCGGGTCGGCTTTAACCTGGCACCATGACCTACGCCGACGCCATCGCGTTCTGGTACGGCCGCATCAACTACGAGGTGCGGGCCGCCGCCGCCCACGACCTGAAACTGGAGCGGATGCGCTCCCTCTTGAGCCGGCTCGGCGACCCCGACCGCCGGCTCCGCGTCGTCCACGTCACGGGGACCAAGGGCAAGGGTAGCACGTGCGCCTTCCTCGGGGCGGCCTTGCACGAGGCCGGCTACCGCGTCGGCACGTTCACGTCCCCCCACCTGGTCCGCGTCGAGGAGCGCTTTCAAGTCAACGGGGCGGACATCTCCCGCGACGAGTTGGCTGCGATCCTCGGCGACATCGCGCCGGTCGTGGCGCACATGGACCGGCTGACGCAGTTCCCGCCGATCACCTTCTTCGAGATCAGCACGGCCGTCGCCTTCCTGCACTTCGTGCGGCGGCGCGTCGAAATCGTCCTGCTCGAAGTCGGCCTCGGCGGACGCTTCGACAGCACCAACGTCTGCGCCCCGCTGGTCAGCGTCGTCGTCAGCGTCGGCCTGGACCACCTGGCGCAACTCGGGCCGACGGTCGAGGCGATCGCCTTCCAGAAGGCTGGCATCATCAAGCCGCGGGTGCCGGTCGTCAGCGGGGTCGAGCCGGCCGGGCCGCACGCGGTCGTGGCGAAAATTGCGGCCGAGAACGCCGCCCCGCTCACCCGCCTCGGCGTGGACGTGCGGTTCACCCGGGCCGCCGGGGTCACCCGGTTCGCGTCCCGGCAGGCGTGGCCCCCGGTCCGGCTCGGCCTGCTCGGCGAGCACCAGGCCCGCAACGCCGCCGTGGCGATCCTGACGATCGAGCGGCTGCGCGAGGCGGGGCTGACGATCCCGGACGCGGCCGTCGTCCGGGGGTTCCACGGCGTCCGCTGGCCGGCCCGCATCGAAGTCTTACGCCGCACGCCGACGCTGGTCCTCGACTCGGCGCACAACGTCCCCAGCGCCGAAGCCCTGGTGCAAACCCTGCGCGAGGAGTTCCCGCTGGCCCGGCGCAAGGCGTGCGTCTTCGCCGTGTCGGCGGACAAGCAGTACCCCGAAATCCTGGCCACGCTCGGGGCGTACTTCGACCACTTTCACCTGACCGTGTACACGCAAAGCGCCCGCAGCGTCCCGCTGGTCAGGCTCGTGGAAGTGCTCGAAGCGGTCGCCCCGGGACGCTCCTTCACGGTCCACCCGGTGCCGCAGGACGCCGTCCGGGCCGCGCTCGCCGCCGCCGCGCCGAACGACCTGGTCTGCGTCGCCGGGTCGGTCTTCCTGGCCGGCGAACTCCGCGACGGGTTGACGGCGGGCGGCGGGGCTACTTCGTCGCGCTGACGGCGGTGATCTTGGGGCTGGACCCGAGCAGGCCGAGGACGGGGAGGAGCGGCGTCAGCGACTTTTCCTCGTGCCAACTGGCGTGCGTGATCTTGAGGTGCCCGGGGCCGACGCTGCCGCGGCCCAGCGTGGCGTCGAGCGCGAGCCAGTGGCCGCCGGCGAACACTTCGAGCCACATGTGGTAGGCCATCGTCGGCTTGCCGTCCCGGCCCGGGGCGTAGACCAGGCCGAGGGCCGTCCGGGACGGCACCCCCGCCGCCCGGCACATGCCCGCCGCGAGCATGGCGTACTCGGTGCAGTCGCCCGTCAGCGCCTTGGCCGTCGCCTGGCAGGTCGCCATCGCCTGCGAGTACTCGGCCGCTTTCATGTTGCGGTGGACCCAGAGTTCGACGGCCTTGGCCCGGTCCCAGGCGGTCGCGCTGGCGGGCAGGGCGGCCGTCGCCGCGCGGGCGTGGGCTTTCACCAGGTCGTTGTCCCAGTCGATGAAGAACGAGTCCGACAGGTACTCCCCGCCGGGGTTCGCGGCCGCCGCCGGGCCGGCGGCTTCGGGCGACCTCACCGCCTTCACCGTGTACGCGAACCCGCCGCCCCGCGCGGCCGGGACCGGCCCGTCGAACGCCTGGCGGTTGTCGAGGGCGAACGCCTTCGCGCCGTCCGTACCGTCCTTCATTGTGAACGTATACGTCACACTGCCCAGGTCGTGGACGTTGGCGATCGCCTGCGGCAGCGGAACCGACTGCGTCTCGTTCAACTCGGGCAGCTTGGCCGGGACTTTCAGCGCGTACTCCTTGGTCGTCCGCAGGACTGTGACCTTGCCCCCGAGGGTCGGGTCGTCGGAGTCCAGGCGCAGGGTCTCGAACGTCTTGGCGTCCACCCAGATCGTCGCCGGGGGCACGCGGAAGCCGTCGATCGGGGCCATCGCCAGTTCGAGCCGCAGCGCGGCGACGGCCGGCTGGTTGTCGTAGATGACCAGGTCTTCGAGCTTCTTGGCGCTGACGGTGAACTCGACCACCCGGTTGACGCGGCCCTCCCACCAGCGGTAGTCGAACGTGTCGCCGGGCTTCGGCTTGCGGTCGGCGAACAGGGTCGCCTCTTTGGCGATGCCCAGCACCCCCTCGGGGAACGGGATCGCGTCCTCGCCCTTGCTCATGCCCTCGATCTTGACCTTGAGCTTGGTGCCCTCGACCGTCCCGGCCAGCGAGAGCATCTGGTTCTTGCCCAGGCCCTGGCGCATCCGCGTGACCAGAACTTGGCCCTCGGGGGTTTCGAGCGTCGAGTCCTCGCCCCAAATCTCCGCCGGCTGGCCGAACCGGGCGACGAGCAGTTTCTGCGTCTTGGTGGCGTACCGGAAGGTCTTGCCGTCGCGCTCGTACTCCCGGACCACGACGTGGTAGTGCCCCGCCTTCAGCCCTTTCAAGAACATCGCGTACCACGACTCGTAGACCATCTTGCCCTCCGCTTCGACCGCCTTCTCCGCCGGCTTGGCGTCCGCGGCCGGCGGCTGTTGGGCCGTCGGCCCGGCGACCGGGGCGGGCGTCGGCTGCCCGGCGGCGACGAGTTGCGTCCGCCCGCCGAGGCCGCGCGGCCGGATCGTGATGTACCCCGGCTTGTCCGGTTGCAAGGCCGCGGCCGCGAGGGGGGCCGGCGGCCGGGGCCGGATGACGAGGTAGTTGCCGACCGGCTGCGCGGCGAGCGGGACGGTCGCGGCCAACACGACGGCGAGGCAGAGCAGCGAACGACCCATGACAACCCCTCGTGCGGAACCGGCCCGCGACCTCGGACAGCATCGATTGTAATCGGTTCAACGGCCCCGGTGGCGTGACGTGAGCCGGAAAACCCCGCCCGGCCCGGCGACCGCCGGCCCGGAACGACCGGCGGCGCGGGCGCTTGCGGCGCGGGCGGCCGGGGGCGGCGCGACCGGCGCGGGCGCTCGATTCCGCAAAACCGGTCGGCTCACGGCCCCGGGACTCCTATAATGTGCCGTCTATCCCCGCCCCGACTCCGCCGGGCGGGTAACTTATGCTGGGCCGGGGATTTGGGGGCTTGCCCGTCGGCAACCCCCGCACGCGACGAGCGACCCCGGCCGACCGCGCGAGGCCGCCTGGTGAACACGGACCTGCTGACCCGACACCTGCGCGTGAAGTCCTACGGGAATTTCACGCTGACCGACGCCGTCCGGCCCGCCCTGGACATCCCCGTCCGGCCGCGCCAGGGCTACCGCACCGAAGTCTTCCGCGAGGGCGGCCTGCGCCTGCCGGTGCTGACCGCGGCCGTCACGTCCGAAGCCCTGTTCGACGTTTTCCTCGACCTGCTCAAGCCGCTCGGCGACACTCTGCACGTCGTTTTAGAGAGCAGTCACGGCGAGCGGACCGACCGGCACTCGGACTTCCGCCGCAACCACATCGACGCCCCGGTTCTGGCCAGCCACTTTTGCGAGTTCGAGGAACTGCTGCTGAACGACGGCTGCACCGGCGTCGCGGTCATGAGCGCTCGCCGTCCGCTCGAAGTCCAGTTCGACGAGCACAAGCAACTGACCGTGTACGCCCCCGACCTGCGGCCGTTCCGCCGCATCCTGCGCGACCACGGCGTCGGCCGGAAGGGCAAGCTCCGCTTCCTGAGCGAGGCCGAACACCTGCACCACAGTTCGGACGACCACGGCGAAGAGTTCGAGCAACTCGCCCTGCGCATCGGCGTCGCCGACTTCCACCCCGTCTTTAGCGATTGACGGAATCGCCGGCCGCCCCCCCCCTGAGAAGTCCCGCCATCAAAGTCGCGTGCCTCGGCCCCCCGGCCACGAGGTGCGCCGACCGACTCTCCGGCCCGGTCACGGTCAGCGCGATCGTGAGCCGGTCCGCCGGCAGCACCCCGACGACCTTGTCCGCCCACTCGATCAAGCAGACCCCCCCGGCCGCGAAGTACTCGTCCACGCCGAGTTCGGCGAACTCGCGTTCCGACCCGAGGCGGTAGGTGTCGAAGTGCGCGATCGGCAGTCGCGCGGCGTACTCCTGGATGAGCACGAACGTCGGGCTGTTCACGGCCGCCAGGTTCCGCACCCGCATCCCCGCCGCGATGGCCCTGACGAGGTGCGTTTTGCCCGCCCCGAGTTGGCCGTTGAGCGCGACGACGGCCCCCGGGAACAGCCGCTCGCCGAGGGCGAAGCCGAGCGCGTCCGTGGCGGCGGGGTCGGCGAGTTCGATCGTCAGGGTCATGACATCGGTCCTGCGGCGGCGTCAGTCTTCGCGGCCCATCAGCCCCATGATGAGGATGCCGAGGCCGATGCAGAACAGGATCGGCGGGAAGTAGAATAAGATGCCGAACATCAGCCCGCCGACGAACCAGACCGCCGAGAAGGCCATCGTGCACAGCCCGCGCACGATCGTGCGGCTGACCGCTAGGCTGTTGCCGTGCTCTTCGCGCACCATCGCGTCGCGCTCCCGGCGGCGCTGCTTCCGGGCCGCCTTCTTGGCGTCCCGGGCCGCGTCCTCGGCGAAGGCGTCGCGGGACCGCGCCGGCGGTTCCTCGACGACCTCGAACTCGTCCGACTCCTCGTCCCGGCGGCTCGGCTTCCGCGGCGGCGGGGAGGCCGGCGGCGACACGGCGACGACGCGCGCCTTCGGCCGGGGCGGCGGGTCCGGCTCGCCCTCGGCGTCCGGCACGATCATCCGGGTGCTACATCCTTTGCACGCCGTCACCTTTCCCGGCGAACTGATCGCCGAGCGTGTACGTGCGGTCGCACGACGGGCACGAGAACGCGATCGTCATCGCCAGCCTCTCCGAGAAGGAAAGTTCGCGCCGAGCGCACGCCGGCTAAGCTACCACCCCGCCCCCCCGCCGTCGAGCAGAACCCCGCCGGCCTTCCCCCGCTCGGATTCACGCCTATGATGACGGCGAACGGGGTGTAGCTCAGTTTGGTAGAGCGCTTGCCTTGGGAGCAAGAGGTCGTCGGTTCAAATCCGGCCACCCCGACTTCGCCCCGGCGATGTCAGCAGATGTCACCGGGGCTTTTACATTGCTATTTGCAGTGTTTCCGACGCCCGCCGCGGCCGGCAGGCCGATCGGGGATTCTCGCCCTTTCGTGCCAGCAAGTGACCCATAATGCCCCAAAGCGTCACTGGGTCGTGAAGGTTTCGTGGGCGGTTTCACGGCGGCGTGGCCGGGCAGTTGCTCGACGGCCCGCCGCACGTCGAGCAACTTCGGGTCGGTGTACGTCCCCATCGTCAGCGAGATGTCGCCGTGCCGCATGGCGGCCTGCGCCGTCCGCGGCGACACCTCGGCCATGCTCAGCCAGGTGCCGAACGTCGTCCGCAAAGCGTGCACGTCGATCGTCCGGCCCCGCTCGTCGCGCTTGGCGATGCCGGCGGCCTTCAGGTCCAGGTCGAGGATGCGGCGCAGCCCCGCGGGCACGGTGAACAGCAGGTCGGCGGCGGTCAACCCGTTGTCGGCGATCCACTCCCGGAGGTCATCCGCGAGGTCGCCTCGCAGAGGCACCGTCGAGCCGGCGCGGCTCTTCTCGTCCGCGCAATCGAGTTGCAACGACTCGCGGCCCGGCGTCAGGTCGAGTTGGGCGACCGCCAGCGTCCGCAGTTCGTTGAGGCGCAGGCCCGTCGTCACGAACGTGCGGTAGATCAGGACGCGCTCGCGGCCGACGGCCGCCAGGCGCTGCGTCTCGGCGTCGGTCACGTTGGCCAGTCCGCGCCCCTTGTTGGTGCCCCGCCGCACGGTGTGGGCGTCGTCGAGCGGGCGGCGGGCGGCGGCCGAGAGTAGCCGGCCGAACTCGGCCTCGGTCATGGCCCGCCGCTTCCGCTTGGGGTCGGCGTGCTCGTCGGCCTTGGGTAGCCGGTGCAGGTCGTGCGCGGCCAGCCGGCCGGAGTCACGCAGCCAGTTGGCGAAGCGGACGACCGCGCCCCGGTAGTAGTTCCGCGTGCGCGCCCCCATGCCGGCCGCGACGGCGTCGCCGAGCCAGCGCTCGAGCCGGTCCCGACGCAGGTCGCGGACGGCCCCGACGCCCGACTCGGCGACGAGCCTGCGGACGGCCCGCAGGGCGTTGGCGCGGTAGGCCCCCGTCACGGCCGCGGCGGCCAGCGACTGGCCGTAGGCTTCGACGTGTTGGCCGATCGCGCCCGCCGCCGCCCGCGCGACCTCGACGTCCGCGGCGTTGAGGACCCCGGCGCGGACCTGCTCGGCCTCGCGCTCCCAGCCGGCCAACTTCTGGCGGGCGGCGGTCTCGTCGCGGCAGCCCGTCGAGCGCTCCACGAGGCGGCCGGAGTGGTCGCGGTACCGGGCGGAGTAGACGGCGTTCTCGACCGTCACGTACTCGGCCCCGTCGGCCCCGGTCTCGATCGGTGCCGCGCGGAGCTTGCCGCGGCTGCGCCAGCGGGCGATTGGGCGGGCCCCCTTACTCACCCTCTCGGCCGAGGTCGGCACCGGGCGGCGCTCGGTGCGGCGGATGATCGTCCCCATGTCGCTCGTCTCCTGGTTAGTTCAGTGGATGTTATCACGGCTGTGGGACCGCGGAACCCCAGCACGATCCTGTCCGGCCAATCGGGAGGCCCCCGGTGATCGCGTCTCGGCCGGCCCGCCTCCGGTTCGCGACTTAGGGACGACGATCTGGCCCGTCTCGCTGTTGACGGGTGATCGCGTCTCGGCCGGCCCGCCTCCGGTTCGCGACCGCCTCCCGCCGGGCACCCGCACCCGCGGGTGCCCGGCGTGTGTGTCTTCTCGAAGAGAAGACATGTTCACGTCCGAGGAGACCGGACGGTGGCGTCCGGGGTGGCCGGACGGTCGGGCCCCCCGCGGGGGGCGGGCCGGACCCGGTAGACGGTCGCGCTGGTGCCCGCAGTGCCGCGGCGGACGAGGGCGAGGAACCCCGCGTCCCGCAGCTCGTTGAGCTTGGCGGCGGCGGTGTCCTTGTTGACGCCCAGCCGGTGCGCCAGCTT
>JAYTSV010000127.1:0-5306 GCA_043745465.1 Fimbriiglobus sp.
TCGTCAAGCTCTGCCTCGACCACCCCGCCTGCCCGCGTTTTATCGTGGCGAAGTTGCTCCGCGAATTCGTCTGTGACACCACACCGACACCGCCGGCCCTCGTCGATCCGCTGGCCGAGCGCTACCGCGAGTCCGGCTTCGACACCGCGAAGCTGGTCGAGACGATCCTGCGCTCCGAGTTCTTCTTCGCCGCCGCGAACCACCGGGCCAAGGTGAAGGCCCCCGTCGAGTTCGCCGTCGGCATCGTCCGCGGCCTCGGGGCCAACGTCGGCCCGCTGCGGCTCGCACAACAGTTGGAGAACCTGGGCCAGCAACTGTTCGCACCGCCGTCGGTCAAGGGCTGGGACGGCGGCCCGGCCTGGCTCAACGCCCAGACGCTCCTCGGCCGGCAGAACCTCGCCCTCGCCCTGACCGAAGGCGAATCCGACCTGCTCCGCGGCGCGACCGCCAACCCCGAGATCGTCGATCGCTTGCTCGAAGTCTTCCTGCAGCACGACGTGCCGGCCGCGACCCGCCGCGGGCTGATCGACTACCTCGACGCCGCGCCGAAGGCCCGCCGGCCGGTCACCTGGACGGCCGACGACGCGGCGGCGCACCGCCTCCGCAGCGTGACCCACCTCGTCCTCGCTTTGCCCGAATTCCAACTGGCGTGAGGCCCCACATGACGACCCGACGCGACTTCCTGCACGCCTCGACGCTGCTGAGCTTCGGCGCGACCGTCCCCGGCTTCCTCGGCCGCTCCGCTCTCGCCGCGAGTCCGTCGGACAAGCCCGGCGGCCGGGACACGGTCCTCGTCGTCGTGCAACTCACCGGCGGCAACGACGGCCTGAACACCGTCATCCCGCGCCGCGACCCGCTGTACCTGAAGCACCGCCCGAAGATCGGCATCAAGCCGGCCGACGCCTTGAAGCTGACCGACGACTTCGCCCTGCACCCGGCGATGACCGGCCTGGCGGGGTTGTACGCCGACGGCAAGGTCGCGGTCGTCCACGGGGTCGGCTACCCGAACCCCGACCAGTCGCACTTCCGCAGCATGGACATCTGGCACGCCGCCTCGACCGCGGCCACGCTGACTGAGGGCTGGCTGGGCCGCGGCTTGAAGCAACGGCCGCTCGGCAGCTTCCACCTGAGCGACGGCAAGGAGCCGAGTCCCCTGGCCCTCGCGGGGGCGACCAACCGCGTGCCGTCGATCGCGTCGCTGGCGGACTACCAGCTCAAAGTGAGCGCGACCAACGCCGCCGAACGCGCGACGCAGAAAGCGGTCATCAGTGGTGGCGCGGCCCCGACGCAGTCGCCGCCGGGGGACCTGCTCGACTTCGTCCGCCGGACCGCGACGACGACCTACGCCGGCAGCGACCGCTTGCAGGCGCTGGCCAAGGGGAACGAGTCGAAGGTGCCGTACCCGGCGACCGGCCTGGCGACCCGCCTCAAGCTCGCGGCCCAACTCATCGACGCCGGCGTCGGGGCGCGCGTCCTGTACGTCAGCCACGACAACTACGACACCCACGCCGGCCAGGGCAACGCCAGCGGCGCGCACGCCAACCTGCTCGGCGACCTGTCGGCCGCGGTCACCGCCTTCACGCAAGATGTCGCCGCGCGCGGCCACGGCGACCGCGTGTGTTTGATGACCTTCTCGGAGTTCGGCCGGCGGGCCAAGGAGAACGGCAGCGGCGGCACCGACCACGGCAGCGGGGCACCGATGCTCCTCGTCGGCGGCAAGGTGAAAGCCGGCCTGCACGGCACGCACCCGAGCCTCGAAAAACTCGACGAGGGCAACCTGATCCACACGACCGACTTCCGCCACGTCTACGCCGCCCTGCTCGACACCTGGCTCGGCCTCGACGCCAAAGCCGTCCTCGGCTCCGGCTTCCCACCCCTCGCCGTCGTCTGACCTGTCGTCTTCGGCCCCGCCGAAGACGACTCAAGGCGAGCGGCCCACGGGAGTGGGCTGTTCCAACCCGGAATGGGGACGACAACCGGCAGGGAGTTTCCGCACTCGTCGGCACAAGTTATGCGCTTTCCGTGTTGGAACAGCCCACTCCCGTGGGCCGCTCGCCAAGAATTCGCCTGCGGCGGAGCCGAAGCCAGCAGGTCATCCGGGTGCCGTTCCCCCTGGGGTGAGCCCGAACGTCACAGCAAAACTGCCCGGCGGTTCACACCTCGGACCGTATCACATCACGTCGGCAACACCTCCCAAAATGCCACGTTAATTCACGCCCGGGATGAACTCAAGACGAGTTTTTGACCGCTCGTAAATAAATTTGACTGTTTGTCCCATTTCATCAAATTTCGGAAAGATTGCGTCATTTCTCATCATTACAAAGGATTGCAGCCCTCGAAATCGTCTGTCATGGCCTCACATTATCATTAATATTTTTATCTTTGTCTGAAGGCTCAACCGGCCTTTTTTATTAGCCGGCACGAATTAATCTGACGACTGGGTTCTTTTTCAGGATCGATCATGGTCATCGCCTGGCTCTCCCGCGTGCTCGTCCGGTACTCGTGGACCTCGCGCACCATCGGCCGCGGTCGCCGTCGGGTGACGCAGCGCAAGTGGGTGTCGTGGCCGAACATCGATTGGCTTCTGACCGCCAAACTCCGGCTCGAACAGTTGGAGGACCGTGCGGTCTCCGCCGTATTCACGGTCACCACCGTCGGCACCAACGGGCTGGGTTCGCTCCGCCAAGCCATCCTGGACGCCAACGCCACCGCAGGGGCGGACTCCATCCTGTTCAACATTCCTGGTGCCGGCGTCCACACTCTGCAGCCGGCGGTGTCGCTCCCCAACCTGGCCAGCGACGCCACCAGCCAGCTGGGGTACGCCGGCACCCCGCTCATCGAGCTAGACGGGACGGTGGCGTCCGCTGCGGGCGGCGGGGCGAGCGGTTTCCACATCCGGGGGTCGGGCGTCACCGTCCGCGGGTTCGCTATCAACCGCTTCGACATCGCCGCGTTTTATGTGGATTTAAGCAGTAGTGTGACGATCGTCGGCAACTACCTCGGCGTTCTGCCGGACGGCACCACCGCGGCGGGCAACGGTGTGGGCGTGTTCTTCGGCGACGTGCAGGGGAGCGTCATCGGCGGTACGACAGCGTCCGACCGGAACCTCATCTCCGGCAACGACGCCGGGATACGGTTGTACTACCCGACGACGACCGGCAACACGGTATCCGGAAACTACATCGGCACGGACGTGACCGGGACGGTCGCCGTCGCCAACACCCTGTTCGGCGTCCAGCTCGACACCGGGGCCCACGACAACCTGATCGGCGGCACCACGACGGGCGCCCGCAACCTAATCTCCGGCAACGCCGGCAACTGAGTGCTGCTGACCGACCCCGGCACCTCGGGGAACGTGTTAGCCGGTAACTATATCGGCACGAACGCCGCCGGCACTGGGGCGGTCGGGAACGTGACCGGGGTGCTAGTCACCGCGGGGGCGACGATCGCGTACCTCGGCGGTGCTGCCGCCGGGGCCGGGAACCTAGTGGGTCGCTTGTCACGGCCTTGGCCATAACTGCCGGTCCGGCTATGCTGGGGGAACCTCAATGCGCTCAGGAGCCGCCATGTCTCGCCGCCGGAAGGATCCGCTCCGCCCCCTCACCGGCCCCGAGCGGGCCGAACTACTCCGCCTGAGCCGGTCGGCCGCCGCCCCCGCCGCCCAGGTCGCCCACGCCGTCGCCCTGCTCGCCGTCGCCGGCGGGTCGGACTACCAGCAGGCCGCTTCGGCCGCGGGACGCAGGAGCGGCGACGCCGTCTCCCAACTCGTCGCCCGGTTCAACCGCGAGGGCGTCGCCGCCGTCGAGCCGCGGCACGGCGGCGGCCGGGCACCGGCCTACGGCGACGCCGAGCGGGGCCGCATCCTCCGCGAGGCCGACCGCGTGCCGACGCCCGAGGCCGACGGGACCGCGACGTGGTCGCTGAACACGCTGCGGAAGGCCCTGCGCGGGGCGGCCGACGGGCTGCCGAAGGTCTCGACCTACACCATCTGGCGGACGCTGCGCGAGGCCGGGCGCACCTACCAGCGCACCCGCACCTGGTGCCCCACGGGTCAGGCCGCGCGGCGGCGGAAGGCCGGGACGGTGGTCGTCACCGACCCGGACGCCGCGCCCAAAAAAGCTGATCGAGGACGCGTACGCGCTGGGCGGGGCGGCGGGGGACGTGCCGGTCTGGTGCTGCGATGAGGCCGGGCCGTTCCAGACCGTGCCCCAGCCGGGGGCGTCGTGGCGGCCGGAGGGGATCCGGCGCGGCAGCCGCACGAGTACGTCCGCAACGGGACGGCCAAGGTGCTCACGCTGTTCCACCCGGCGACCGGCCGCGTGGAGGTCGAGGGGGCGACCTCGGCGACCAACGCGGTGCTACACGCCTGGCTGAAGCGCGGCCTGACCGAGATACGCGCCGGGCTGCCGGTGCCCGACCCGGTCCCACCGGGCGAGTCGAGCCGGGCGTCCTGGGGGCGCTGGCAGGCGGGACTGACGTGGCCGATCACGCTGCCGGCCGACCCGCCGCCCCTACGCATGTTGCTGGTGCTGGACAACTTGGCCGGCCACCGGACGCCGGAGTTCGTGCTGTGGCTGTTCGCCCACGGGGTGATGCCCTTGTACACGCCGTTAGGCGGGTCGTGGCTGAACATGGCGGAGAGCATCCAGTGGGTGCTAAAGCGCCGCGCTTTAGACGGCCAGCACCCGGCGACGCCGGGCGAGGTCACCGGGTGGTTCGAGGCGGCCGCGAGGCACTGGAACGCGGACCCCACGCCGTTCGCCTGGGGCGGAAAGCGGGCGGCCCGGCGGGCCAGAGCGCGAGCGCGTCGGCACGCGGTGGGCGGGTCGGGGGCGGAGACGCGGCGGCCGGTCCGGCGGCGGTGGAAGGATTATGGCCAAGGCCGTGACAAGTGACCCACTAGGCGGGCGGCACGCGGAAACTCCACAGGCCGAGCGGGTTTGACGGGCGTCGCGCGCGATTGTACGCGGGGACGCGGGCGGTACAATACAATACGATCGCGATCCCGACCGGGAGTACACTCGGCGGCATCCAGGCCCGGCGGGTGTAGCAAGCACCCGCCGGGCCGTACTTTCGTTCACTACGTCGTACTCGCACACTGACGGTTCCGGCTGTCAAGCGAATCTTGCCGACCGGCCGGATTGCCACATTTCCCGCGCCACCTTCGCCGCCGAAGTTAAGCTCGGCTTGACGCACCGTCTCGTCATCCGCTTCAGCTCCGACTCGGCGACGAGGGTCTACGGCGTCGTCGTTGGGATCGTCGCCGCGACCGAGGCCCAAGCGCCCCCCGAGCCGCCGCACCCCCC
>JAYTSV010000128.1:0-20213 GCA_043745465.1 Fimbriiglobus sp.
CGGTTGCACTCGGCCGAAGTCGTCGCGTTCCTGACCGCGTGCGCCGACGAGTTCGCCCCGCCGGACGACGCCGCGCCCCCGGGGCCGCGCACGCCGGACGGGGAGTTCGGCGGCTTCAGCGCGGACACCTTCCGCTTCCTGGCCGAACTGCCGGCGAACAATGCCCCCGAGTGGATGGCCGCCCACCGCGAGCGGTACGCCTACGCCGTCCGCGAGCCGATGGTCGAACTCTGCCGGGCGCTCGCGGCGCAGTACATCGACCCGGTCGTCAACGCCGGCTTCGCGTGGGAGTTGGAGACGGCCGCACGGCCGGGCAAGGCGCTGACGAGCATCTGCAAGAACGACTTCGGCCGGGGCGAGACGTACCTGCCGGAAATGGGCGTCGTCTTCTACCGCCGCGCCGCCGGCCCGAAGCGGCTCGACGCGCAACTCTTCGCCAAGCTCGACGCCGACGGCCTGCACTTCGGCTTCCGCCTCGGTCCGACCGCCCGGCACGCCGGCAAGCGCTTCCGCAAGGCGGTGCAAGACCACGGCGAAAAACTGTGGCGAAGTCTGCCGCGCGGGCCGGCCGCCGACGGCCTGCACTTCGGCTCCGGCGAACCCGGCGTGCCCCGCAGCGTCGAGGACTTCCGCGCCTGGGCCACGGGCAAGGACCTCCTCGCCGCCCGCCGCCTCCCCGCCGACGCCCCGCAACTCCGCACGGGCGAACTCGTCGGCGAAATCCTGCTCACCTTCGACCGCCTGCTGCCGTTGATGATCGCCGCGCTCGACGACGACCCTCTGCCGGCCCTGGACCGCCGCGCCGGCGGCGACCAGCGATCGGGGTTCGACGCGGCGGCGTTCGGCCGCGCGACCTTCTTGAGCGAAGTCTGGCTGCAGCGCTCGCTCGACCTGTTGCACCTCAAGAAGCAACTCGTCCTGCAAGGCGTGCCCGGGACCGGTAAGACGCACGTCGCCCGGCAACTCGCGCGGCTGCTCACCGGCGACGCTCCCGGCCGCGTGCGGCTCGTGCAGTTCCACCCCGGGTACGCCTACGAAGAGTTCGTCGAGGGCATCCGCCCGCGCTCGGCCGACGGCGGCGAGACGACCTACGCCGTCGAGCCGGGTCTGCTCCCGACGTTCGTCGAGCAAGCCCTGAAAGCCCCGTCGCTGCCGCACGTCTTGATCGTGGACGAGATCAACCGCGGCAACCTGCCGCGCGTCTTCGGCGAGTTGCTGTTCCTGCTCGAATACCGCGACCAGGAGGTGACGTTGCCGTACTCGCAAAAGCCGTTCCGCCTCCCGGCCAACCTCTACATCCTGGGCACGATGAACCCCGCGGACCACAGCGTCGGCACGCTCGACCAGGCCCTGCGGCGGCGCTTCTCGTTCGTCGAGATGCCGCCCGACGCCGCCGTCCTGGCCCGCTGGCTCGACGCCCACCCGCCGGCCGAGGACGACGACACCTTCGGCCCGAAGCTGGTGGCCTGGTTCGACGACCTGAACCGCAAGCTGGCCCGGGACGCCGGCCCCGACCGCCTCGTCGGCCACAGTTTCTTCATGGTCGAGGGAATCTCCCGCGCCACGCTGCGGAGCATCTGGGATCATCAAGTCCGACCGATCCTCGCCGCCGCCCTGCCCGGCCGCGCCGACCGCCTCGACGCCCTGGCCCCGACGCGACTCCTCACCGGCCCCCGCGAAGCCACCCACCCGGAGTAGACATGCGACGATTCTTCACCTGGAAGTGGCTGGGCCGCGCGACCCTAGCGCTACTCGTAGTCGTGCTGACAACTCCGCTCATTTACCACGTCGTTGTGCGGGCGCAGGGCCGACGTGAACTCGACGCGGTCTTAGCTCAACTCGACCGTAATGACCCTGGATGGCGGCTCGACGACATTGTGCGAGCAACCAACGCCAAGCTGCCGCCGGACGACCGCAACCCCTTCGTCCTGGCCACGGCCGCGAACGACTTACTGCCACCGAACTCCAAGGAGCGATCAAAGAATTTCCCCGTTTGGCCCGCCGCCGAGCCGAACGTCCTCCTCGACACCGCGACCAAGGCAAGGTTTGTAGTAGTCTTCCGGGGAATGGAGCCAACGATTGACCTGGCGCGTGGACTGGCCGACCTGCCCGACGCCGGCGGCAACGTGATCGTCATGCCGGCGAACCCACTGAATCGAGAAATGGGCCGTGAGTCCGACCTCGGTTTGATGCAGAGGATTTTACGGGCCGACGCAGTTCTGCTTGCGGAGGACGGAAAGTACGACAAGGCAGTCAGATCGGTACGGGCCGCGCTCGCCACCGCACGCGCGCTGGGGGACGACCCGTCGTGTATCGGCCAACGAGCCCGCGTGGGGGCCGGCGTGGCTGCGGTCCGGGCAATTGAAGGTGTGCTGAATCTGGGCGAGCCGGGGGCCGGGCTGGCCGAGTTGCAAGCGGAACTGGTGCGTGAGTCTGAGGTCCCCAAATTCCTCGTTGGAATGCGTGGCGAACGGGCGTGTTTCGAGCGGATTTGCGCATTCATCGACAGCGGGGCGGCTTCGGACGACGTGACCGCGAAAGGCTACCATTTCATCGAAGCCAGGCTGCAGTCGCTGCTGATCCAGACGCACCTGGGAAGCGACCAGGCATTCGGCCTTCAGTTGCTTACGCGGTACATCGCCGTGGCCGAGTTGCCACCTTACGCACGCCTCGCCGCCCTCCAGGCGCTTCCATCGGTGCCCCTGGACCCCCGCAAAATGCTTACCCGCATTCTGATACCCTACGTCAAGAACTTCTGCGAATCGACACTCCGTAGCCAGGGCGAACTCGCGGCCGTCGCCGCCGGCATCGCCTGCGAGCGTCACCGTCGCCGCTTCGGCCACTGGCCCGCGACACTCGCCGACATCCCCAAGGACATCCTGGCCGCCGTGCCGACCGACCCCGGCGACGGCAAGCCGCTCAAATACAAGCGCCTCGCCGACCGGATCGTCGTGTACAGCGTCGGCCCCGACGGCATCGATCACGGCGGCGACCTGAGCGAGTCGCGGCCGCAAGACCAACGCGATTACGGCATCCGCCTCTACGACGTGCCCCACCGCCGCCAGCCCGCGCCGCCGGCCCCCGACCCGATGCCCCTCCCCGGAGACGCGCCGTGACTCGACGCTGGTTGAAGCGCCTCGCCGCCGTGTTCGCCGTGCTTGCGGCGCTAGGGGCAGCCGCGCTGCTCGTTGCCTTCGGGAACTGGTACGCCACCCGGCAGACCGACGCGCGACGTCTCCAAGAAGCACTCGCCCAACTCGACGCGGACGACCCGGACTGGCACGTCATCGGTGTCGTCAAGGCGCACAACGCCGCGATCCCGGCCGACGACGCTCAGAACGTCGGGATGGTGGGGTTGAGTGCCCTTGCCCTCCGCCCACCGTCGTGGCAGGCCCGCCAGACCGCGATCAACACGAGAACCAAAGACATCGCCGACATCGAGTGGGACGAGGACCGGCTGCCCCACGACGACGCCTTTTGCTCGCTCTACGAGGTCTATTCGGATTCGGGCGATGCGTACCGGACGGCCATGGCGACCCGGCGACACCCCACCGGGGGGCTGCCGTTCTACTTCGCGGAACCGAACCCCTTCGGTACGCTGATGCCGGACTTGCAAAAGCTGCGCGAGGTCGCCACGCTGTTGAAGGATTACGCCACTGTGGAGGCCTACTTGGGTCGCGGAGACGAGGCCCTGCGGGCCGCCGACGCGAGCCTTCATTTCACCCAGGCGACCCTCGCCACAGAGCCGACGCTGATCTCGCAACTCGTGCGCATGGCCAGCTGCGGCATCGCCGTCGGCAGCGCACAACAGACGCTCGCCTGGACGGAGCCGACCGAGGGCCTGGCCGACTTCCAAGCCGCGCTCGCCCGCGCGGCGACGGTGGACGGCATGACCACGGCCCTCCGCGGCGAACGGGCCGGCATCATGCGCATCTACGACAACGTCCGCGCCGGTGCCCTGCCGATCGACGTGCTGAACAACCCGATCGGCAAATCGACTTCGACGTTCGCCGACCGCCTGGAACAGCGGTACAAGGCGAGAAACATCGTCCGGGACCAGGCCGACAGCCTTCGCATCCTGAACGAGTTCCTCGAAGCTGCCAAGCTCAACGGCCCTGCGCGGCGGACTGCCTGCAAAGGCCTCCAGTCCGGAGTGAGCCTCGAAGCCGGCCAACTCTTGCCGTCGGTCAATAAGTGCATCGAAGCCGACGACCGGTGCAAGGCCCGACTCTTGTGCGCGTACGTCGGCCTGGCCTGCGAACGCTACCGCCGAATCAACGGCCGCTGGCCGGCGACCCTGGCGGAGATTCCCTCCTCGATCCTGCTGGCGATCCCGAACGACCCGTTCAAGGCGCAACCGCTCTCCTACGCCGTTCACGACGGCGGGGTCGTCGTGTTCAGCGTCGGTCCGGACGGTACGAACACGGCCGTCATCCCGAAAATCAACCCCCTCTCTCGCCTGTGCGAGTTCCGCCTCTGGAACCCCGACGCCCGACGCCGCCCCCCGACGCCGCGCCTGGAGCCGGAACCCGACCCCGACGACCTGCTCGACAAGCTAGGCGAGCCGTGACTCGGCAAATCGTCCTGACGGAGCGTCGCCGCAAAGTCGTCCGGCTGACGCGGGCGTGTGCCGTCGCCCTGCGGCGTGACTTCCCCAGTGTCGTCGCGCTGTCACTGGACGCGCGGCCGGGGTGCTACGAAGTGGCGGCCGGCGGGTACGTCGGCACGTTCGTCGCCGCCGGGACGCACTTCACGATCCGGCCGAAGTACCCGCTGACGTACCTCGACACCGCCGCCG
The DNA here is from genome assembly GCA_043745465.1 of Fimbriiglobus sp. Taxonomy (GTDB): domain Bacteria; phylum Planctomycetota; class Planctomycetia; order Gemmatales; family Gemmataceae; genus Fimbriiglobus. The sequence continues at coordinate 4,799 of JAYTSV010000128.1, forward strand.
GCAAGGACTTCTCCCAAGGCCACGGCGACGAGATCGCGGCGACCCTGGCCCGCCGCTTCGTCCGCGAGTTCCGCGACTTGCTCGCCGTCGGCTTGCTGCGCGGGTACGCCGATCAGGCGCTCGACTCGCCGACGGTGCGCGGCCGCCTCGACTTCGCCCAGATGATGCACAACCCCTCGCGGCTCTTCCCGATCGTCGCCGACGAGTTCACGCTCGACCACGGCTTGAACCAGGTGCCGAAAGCCGCCGCCGTCGCGCTGCTAGGTTGCGAATTGCCTGACGAGGTACGCGAATCGTTGACGCAAGTCGTGTCCGCACTTGCCGGCGTGACGCGCGTGGACCCGGCGGCGATCCGCTGGGACGACTTCCACTTCGACGCGCGGACCGCGCACTACCTGCCGGTCATCGAGACGACGCGGGCAGTTCTCACCGGGCTGCATTCGGGCGGCACGACCACGACGCGGCTGTTCAACCTCGCGGCGATTTTCGAGAACGAGTTGACCGCGCGGCTCGCCGGCGACCGCATCGAACCGCAGGCGCGGATCGTCCTCGACGGCGACGGCGAGGCGCGGACGATGCGGCCGGACTTCGTCGTCCGCGGACCGGACGGCGGCGCGGTCGCCGTCTGGGACGCCAAGTGGAAGACCCTCAGCCGCGGCGGGCCGGCCGACGACGACTTGCACCAGGTTCTCGCCTACGCGGCGGCGTTGGGCGTCCGCCGGTGCGGGCTGATTTATCCGGGCCGGCGGGCGAGGGACTCCGAGTTGACGACGCCGTCGGGCGTCCGCGTCGGCGTCGTGACGGTCCCGGTGACCGGCAATCCGCGGCACTTCGACGCGGCCGTGCGGGCGTTGAAAACGCGACTCACCGCCGGCAAATCCGCGTGACCGTCCGAGGAAGGTCGGGCCGAAAGCGGGCGGCGGGCGCTTGCTTCAGGCAAATGCGACCGGGTATGATATGTGCGTGACCGAACCCGCCCGTACCATCGCGCCTCTTGTCTCGGGGATCCGGTCGCCGCGACCGCCGTCCGCCGCTACCCGCTTTGAAAGGTCGCCATCGCCATGACAGCCGGAGCCTACACGGCCCTCGACGCCAGCGTTCTCGTCCTGAACAAGCTGTTCATGGCCGTTCACGTCATCAGCGTCCGCCGCGCCTTCTGCCTGCTGGCAAAGGAGTTGGCCGAGGTCGTCACCCTCGAAGAGGGGCAGTACATGACCTACGACTTCAGCACCTGGACCGAAGTCAGCGAGTACCGGTCGAAGAACTTCCGCCAGGAAGAGGACGACTGGGTCCGCACGCCGACGACGGAAATCCAGGCCCCGCGCGTCATCCGCCTGCTGACCTACGACAAGGTGCCGCGGCAGACGGTGAAGTTCAACCGGCGGAATATCTTCGCCCGGGACAACAACCAGTGCCAGTACTGCGGCAAGAAGTTCGTGCTGTCCGAGTTGAGCCTGGACCACGTCACGCCGCGCAGCCAGGGCGGCCAGACGACGTGGGAGAACATCGTGTGCGCGTGCGTCGATTGCAACGTCCGCAAGGGCGGCCGCACGCCGAAGCAATCGACGCTGACGCTGATACGCAAGCCGGAGAAGCCGAAGCGCAGCCCGATCCTGAACCTGAAGATGACGCAGAAGAAGTACCGCTCCTGGCAGTCCTTCCTCGACAGCGCCTACTGGAACGTCGAGTTGCGGTAGTGTCGAAACCTCACCCCCCGGCCCCCTCTCCAATACGGAGAGAGGGAGACCGAACCCGTGCGGCCAACGGCTTCAACCCGCTTGCTCCCCTCTCCGCGTCGGAGAGGGGCCGGGGGTGAGGTCTCTTAAATCTTGTCCAGCGAGTCGAGCCACGCCTTTAACTCTTCGAGGGTCGTGTCGAGGAGGTATTCCTTGCCGAACTCTTTGAGTTGCCGGTAGACGACGGGGTACTTCTTCTCGGTCAGCCGCGGCTTGGCCTCGGCGATCTCCTTGACGAGCGGGTCTTGCTCGCCGCCGACGATGAAGAAGGCGAGCGGTTGGCCCGGCACCGGCTCCTTCGGCTGCGTGCCCAACACCGACCCCGTCACGGCGACGCCGCGGATCAGGTCGCGGGCGTTGAACCCCAGGTAGAACGCCATCTGCCCGCCGACGCCCATGCCGTGCGCCACGACCCGCCGCTTGTCGATCGTGTACTCGCCCATGACCGCGCGGAGGTCGCCGACGACTTCCTCGGTCTCGCTCGGCACCCAGCCCTCGGCGTTCCGCGACTTCGGGCCGACGAGGATGAAGTGGTGGTCGGCGCAGAACTGGCCGAAGATTTTGGCGAGGTCGTCGCCCTCCTTGGCGATCGGGCGGGCGCGGTGCAGCCAGACGATGACGCCGTGGGCCACGTCCTTCGAGTAGTTCGCCGGCACGTAGACCCAGTACTCGCGGCCGAGCGTGGGATTACCGCGCTGGAGCAGGCCGGTCTCCGGCTCGTCCTTCTTCTTGTCGTCCTTCGCCGCCGGCTTCTCCTCGTCCGCCGGCTTCAGGGGACCAACGGCCTTGCCCTTCGGCTTCTCCGCGCGGGGGGCTTCGAGGGCGCGGCCGGCGGACGACGGCAGCGGCAACTTCGCGGCGAGGTCGTCGGTCGGCGTGCCGAGTTTCAACGTCACCGTCTCCGTCTTGCCGCCGTCCTTCCGCTTCACGGCGAACTTGACTTCGGTGCCCGCGGCGAGGCCGTTCATCATGCCGATCAGGGCTTCGCGCCCCGCGATCGGCGCGGCCTGGTCCGCCGGCACGCCTTCGGGGGTCAGCGTCATCAGGCGGTCGCCCGGCTTCAACCCGGCCGCGTCGGCGGGGCTTTTCGGGTAGACGTACCGCACCCCGACCCCGGGGTCGGGGTCGTCGCGCATCGGCAGAATGCCGAGGAACGGCGCGGCGAACGACGTGACCGCTTCGGTCAGCGTCACGCCCTTGAACTCGACCTCTTTGCCGGCCCGCAGAACCGTGACCGTCAGCACGTCGCCGCTGTACTTGGGGCCGAGGGCGTGCTGCACCTGCGAGAAGTTGGCGACCGGCTTGCCGTCGATCATGGTGACCGTGTCGCCCGCGAGGATGCCGGCCTTCTCCGCCGCCGACGCCCGCGACACGGCCCCGATCAGCGCGGGCGAGTTGTACGCGTCCTCCTGGACTTTGGCCGTGATGCCCATCAGCCCGCGCTTGAGGTTCTGCCCGGCGATGAGCTTCGGTAGCACGGCGTAAACGTCTTCGAGCGGGACGGCGAAGCCAATGCCCGAGTCGTACCACTCGACCCCGGCCGTCTCCGTCTCGCCGCGCGGGCTGGCCGGCACGAGCACGCCGTAGACTCGACCGTCGATGGCGGCGAGCGGCCCGCCGTAGTTGACCGGCGACACTTTGGCGTCGGATTGGATCGCCTTGCCGTAGATGCGCCCCGTGGCGCTGACGATGCCGACGCTCACCGACAGCGCCGGCAAGTCCTTCAAGTCGGTGTCGAGCGCGCGACCCAATGCCAGCGACCACTGTCCGACGCGGATTTCCGACTTCGGCACCGCCACCGGCACCGCTAGGTCTTTCAGATCGACCTTGAGCAGCGTCAACATCCGCGTCTGGTCCGTGGCGATCACCTTGGCCACGAGTCGCGGCTTGCCGGGGACGCTGATGAAGATGTCGGTCGGCTTGTTGGCGAAGTTGAAGGAACTCGAGATGACGTAGCCGTCGGGGGCGACGACCAGGCCCGTGGTCGGACCGACGCCCTTGCGAACCCCCGCCTGCGGCCCGCCGGGTCCGGGGGAACCGCCCCCGCCGACGACCTCCTGGCCGCCGGCCGTCTCGATCTTGGCGACGAACGGGGCGACCCGCAACATCGCCGCCTTCATCGCCTTTTCGCTGGCGTCGTTCACGTCCTGGGCTGGCGACCACGACGGGATGGCGAGCGCGGCCGTCAGCGCGAGCAGGGTGCGGAGGGCGTTCATAGTGTCACTTCTTGGGCGGGACGGCGGCGGGCTTGGGGGCGTCTTCGAGTTTGACTTCGACGGTTTGCAGGCTGTCGCCGCGGCGGACTTCGAGGCGAATCGTCGCGCCGGGCCGGGTCTTCCGCACGGCGTCGGTGAAGGCCTTGATGCTGCCGACCGGTTCGCCGTCCACGAAGCTGACGAGGTCGTTCGGCTTCAAGCCCGCCTTCGCCGCCGGCGAGTTCGGCTCGCACTCTTCGACGTAGGGCGGGGTCCGCTCCAGCACGTTCGGCACGAAGACGATGCCGTGGTAGCCGCCCGGCCCGGCGGTGGCGACCGTCCGCGGCCGCGACTTGTACTTGCCCGCCGTCGCCGACGCGACGAACTCGGGGATGCTCACCGAGGTCACCTTGTCGCCGTCGCGGACCTCGACCGTCGCGCCGATCGGCACGGCGTAGTTGATCCACGTCTCGGTCAGCGAGTTGCGCAACTCGCGGCCCACCAGGCCGAGCAAGCGGCCCTGGCGGTCGGTCAGTGCCCCGCCGCCGGCCCCGGGGTTGTTCGTGATCGCGTCCACGACGTAGACGTTGCCGGTGAAGCCGAAATCGAAAATCCCCTTGCGGCCGGACAGCTTCGAGTACGACGCAATCACGCCGCGCTGGACGCTCACCGGCTCGTCGCGCATGGCGATCTCGAACTCGTTGGCGTGGGCCAGGACCCAGTCGCCGGGAGTGGAGAGCGGCCGCTTCGCCGCAGCGGCCGCGTCGAAGTACGGCAGGTCCAGCCCCGTCGGCTCGTCGGGCTTCTTGCCCTCGACCTTGATCTTGAGCAGTGCCACGTCGAGTTCCGGCTCCGTGGCGACGACGACCGCTTTCATCCGTCGGCCGTCGTAGAGGTGGACGATCAACTCGGACGTGTCGAGCATCTGGCTGGCCAACGTCAGGATATGGCCGTCCGGCGAGACGAGCACGCCGGTGCCGTAGTTGGCGACGCCGCGGAAACCGCCGGAGCCGAACAGCTTGACGGTCCGCGTGTTGACCTCGTCGGCCGTCTTCGAGAACGGGTCGGACGCCTCGACTTGAAGAGTCACGAGGGCCAAGCCGAACGCGGTCAGCAGCATGCGGTTCATTAGGAGGCCTTCTTGCCGAACGTGTAGGACTTGACGGTCAGCACTGCGTACCGCTTGTCGCCGGTGCGGACTTCGATGCGGTGCGGCAGCGACCGGCCCTCGACCGTCTTGTAATCGGCGAAGTACAGTTCGCACGGCTCTTCTTCCTTCGACACCGTCACCTCGCAACCGAGCAGCGATTGGTCGGTCAGGGCGTAGTAAAACTTCGCCTCGAACGGGCCGTGCTTGGCGCGGACGACCTCGCAATCGACGCGCAAATCCTTGAGCCGTTCGGCCGTCTTGCCGTTGGCCGGCGGCGGGTAGAACGGCTCGTGCCCGCCGTGGTCGAAACCGATCTCGAAGCCGTCGTTCCACTGGGTCAGCAGCTTGCGGTACAAGTACACCGCCGACAACATGCCGCCGCTGCCCTGCGGCAGTTGCAACTCGCCGAGCGGCGCGTTCGACTTCAACGGCTTGACGAGGTCTTCGATGCCGTTGCGGACGATCTTGGCCTCGGTCAGGCCGTCGGCCCCGTCGATCAGCGTCAGCTTGAAGTCGCCGCGGCGGTCGGACAATTCGATGGTGCCGTCGAGGGTCCACGGCCCGGCGAGCGGGGCGAAATCCCCCGCCTTGGCGACGGCCGCGCGGAGTTTGTCCTGGCGGAGCTTGTTGAAATAGTAGTTGGCGAAGCCCTTCTTCTCGACGAACAGTTTCTTCGCCGGCGACTTGTCGAGGCCGGGCCGCGCGGGGCCGTTCGCGCCCTTCGGGGCCGGCCGGCCGGGGGCCGGTTTCTCGGCGACCGGCTTATCGACCGGGGCGTCGGAGTTGCCCATGAGCCGGACGAGGACTTCCTTGGTGTCGTTACCGCGGCGGTAGCTCAGCGGCAGCCGCCACTCCTTGGGGAAGACGCCCAGGATGTTCTTGTACTGGTTCGTGCTGGTCAGCGCGCGGCCGGCGAAGTTGACGAGTTGGTCGCCTGTCTTGACCCCCCGCCGCGCGGCGTCGGCCTCGTCCAGAATCTGCTTAACGACCATGCGGCCCAGGTCGCCGTCCTCGGTTTCGGTCGCCACACTCGCGCCGAGCGTGGCGTGGTCGGCGTCGAGGCCGGCGTACAGGTGGCCGAGGAAGTTCTTGATCTGGTTAATCGAGATGGCGTACCCGACGCCCGAGTTGACGCGGCCGCGCTTCTCGAACGAGCCGCGGCCGTTGATGCCGATCAGTTCGCCCTTCATGTTGAACAGCGGCCCGCCCGAGTTGCCGGGGTTGATCGACGTATCGACCTGGATGCAGTCGGTGTACTCCAGCGTGCCCTTGCCCTCCGGCGGCTGGTAACGGTTGACCCCGCTCACGAGGCCGAAGGTCACCGTCGGGGTGAAGTCGAGGCTCAGCCCGAACGGGTTGCCCATCGCCAGCGACCACTCGCCGCTGCGGACCAGGTCGCTGTCGGCGAGCGGGACGAACGGGAACGGCTTGCCCGGCACGCGCGGCAAGAGCTTGACGAGGGCCACGTCACCGACCTTGTCCGTGCCAACGACCACAGCGTCGTAAAGCAGGCCGTCCGGCAAGCCGCACTGAAGCACGCTGCCGGTCGGCTGGACGACGTGGAAGTTGGTCAGCGCGTAGCCCTCGGCGTCGATCAGGACGCCCGACCCGCACGCTTCGCCGCCGTAGAAGCAGACGGCGACGACGGCCGGCCGGACGCGGTCGATCACGGCGATCCGCTGGCCCTCGGCGTCGGTGACGGCCTTGTCCACGTCGGCGCGGAGGCCGATCGTCCCCACGGCCACGAGGGCGAACGCGGCGAAGAGGCACGGTGGCGTGAGGTGGCGGAGCGGCATTCTCGTCCCATTCACAGGCGGGGTTACTTTTGGAGCCGGGCGTCGCCGAGGTTGATCTGGTCGCCGGCGAACAGGCCGACGCGCTCGACGGTGACGCGCAGTTCCTTCGCGTCCTTGACGTTCAAGACGATCTCGCGCGGCTTCGTCGCCTTCTTGACGACCTCGTCGAAGACCGCGCGGCCGCCGACCTCGACGCGCAACCGCAGGCTCCAACTCTCGCGGTTGGCCCCGTCCTGAATGCCGACGACGGCCTTGAACTCGCGGTAGCCGCCGTCGAGTTTGTACGTCGCCGTGGAGTCCGGCGGGAGCGACACGCCGCGGGCGAACTTCTTGCCGTCGAGGGTCACGTCGGAGCCGTCGAGGGAGCGGTCGCGGGCGAGCTTGCGCTGGTAGCCGAACTGCTCGCCGAGCAGGCCGTCCTTCTCGGCCGGGGCGTAATCCGCTGCCGCGTCGAGGTCGCTGAGGTACGTCAGGTTGCCCTGGCGGAAGTCGAGCCTCACGACGGCGTCGAGTTCGGCGTAGGTGACCGTCGCCCCGGCCACCGTCGTCACCTTGAGCGTGCTGCCGGCGAGGTCGAGGCGCGTGGCGACGAGGGTGTTGCCGAAGGCGTCGCCGACCTTGCAGAGCGTGGGCGGCACCTGGTCGCGCGGCGGCTGGTTGAAGGCGATGCCGCCCGAGGCGCGGCTGAGTTTCAGGTTCACGCGCTGGCCGTCTTCGCGCTCGAAAGTCAGCGCGTCGCCGGCCTCGGTGCCCTCGATCACGGTGCCGGCGAGCGGGTTCAGGCCGTCGGCCCCGCGCACGATGAACAGGTCGCGCTTGCCCCGGCCGGCGAGGAGTTTCTTCCAGTCGTCGCGGCTTTTGGCGTCGTCGCCGTTGCGCAGGTAACTGAACGCCGCGGCCAACGGCAGTTCGACCTTCGGGGCCGTCAACGGTTCGGCGTGCGTCAGGAACGCGGGTTCGATTTTATTGCCGCGGACGAGCAGTTTCGTCAGCCGGAGAACGCTGCCGTCGGTCAGTTCGAGTTCGTCGAACTTCAGTTCCTTCGGCGGCGCGGGCGGTTTGCGGGCCTCGACCGTGGCGAGTTCCTTCGTCGCCAACCGGGTCGGGGTCGTCGCCCCCGGCTCCTGAATCGTGACATTAGTAGCGTCAATCGAAACGAGCGTGCCGGTCACCTTGCGACCGGCGAGGGTCGTCACATCGGCCGCCGGCGCGGTCGAGAGCGCGGCGAGGGCGGCGGCGAGGAACAGAGCGGAACGGGTCACGGGGGGAACCTGCGGGCGGGAGCGAAGAGACCTCACCCCTGGCCCCTCTCCGACGCGGAGAGGGGAGCAAGTGAGTCATAGCCGTTGATTGGAACCCTCTTGCTCCCCCTCTCCGCGTCGGAGAGGGGGCCGGGGGGTGAGGTTTCCCCGCTACGGCTTGAAGCCGTTGATGCGGTTCAGCGACCGGAAGTAGTCTTCGATCATCGGCTTAAACTTCGCCGGCATCTCGCGGATGAAGTCCTGCGTCACTTTCTTGCGCTCGACCTCGGGCAACTTGCCCCAGACCTGCTCGTAGTTCCGCAGCTTCTTCAAATCGACCTGGCCCGCGCCCGAGTCGCTGCCGCCGACGCTGTCCTGCATCGGGGCGTTCGGCGGTCCGCTGCCGTCGCCCGGGGCACCGCCGCCGGGGCACGGCTGATCGCCGGGTTGGCCCTGGCCCTGCGACTTCGCCTTGGCTTCGAGTTCCTTGATCTTCTCGTCGAGCCGGAAGACGATCTTCTTCTGGATTTCCTGCGTCTGCGGCCCGCCCTTGGCCAGGTCGAGCCGGCGGCCGCTGTTGTCCATCAGCCGGCCGATGTTGGTCAAATCCTTGTCGTCCTTGGACCACTGCTGGAGGTCGAAGAACATCATCGTGGCGACGACCTTGTACCGGTCCGGGGCGTCGCTCACGTCGTCGAGGAGCCGCACGATACTCGTGACGGCGGCCTCGCGCTGGATCAGGGCGTGTTCGGCGACGGCGCGGTAAAAGAAGAACGACGCGGGGTCGATCAGTTGCTCCGGGGCGACGATCTTGGCCGCGGCGACCGACTCCTCGTAGACCCGCCGGCCGGCCAGCGCCTTGGCGTAAGCAGCGGCCAGGTTCGAGCGGACGAACGGGTCGAGCTTGGCGTCCTTCAACAGCGCCGGCACGTCGGCCGACGGCACAGTCCCGGCCGTGCGGGCGTCGGTGAGTAATGCCGCCACGTCGGGAAGGCCGAGCGCGATGGTGGCGAGCGCGGCGTCGGCCGTGCCGCGACCCGGCGTCCAGACCGCCTCGACCTGCCCGGCGTCGAACTTGTTCACCGCCTGCAGCCATGCGACCAGGCGCGGCTTGACCGCTTCGGCCGACTGGCTCTTGAGCAGGCTGAAACTATAAACCGGCTTGGCGGCAGGCGGAGCGGCGGCCGGCGGCGACTCGGCGAGGGCCGGGCCACCGAAGGCGACCGAGGCGATGGCTCCAAACAGCGTGCGGCGCAGAGACATGAATCGATCCCCCCTGGGCGGTGGCCGGCGGTACGTCACAGTTTAAGCGAGCGGGCGTCGCCGGCCCAACGGATTACTTGTTCTTCCCCGTCGCGATCTTGGTCACCATGTCCTGCAACTTGGCCTGGCGCTCCGAGAGCTGCTGCAACTCGCCCCTCACGATGGGGTCCGACGCCTGCTCGCCCTTGTACGTCTCCGCGCTGCCCTTGGTCCGGCCGTTGACCTGCACTTGCAGCGAGCGGATCAGCTTCAACTCGGAGACGAGTTCGATCAGGCTCTTGTCCCCCTGCTTCGGCGGCGCACCGCCGGGGGGCGGCGGTTGGCCCTGTTGTTGTTTGACGTCTTCCTGCGCCTTTTTCAGCGCTTGCATCATCTCCTTGAGCATGGCGATCACGTTCTCCTCGATGCCCTGCGTGTCCCGGCCGACGTAGGTGTCGTTGAGGCGGCGCTGGACCGAGATCATGTCCTGGCGGACCTCTTCGAGCACCCGCGCGAAGGCCACGGCCGACCCTTCGCTTTCGAGGAGTTTCAGCGTCGTCTCGGACAAGGCGACGATGTCGGTCTCCTTGTCGGCCTGCTGCTGGGCCTTCTGGATTTCCGAGTTCGACTTCACGCCCTTGTTCTTGACCAGAACCCCGTCGATGGCCTTGGTCGCCTCGTAGACTTCGATCTGCATCGTCAACATCTTGCCGCACCGGGCTTCGAGGTTGGCGAGGAGGCCGAGCAGTTCTTGCTCGCGGAGTTGCTTGATGCGCTTCTCCAACTCCTCGGCCGCCTTGGCGAGGGCTTCGATCGCCTGGTCCTGCTTCTTGCCGGCCGGGTCGCGCTTCTTGGCTTCGAGGTCTTTCTGCGAGCCTTGTTGGTGCGGGATCGCGCTCTTCACTTCCTTGCGGCCCGGCTCGTCCGGCGGGGTCGCTTGCGGGGGCGACCCGCCGGGGGGCGGGGGTCCGCCCGGCTCGCCGTCCTTGGGGGCACCGCCCGGTTTGGGGCTGGCCGGCGGGGCCTGCGCCGCCTGCGCGTCGGCCTTCGGCTGCATCGGCTTGCCCTCGCCGCCCGGCTTGCCGTCGCTCGGCTTCGCCTCGGCTTTGCCCTGCCCCTCGCCCTTCGGCTCGCCCTTGGAATCTTTGGGGTCGGCCTTCGGGGCACCGTCGGCGGGCGGCTTGTCGCCGGCCGGTTTCGCCTCGCCGGGCTTGGGCGCGTCGGGCTTGTCGCCGCCGGACGGCTTGGCGGCGTCGGACTTCGGCGGGGCCTTGTCGCCGGCCGGCTTGGCGTCACCGCCGGCGTCTTTCGGCCCAGCCTTGGGGTCGCTCTTCGATTCGGGCGTCTCGGGCTTATCCGCCCCCGCCGGCTCGCCCGGCTTGGCGTCCGAAGTCGGCTTCGGCTCGGACTTGGCGATCTCCTCGGGGCCGGCCTTGCCCGCGCCGGGTTTCGGCTCGCCGCCCATTTTCTTGGCGAGGTCCTTGGTCCGCTCCGTGACGCCGTTCTGGTCCTTGGCGATGCGGTCCGGATCGACCCGCTTGGCCTCGGTCATGCCCCGGACGGTCTTCTGCTGGCGGAGGATTTCGCGGGTCTCGGCGAGGAGCTTTTCCATCCGCTCGCGCTCGGTCTTGATCTGCGTCGCCGAGTCGTCCGTCATCAGCACGGTCAAGATGTCTTGGAGTGCTTTTTGGAGTTGCTTGTCTTGGCCGGCGATGCCGTCGAGTTGCTGGAGGTTGGTGCCGCCCTTGGCCAGCCCGGCGATCATCTTCTGGAACTGCGTATCGACGCCCTCTTGCTTCGCCAGTTCGAGCGCGGCCGCGATGACCTTGGCCCGCTCCTTGTCCTCCGGCCGGTCGCTCTTCTCGAGCTTCTGGGCGAGGAACAGCAGCTCCCGTTGGAACTTGCGGAACAGGTCGGCGTTCTGCTCCTGGGGCGAGCGGAGGTCGCCCGGGGTCGCGGGGTCGGCCGGCTTCGGTGCCTGCGCGGGGGCCAGCGCGACGACCGCCATCAACGTCGCGCCGACGAGGGCCGCACCGATCCGCCGAGACCACCGGGCCATGTCGCACCCTCCGAGAAACTTCGACCTAACCAATACTAACGACCCGCAGACGAGATCGTAACGCGCCGGCCCGAATTATTTCACCGTCAAGGCGATTTCGAGCGCCGGGCCGACCGACGGCACGATCTTCAATGCGTAGACACCTGGCTTCTTGCCGGCCGTCACCGTGTAGTCGAAATCGTTGCGGTCGTCCTTGGCGATCACCTCCGCGGGCACGACGACTTCGCTGCCGGCAGTGACTTCGAGGCGGAGCTTCAACTCGCCCTTGTCGAACAGCTTCCAATCGACCTCGTGCGTGATCTTCCGCGACTCGCCGGCGGCCAGGACGATGGACGGGACCGGCCGGACCTCGGGGGCGAAGAGTCGCTCTCGGCCCTTGCGGCTGATTCCCTCGATGGCCTTCGAGACGACGACCTGGTTCTCGATGATCTTCCGCAAGTCCTCGCGCAACTTGCCCTCGCTGAGCGTGTCGCCGAGTTCGCGGCGGACCTGTTCGAGCCGGCGAATGAGCGCGTCGAGGGTCAATTTCGCGGCGGCGGTGGCGGCGTCCGGCGGCCGCTGACCTTCCTTCAGCGGCTCGCGGAAGGCGTTGATCGAATCCTCGGCCGCCTTCTGCTCACCGGCCAGGACCGATTCGAGCGGACCGATGATGACGTTCTGGTAGCGGCGCGGGACGGCGTCGTTGCAGCGGTTCGTCTCGACCTCGCGGCGGAGGCGGACGTAATCGCCGACGACGCCTTGCACCAGGTCGCGGCCCTTGGCGACGTGCTGAGCGATGTCGGCGGCGCGGTACTCGGAGGCCCGCAAAATGTCCGGCGGGATGTTCGACGCGATGAAGCGGTCGGCCTCGGCGTTGAGCTTAACTTGAGCGGTGCGCAGGTTCTTCAACGCTTCGTCGAACCGGGCCGTACTCGCCTCCTCGTCCTTCGTAATCTCGCCGAGCAGGTCGGCCTCGCTGACCACCGTGAACCGCAGCGGTTCGAGGTTCTGCCCCGTCTTCGGGCCGGACACCACGTTCGCGTCCGTGGCGACCACGTTGAGTTCGAGGCGGTAGCGCGGCTGCACCTCGCCGGAAGCGTCGGGCACGCGCATCCGCCGGCCCTGGGCTTCGAGGACCGCGTCGGCGACTTCGAGGTCGAACACGTCCGAATCGAGGTTGAACTTGACCTCCTTGACCACGTCCGGCGCTTCCGGGTTACCCGGCGGTACGGCGAGCTTCGCGGCCAAACCCTCGGCCGTCGATTTCGGCAAGGCGTCGTAAGCCCGATCGAACGGCGACACGTTCAACGCCGCGAACTGCCGCTGCCCACCCTGCCCCAGCGACGCCGCGAGGACCGCACTCGCGGCCGGCGACGCGACCGCCCCGAAGTTCGGCAGCAGTGGCCCCGACGCGAAGACCCCGGCGACCGCCTGCAACTGCAGCGCGACGACGGCCTGGGCTTCGAGCCGCGTCACCGTGAACTGGAACTCGACGCGGCTCAGCCCGGTGTCGTCGCGCAGGATCGAGTCCTTGACGAACGGCACTCGCGCCCGCGGGGTACACAGGTAGGCGTTGCCGACCTTGCGGAGAATATCGACGGCGAGTTCGACCTGCGGCGGCTGGTCGTCGGTCACCTGGATCAGCACCGACCGCTTGGCCCGCACGCCGTCCTCGTCGGTCATGACGATGTCGAAGTCGGCGTTGGCCGCGACGGCGGCGAGGCGGATCGTGAACGTGTCCCCGGCCGGCGTAACGGTCAGCGGGCCGTCGCCGAGTCCGGGGACTTTGCCCTTGAGCGTGACGACCACTTTCGTGAGCGGCTTGTCGGCGACGCCGGTGACGACGAGGTCGGTCCCGGCCGGCACGGTCGCCACGGACCGTTCGCCGGTCAGCGAGAACTCCTTCTCGGCGAGGACTTGCAACTGCGTCGGCAGCAGCCGGCCGCGCACGCCTTTGGCGTCCACCGGCGCGGGGTGGTACAGGTACGCCGGCACCGACTCGACGCGGCTCAAGCGGGTCAGCATCGGCGGCGGCACCAGGACGATTTCGCGCGGGTCGGTGCGGAAGTCCTTGGCCCGCACGGTGTACGCCACCGACTCCTTCAGCCCCGTCACGTCGGCGCTGAACTCGCCCGACGGGTCGCGCGTCAGCCGCACCTCGCCGCGCGTGCCGAGCGACGACTTCGCACCGGGTTTCGTGAGGCCGGCGTAGCGGAACGTGACCGCGTCGGGGGGGTCGAGCTTCCGCAGGGTGCGGCCCATGCTTGGCTCGCCCGCCATCGCCGTCAGCGCGGCGAACACCCCGGCCAGTTGCTCCGAGTCGCTGCCGTAGGCCGACGCGACCTGATCGACGGACATGCCGCTCAACACGTTCGTCTTGACCGACACCGGGCGTTCGAGCGGCAGCGTCACCACCCCGGCGACGGCAGCGCGGGCCAGGTCGCCCGGCGAGAAGTCGTCGTCCGCGACTGTCGCCACGAACTGCGGCACGGCGACGCCGACGAACTCCGGCGTGAGGTCGCCCCAGCGCAGCGGCCGCCAGCCCTCGCGCGTCGTGGCGTCGGCGACGACCCACTCGGCGGCCCGCACCCGCACGCGAGGAGCCCCGGCGTCCTTGCCCAGCCGCAACTCGGCGACCGACGGTTCGAGCACGTCGAGGTACGCCGCGCGCGGCCACGGCGTGTCACGCAGCAGCAGGTTGCGCTCGCCCCAAATCGTGGCGAAGTCCCGCGCCGCGTGGAGTGCCCCCGACGCCGTCGGGGCGCGGGCGTTCAGTGCCCCGACCGTCAGCGCGAAGACGAGCAGCAGGGCTAAACCGGCCGCGACGAGCGACGCCTTGCGGTACAACCTGCGGCGGTTGAAGACCGTCGCCAGGGGCACGCGGCCGACGCGTTCGCTGGCCTCCTCGACCGTGCGGTCGATCATATCAGTCGAGTAGCCGCTGCGGCCGGCACGAACGCGGTCGGCGAGTTCGACAGCGGTGATCAGCCGCTCTCCCAGCAAGTCAGAGAAGCGCTTTTCGAGCACCATCGCCAGTTCGGGGTAAGTGAACCGTTTTCGCAACCATGCTGACACGCCGAAGAATAGTCCGAGCAGGATTACCGCGTTCAAGACGAGCTTTGGCATCTCCCGAAACGTGCGTGAGGCTTCCAGAACCCAGTCGAAGTTCGTGGCCTGAAAAACCCCATAGTCGAGCGTCACGCTGAGAATCACCCAACCCAAAACTAGCAACGCGAGGTAGAGGGCGGACTCGACGGCGACGTACCGGCGTAGCATCGCCGCCAGCCGGTCGAGCGGTTGCGTCAGTCGCGCGTCGGGGCGCACGGTTGGGGCGTCGGTCACTGTCATCGCGGCGTCACTTCCAGGGGTACGTCATGCCATGCGGAGCAGTTTGCGGGTCGTCCACTCGACGCCCAAGAGCGTCACGATCGCCAGCAGTAGCCAGCCGACCTCGACGCGGCGCGAGCCGAGGTTGAACGCCAGGAGGTCGAGTGTGTGGTCGCCGAAAGTGAACGACGCCGGGCGGTCCCAGAGGTCGCGCACCGGGCCGCGGTTGCGCGAGGTCACCTCCCGCGTATCGACGCACGCCGGGATCAGTTCGAGCTTGTCGGCGTCGGCCAGGCGGTACGCCAGCTTCACCCGCTTGGGGTCGCGCTCGCCGCCGCGCAGCTTGTCGTAAACCGCCGGCTCCTTGACGGCTCCACGCACCTCGTCGAGCGTCCCGGCGGCGAGTTCGAGCGCGGCGAAATCGGGCCGCGTCGCGTCGAGTTCGGGGTCGGACTTCTTGAGCGTGAAGTCGGCCGCGATCGTGTCGCCGGCCGACTCCGGCACGTCGATCACCACGCGGTAGCGCTTGTCGCCCGGCGGCATCCGCGTGGGGTCGGCCAATACCTGACCGGCGTAGTAGCCGTCGAAGTCACCGCCGCCCTTGCGGGCGCGCATCTCGAAGGGGCCGTGGTCCTTCTCCTTCTCGTTGGCGAGGTTGTACTGCTCGACGCGGAACTTCGGCGCGGTCGC
>JAYTSV010000129.1:0-5299 GCA_043745465.1 Fimbriiglobus sp.
GTGCGGGAGTCCTCGCCGAACAGGCCGACGCCGAACAGGTCGAGGACGGAGTAGTCGCGGGACAGGGTCAAGTTCGGCGAGCCGACGACGCCCCCACGACTTTGGCCCACCGCAGGCACGATGCCGGGCCACGGCTCCAATTCCGGGGCGGCGACCGGCGCGACCCGGTAGACCGGCACCGGCAGTGGGGCCGGGGCACTCGCCGGAGGCGGCACGGGCAGTTCGACTTTGGGCAGCGGTTTTGCCGTCGGGGCCGGCGGCGCGACCGGTTTCGGTGCGGGCACGTCCGGCGCGACCGACCGCGGCGGCGGGAGCATTTCACTCGGGGCAAGTGGGGCGGGCGGGGTCGGCGGCACGGTCGCCTGCGTCCAGTTCGCCCCCGCGCCGGGCGTGGCCGTCCACGGCCCCTCCGCACGAAGTTGCGGGCCGGCGGTCACTAGCACGGCCGCGAGGAGGGCGGCTCTCACTCCCGGTGGTGTCATGACGGTCACCCTGAGACGAAGCGGACGGATTCCCGCCTCTCATCGACATTCCGCCCCGACAATCCGCACAGATTCCCACAGCAAACTCCGGACGCAAACTGGCGGGAAATTCCTTGACAGCCGCCGCCGCGATTGCCATGTGTCGGCCGTCAACTGCAGCTTTCGCGTTGGCCAATTCGTTCGGGGGGACGGGCGGGCCGACGTGGACTGCGGCGAGAGGGCATCGAGATGGGTCGGAATTCTCTGCGCTACGCCGTCGGCGTGGCGACCGCGTGGGCGGGATTTGCGCAACCGGCGTCCGCCTTCTACTTCGACGGGTGGCCCGGCGCGGGCGGCCCGGCGGTCGTGACGCTGATCTCGCCGGGCGGAACGTCCGTGTCCATCGGGACGGAAGAGATCGGCCACATCGAAAAGCCGACCGGTTGGGTGACATCCCCGCCCGACGTGCCCGAACCGCTGAGCCTCACATTGGCGGCGTGCGGGTTGACGGCGGTCGGGGTCTGGCGGTGGCGGAAAACTACGCGGCCTGGCGGGTCTGCAGGCGGGTGAACTGCCGGCAGACATCGACGACGCGGGTCTGTTGCGCCTCGGTGATCTCCGGGAAGATCGGCAGTGCCAGCACGCTCTTCGCCGCCGCCTCACTAACCGGGAAGTCCCCCGCGCGGTGGCCGAGTTGCGTCAGGCACTCCTGCTGGTGCAGCGGCAACGGGTAGTACACTTCGCAGCCGACGTTCTCGGCCTTCAGGTGCTTCATCAGGGCGTCCCGCTGGCCGTTGGCGACGCGGACGACGTACTGGTTGAACGTGTGCAACCCCGACGGGTTCAACACTGGTCGCTCGAAGAAGCCGTCGAGACCCTGGGCGGCGATCATGGCGTCGTACCGGCCGGCGGCGGCGCGGCGACCTTCGATCCATGCGTCCACGTGCGGCAGCTTCACCTTCAAAATCGCCGCGTGAACGGCGTCGATGCGAGCGTTCCAGCCGACGTACTTGTGGTAGTACTTCACGTCGCAACCGTGGTTGCGGAGCGCGGCCATTTTCTTGTGCAGGTCGGGATTGTTCGTCGTCACCATGCCGGCGTCGCCGAGGGTGCCGAGGTTCTTACTCGGGTAGAAGCTGAAGCAGCTGATGACGCCCAACGTGCCGCACCGCCGACCGCGGTAGTCCGACCCGAACGACTGCGCAGCGTCCTCGATGACGTACAGGCCGTGCCGGTCGGCGATGTCCCAGATGGCGTCCATTTCCGCGCACCGGCCGAACAGGTGGACCGGCATGATGGCCCGCGTCCGGGGGGTGATCTTGGCCTCGATCAGGGCCGGGTCGATATTGTACGTGTCCGGGTCCACGTCCACGAACACGGGGGTCGCGCCGACGCGGGTGACGCTGCCGACGGTGGCGAAGAAGGTGAACGGCGGCAGGATGACCTCGTCGCCCGGGCCGATGTCCAGGGCGTGCAGGGCGAGCAACAGGGCGTCGGTGCCCGAGCCGCAGCCGAGGGCGTGCGTCGCGTGGCAGTAGTCCGCCGCCTCCTGCTCGAAGGCGGCGACGACCGGGCCGAGGATCGCCTGGCCGGACCGCAGCACGCCCAGGACCGCGGCCTCGATCTCGTCCTGGTGGTTGCGGTACTGCAAGGCGATGTCGCACAGCGGCACGGCGGCCGGTTTTTCGGGGGAGCGGTCGGCGGGCATGGGCAACTCCTTCACGGCTGCCGCGGGGTCCGTCCCGGGGCGTTAGGGACTTCGGCAAGGCTGTCATCAGTACGGCGAACCGGGGCGGCTTGTCAAGCCCGCTAACCGGGGCGGACCGGGCGGGCGCAACTCCACTGGCGGACCCGGGGCGACATGCCTTATCCTGCCGGCCACTCGGTGCAGCCCGGTCCCAGGAGGAAACCTCATGCGTCTCGCCGCTTCAATCATTGTCGCACTTTTCGTGGCGGTCGCCGGCCCGAACCTGCGCGCCGCCGCCCCACGCCCCGACGACGCCCCGCTGCACGCCGTGCAGTTCGTGGACAAGGCCGAAGGTTGGGCGGTCGGCGACGAAGGGGCGATCCTGCACACCATCGACGCCGGGAAGACCTGGGAGCGGCAGCCGTCGGGCACGACGGCGTCCCTGCGCCGCGTGCAAATGCTGACGCCCTACGTCGGCTGGGCGGTCGGCCGCGTCGAAGCCCCGTACTCCCCGAACGCGCAGGGCGTCGTCCTCGGCACGACGGACGGCGGCGGCACCTGGAGGGAGGTGACCGCGCAAAGCCTCCCGGGCTTGAACGCCGTGCAATTCCTGGACGAGAAAAACGGGTTCGCCGCGGGGGATTCGACCGACCTGCACCCGACGGGGGCCTTCCGCACGGCCAACGGCGGCCGCACCTGGGAACCGCTCCGCGGGCCGCGTTGCGCCACCGAGTCCGGCTGGCAAGCCCTCGACGCCCGCTCGCCGGAGCAAGCCCTCCTCGTCGGCGACGCGACCCCGGCCGTCGCCCGCGGTACCGCGATCGCGCGACCGGCGGCCCTTCAAACCCTGGCCTTCGGCGGCACCGCCTTCGCGCGGCGCGACGGGTTCACGCTACTCGCCGACCGCTCCGGGCCAATGGCCCGCCTGGGCGAAGACGGCACGCACCAGGTCGTCGAGTTCCCCGCGGCCAAGGCCGGCTTCCGCGCGACGGCCCTGGCCGCGGCCGGGGCGGAAGTCTGGTGCGCCGGCCGGCCGGGCAGCGTCGTCTGGCACTCGCCGGACTTCGGCGCGACCTGGGAAGGCTTCCCGACGCCGGTCACGACCGGCCTGCGCGGCGTCCAGATGCTCGACGCGAAAACCGGCTGGGCGGTCGGCGACTTCGGCGTCATCCTGAGCACGACCGACGGCGGGCGGACCTGGCAGACGCAACGCAGCGGCGGCCAGCAAGCGGCCGTGCTCCAACTCCACGCCCGGCCCGAACGGATCGCCCTCGGCTTGACCGCGAAGCTCGCCGCGGACGGCTACCACGCCGCGGCCGTCGTCCTCGGGCCGGGCCGCGAGCCGCGCGTCCGGACGGCGTACCGCCTCGCCGGCGGCCGCACGGCCGACGTGGAAGCGGCCGAGGTGTGGCCGGACTACCTCGTCGAGCCGACGGCCGACCGCGATCCCAAAACCCTAGCCGACGCCACCGACCCCGCGTTGCTCGCCCGCCTGGTCCTCGCCATCCGCACCTACCGCCCGGCAATGATCGTGACCGACGCCGTGGATCCGAAGGCCCCGTCGTCCGATCTGGCCGTGCTGCTCGCCGCAAAGACGGCGTTCACCCTCGCGGCGGACCCGGCCGCGTTCCCCGAACACCTCAACGTCTTGAAGCTCACCCCGCACAGCGCACACACCCTCTTCGGTCTTGCCGTCGCGCCGGACGCGGCGACCGTCCGGCACGACCTGACCGCCGTCGAGCCGCGGTTCGGCATCGCACTCAAGGACGCGATTCCCGAAGCGACGATGACGCTGACCGGGCACTTCGCCACGGCCGATGTCGTCGGCCTGCGGCTCATCGCCCACCGCCTCGCCGACCCCGCCCGAGCGAAGGACCTCGTCCCCGGGCCGGCACTCGCGGAGGGCGGCCCGTCGCGCACCAAGGCAATGGGTAACGCCGTCCCGCCGGACGCTCTGACGAAGCGGGCCACAGCGCACGTCCTGCGCCGGGAACTCGACGCCCTGCCTTTGACCACGAACGTCGAACTCTCGACCGCGCGGCGGCTCGCCATTTTCGCCGAGTTGAACGACCCGCGGGCCGCGCTGATCGAAGGCGAACGGCTGACGGCAGCCGGCCAGTGGACCGCCGCCGGGGCCGTCTACTCGCACGTCCGCGAGGCGTATCCGCTGAACGTCGAAGCCGTGCCCGCGATGCGCTGGTTGACGCGCTACTACACCAGCGGCGAACTCCGCCGGCGGCTCGAACTCGGCCAGCAGCCGATCTTCCAGAAGGCGATTTGGGAAGCGGTCCCCGGCGCGGACTCAGCGACCCAACCGGCCAGTTTCACCGAGGCCACCAACCCGCGGGCCAAGTTCCGCTTCACCGGACCGGAAGCGGCGCAAAGTTGGGACCGCGCGGCCCTCGACCTCGAACTCCCGCTGGCGGCCTTCGGCGCGGCGACGGTGCGCGACCTGGGCGTGCAACTCCCGTGGATCGCCACGCGCCGCCGCCTCGGCCTGAACGCCGAGGCGGCGAAGGCGTTGAAGTTCTTGATCGCCGACAACCCGGCCGACCCCAAGACCGACCCGCGCACCGGACGGCTGATCGAAGAACTCCGCACGCTCGGCGAGGACGGCCCGGGCACGGTCTACGCCCCCCGGGCCGTCGCTTACCAGGCCGCCGCCAAGCCGCACCTCGACGGCAAACTGACCGACGTGTGCTGGCAGGCCGCGACCGTCGCCGTGCTGAAATCGCCGGCGGGGTACGCGACCAAGGCCCGCTTCCTGTTCGACGCCGAGTTCCTGTACGTCGGCGTCGAGTGCCAACACCCGGCCGGCAAGTCCGTGCCGAAGGCCGAGGCCCGCGGCCGCGACGACGACCTGACCGGCCGCGACCGCGTCGAGTTGATGCTCGACATCGACCGCGACTACGTCACGTACTACCGCCTCCGCGTCGATCGTAGCGGCCGCGCGGCCGAGGACTGTTGCGGCGACCCGACCTGGAACCCGAAGTGGTTCATCGCGGTCGATCCGCAGCCGACCGGTTGGACGGCCGAACTCGCCATCCCATTAGGCGAACTCACCGGCACCCCGAAACTCGCCGGCCAGACGTGGGCGATGAACCTGACCCGGATCGCCCCCGGCGCGGCGTGGGCCGGCGGGGGCCGCCCA
>JAYTSV010000130.1:0-20190 GCA_043745465.1 Fimbriiglobus sp.
GAGGAGCAGTTGTTGCCCCGTCTGGCCGCGGCAGTAGAAGGTGCGCGACACTTGCGCGCCGCCGAAGCTGCGGTTGTCGAGCAGGCCGCCGTACTCGCGGGCGAACGGCACGCCCTGGGCCGCGCACTGGTCGATGATGCTGACCGACACTTCGGCCAGGCGGTGGACGTTGGCCTCGCGGGCGCGGAAGTCGCCGCCCTTGATGGTGTCGTAAAACAGCCGCCAGACGCTGTCGCCGTCGTTCTGGTAGTTCTTGGCGGCGTTGATGCCGCCTTGTGCGGCGATCGAGTGCGCCCGCCGCGGCGAGTCCTGGAAGCAGAAGGCCCGCACTTCGTAGCCGAGTTCGGCGAGCGTCGCGGCCGCCGACGACCCGGCCAGGCCGGTGCCGACGACGATGACGCTGTACTTGCGTTTATTGGCGGGGTTGACGAGCTTCTGGTGCTTCTTGTACTCGGTCCACTTGTCGGGCAGCGACCCGGTGGGCACCTTCGATTCGAGCTTCATGGCGGCAGTCCTCGTATCGGCCGAACCGGGTCGCCCCGGCGGAATCTTCTAGAGTGCAGTCACGTCCGACGGCAGGGTCAGCCAGCCGCCCCAGACGGCGACGACGATGGTCAAATTCCCGGCCAGCACCAACCCGGCGAAGCCGTAAGCGGCCAGGCGGGCGACCGGCGTGAAGCGGCGACCCAGTAAGCCGAGCGTGTGCAAGCTGCTCGTGAGGCCGTGGGTCAGGTGCAGGAACAGGATGACCTGGGTGGCGACGTAAATCGCCGAAATCCACGGCGTCGAGAAGCCAAACACGACCATCGAGTACACGTCGTGCTTGCCCTTGTGGGTTAGTTGCGAGTAATCGACCAGGACCCCGTTAACCTCGACGGGGTGGATGACGCAGAAGGTGTAGTGGGCCAGGTGGAAGATCGTGAACGCGAGGATCACCAGGCCGGTGCTCAGCATGAACTTCGACTGGACCGACGCCTGGGCACTCTTCTGCGTGGCGTAGCCGATCGGGCGGGCGGCGCGAGTCTTCAGCTTCAACCGAATCGTGAGCGAGACGTGCGTCGCAAACGCCCCGAGGAGGCCGGCGCGGGCGACCCAGATGAGCACGCCCAGGTCGTGCTTGAGGAAGTAGGCGTAGGCGTTGATCGACTCGCGGCCGCTGAACATCTTCAAGTTGCCGGCCAGGTGGCCGATCACGAACGCCGCCAGGCTCAAGCCGGTGACGGCGACCAGCACCTTGTTGCCGATGGTCGAGCCGAGGTAGTCCCCCGCCCAATCGGCCGCGCGGGTTCCGGCGACGTACTTGCGGGCACCCTTGGGGTTGATGGCTTGGCTCATAGTGGTCCGGGGAGGCAGTCGGGGGCGGGGCGTAGGGGTTACTGTAGAGAGCCGACCCGCCGCCCGCCATGCAGCTTCAACCGCGACGGCGATGGGAGGCACAACGCGCCGGCGTGTGCTGAAGACACATCATGTAGGTCCGGTGAAGCGTCAGAGCTGGTAGGGCGAGGTCATACTTGCTCCGCGAAATGGCTCCACCCGCGGGCGAGTGCCTTCGCCTGAAGCTTCTTGCTTTTGCTGCGCCACTGCTTCCCCTCGACAGCCTTGAAGTCGATGACGGCGTGTTCGGGAAACGGCTGCGTGTCCGGGCGGGGCGGGAGACTTTCCGCCAAGCACTCCTCGACACTCACCGCCGCCGCGCCGGCGGACTTCTTCAGCAACACGTTCGTGTAATGCAACCACGCGGCCTCAGCCGTGATGAGGTCGTGGTCGTACACGGACATCAGCCCGTTGTCAGTCTCGTTGGGCCGGAACGCCGCCGAACTGGCGAAGCCGTTCTGGACGAAGTTCGGGTGGACCTGTCGGAGGAGTAACGTGACCGCAGTCATTCGGCGACCCCGCCCGACGAGCGAATCTGCCCTATTAGCCACTCCCAATCCTCGGAGCGCGTTAAGTCGAGTTCCCGCTCGACCTCCTCGTCGGTCTCGACGTTCAGTGCGTGCCAGTAGCCGCGTTTGACGAGCAGGTCGAGTTCTAAAGACACCGAGTGGGGGGACAGCGACCACTCGGCGAGGATCCCGCCGTCCGAAGTAAGGAACAGGTACGGGAGTCGCAGGTCGTCGGGGTAGCGTTCCTCGAAGGCGGCGCTGATCCAGTCGAGAGCGCCCGCCGCCGGTGCCAGTCCCTTGCCGTCGAGCCAGCCGTTGCGGACGAACTTCAACTCCTCGACGCGCGCCCGAACATCCAGAGGGTCGATCACGACGACACGGTCCACGGACTCGATCCCCTTGAGCCTTCGGTCGCGATCGAAACGCCCACCGGCGTAGACTCGCAGTCGAACTTTTTGTCCCGCCGCGTAGGAGTTGAACGTCTCAAGAATCGTGTCGAAGTGCTGCTCGGCGAGTGGGACTTGGGCTGTCGTGCCGTCCGCCTGTTCGAGATTAAACCACCCGTCTCTGACTTCCATGCCGGTGATGGTGCCGTGCAGGACGACATCACCGGTATACTCCTTGACCGTCGAGGCGATGACGAGTCGGTGCCGCGTCTCTTGCGTCAAGCGGCCGGGCGGACCCCCGCGGGAGTCCTCGAATACAACGGCCTCGCCCGGCTCCAAGCTGCGACCGAACCGCGCGAAGTACCCGAGCATTCGCGGCGGCAATTGGGTGATGGGTTGGTTATGTTCGGCCTCCCGAATCGACCCGACGATGGCGGCTCGAGCCTGCTCGAAGTACAACTTGGCGACCGGGGGAAAGAGGCTCATGGCGGCGAAGAACAGGCTGATAACTGGTATTGCGCTGCCTTCTTCCACGCCTGTCAACTTGAGCGAAATGCCGTCCGTAAACCCACGCGGAGCGCGCTTGCGAGTCGGGTTCTCTAACCTGTACTTCCATTTCGCAATATCGACGATCATCTGTTCGAGTACTGCAAAATCGGCAAGTACGTGGAGAGGCAGCACCCCGCCGTCGAAACGAGCTCCTATCAGTCTCGGTTTCAAAAAAGGTTCGACGTTCAAAGTCCGAGTCCCATTTGGTGAGCTAACGCAGCATACTACTTACTATACGTCTGTACTAGACTGCGAGTTCGCATTTCGCCGAAACAACCTTTGTTTGCCCCACAACGAAGCCCCACAGGCGAATCTCGACCCAGGCACCAACCGATTCACGTCACCAACTGGAAGAACAGCTCCTCGACGTCTTGTTCGCCGTAGCGGTCGCGTAACTCGGGGAGCGTCCCGGTGGCGACGATTTTGCCCTTGGCCATGATCGCCACGCGGTCGCACAGCTTCTCGACTTCGCGCATGATGTGCGTCGAGAACAAAATCGTCTTACCCTGCTCGCGGAGCGCCAAGATACTTTGGAGCACCGCGCGTTGGACGAGGATGTCGAGGCCGGCGGTCGGCTCGTCGAAGATCAGCACGGCGGGGTCGTGGACGAGGGCCCGCGCGATCGACACCTTCTGCCGCATCCCCGTACTCAGCCGGCCGCCGGGCACGTCGCGGAAGTCGTTCATCTGCAGGCTGGCGAAGAGGAATTCGAGCCGGGCGGTCAGGGCGTCGCCGCGCAGGCCGTACAGCTTGCCGTAATAGGTCACCATTTCCCACGGCGTCATGCGGTCGTAAATGCCGGTGTTGGCCGACAGGAAGCCAATCGACTGGCGGACCCGGCCGGCTTCGCGGACGATGTCGTACCCGGCGACCGTGGCAAACCCGAGGCTCGGTTTCAGGACCGTGCAGAGCATCCGCAGGGTCGTCGTCTTGCCCGCGCCGTTCGGGCCGAGCAGGCCGAACACTTCGCCGGGGTTGACTGTGAAGTTCACGTCCTCGACGGCCGGCACGTCGGACCCGTCCGGGGCGGTGAAGAACTTCGTCAACCCTTCGACCTCGATCATCGCGGCCTCACTTGCAAAACCCAGTCGGAGACGACCTTCATCGCGGCCTCGTCGAACGTCGTTTCGATCGACCCGTACTCATCGAGACCGCCGGTCTTGGCCGGCTGGAACAGGTGGTTCAACCCTTTCAACGCGACGAACTTCGACGGCGGGTTGTGCCCCGCCTTCAACGCCGCTTCGATGGCCGGCAGGTTCTCG
The DNA here is from genome assembly GCA_043745465.1 of Fimbriiglobus sp. Classification (GTDB taxonomy): domain Bacteria; phylum Planctomycetota; class Planctomycetia; order Gemmatales; family Gemmataceae; genus Fimbriiglobus. The sequence continues at coordinate 4,081 of JAYTSV010000130.1, forward strand.
GCGGCGCTCACTTGCAGGTCGAGGGTGCCGTTGAGGGCCAGGACCGGGCACTTGACCCGCTTCAAAGCCGTCGCCGGGTCGTAGCGCAAGAAGGCGTCCATCCACGGGTCGGTCGGTAGTTTCCCGAACTCGTCGAAGACTTCGGGCTTGTCGAACCCCAGTTCCTTCCGCTGGGCGGCAGTGAACTTGGCGACCTCGGCCTTCGCCGCTGCGACCACTTTCTCCTGCCGCTCCTGGGGCGTCCCCGGCCCGATCAGGATCGGGTTCAGCGTCGCGTAAAGCTGCTTGTACAGTCCGACGGTTTCGGCCGAGGCCCCGGACGCGGCCATGACGTCCGCCCGCTGCCGGTTGAGGACGACGTGCCCCGGCAGCCCGGTCCCGGACAGAAGCACAATGAAGGCAACTCGCTCCGGGTGGTCGGCCGCGACGATCGGCGCGACGACTCCGCCTTCGCTGTGCCCGGCGACGCCGACGCGCTTCGGGTCGATCTCTTTTCGGCCGTGCAGGTACGCCACTGCCGCTGCCGCGTCCGTGGCGAAGTCCTGCGTGGTCGCGCCCTTGAACTTGCCCGTCGATTTGCCGACGCCGCGGTCGTCGTAGCGCAACACCGCGATCCCCTGGCGGGTCAGGTGGTCGGCGAGGACGAGGAACGGTTTGTGGCCGAACAGCGTTTCGTCGCGGTCTTGCGGGCCGGACCCGGTCACCAACACGACGGCCGGAAACGGCCCGGTCCCTTTGGGCATCGTGAGGGTGCCGGCGAGCGTGACTTTCGCCGGCGCGTTCTCGAATTTCACGTCTTCGGCGGCGTAGGGGAACGGAGGTTTGGGGGTCTGCGGGCGGACGAGCGACGGCATCTTGTCGGTCCGAGACATCGCCAACGGCAGTGACATGCCCCCCTGGGTCCACTCGCCGGTGATCGTCTTGCCGTCGTCGCTGAGCTTGCCCGCGTACGCGACCCCGAACACCTTACTGGCGATCCGGACTTTGCCGTCCTTCAATTCGGCTTCGGGGAACGGCAGACCCTTGGCCCCCTGGTCCGGGCTGTCCAGAGTCGCCGTCAGCTTGCCGTCGGTTTCCTGAACCGCGAAGGCGAGTCGGACCGGCACCGCCCCGAGCTTGAGCGTCCCGAGCCAGATGCCGACGAGCGGACTCGGCTTGACCGGGTCGTCGGCCGCACGAGAAAGGGAGAGGGGAGCCGCGAGCAAAACCAATGCGATCAGCGCACGCATGACGAAACCCTACCTGGGGAACCGAACGAGGCGATACGGTGGGTTCGTCTCAGTCTAGAAACAATTGAGCCGCCCCGAAGAATCGAGGTGGCTCGGGGGGTCGGCAATGGTTGGCCGTTAGCCGACGTAAACGACGCCGGGGTTGGTAAACGGGTTGAGTTCGAGCGCGGCGATGGCCGTCGGGGTGGTGCCGGTCACACTCGCGGCGAAGTCCTTGCCGGCGAAGCCGCGGACTTGCTGGCTGCCCGGCGAGCCGAGGCCGACGACGATGTCGGCGTTCGCGTCGCCGTCGAGGTCCTTGACCGCGAGCCGGACGCCGTCGCGGTTGTTCACGTCGCCGACGAAAAAGTTGCCGACGACGGTCTGCTTACTGGCGGCCGCGACGAGGTCTTTGCCGCTGACGGCCAGCACGCGCGGGCCACCGCCCGGGCCGCCGCCGACGATCACGTCCCCGAAGCCGTCGGCGTTCACGTCGCCGACGCCGACGAAGACGCCGTTGCGCAGGGTCTGCTCGAAGACGAAGAAGTCGCCGGTGAGCTTCGGCGGGAGCTTGCCCGCGGCCGGCGGCGTCAGCACCGACTTGCCGTCGAAGACCGCCACGCGGGGGCCGCCGCCGAAGCCGGCCGCGACGACGAGGTCCGGGGTGCCGTCGCCGTTCACGTCGCCCACACTCGCCCGCGCGCCGCCGCGGAACGCCGGGTCGTCGATGCCGAAGAATCGAGTGAGTTGCGCCGCGTCGCCCGTCAAACCCTGGGTGAGCTTCGCCCCGCTGTAAATCGCCACGAGAGGGCCGCCGCCCTGATCCGGGGTGACGATCACCTCGGCCTTGCCGTCGCCGTCGAGGTCCGCCGCAGTGACGAAGACGCCGCCCGTAAAGCCCGCCTCGAAGGGGGCGAACGCCACGGGGGCGATGGCTGTGGCACCGGGCGGCGCGGCGAAGGTCACCGTCACGCGGCTGACCGTTCCGGGGCCGCTGCCGGTGATGAGGTCCGGCAAGCCGTCTCCGTTCACGTCCGAGTAGGCCACTCGTTCCTGGTCTCGGCCCGCGGCCGACGCGCTGCTCCGCAACGACTGGCCGTTGAAGTTGAACGCGCCCGGCAGGTTGCCCGCCGCGCCGACGGCGAAGGCCGTGTTCTGCGACGCGGCCGCGGTGGTCGGCAGGAGGGCCGCGGACCCGTCCGCGTTCACGGCGAGCAGGCCGAAGGTGTTCGCGGCGTTCGTGCCGGCCGGCAACGCCCCGGTGAACCCGCTGGCGAGGACCGTGATCGCCTTGTTGGCCGAACCCGACAGGTCGGCCGCGAACGAGGCGATCCGGGTGATCCCGTCGGCCTGGGTGACGTCGAGCTTGTACACCGCGGGCGCGACCGACTGGTACTTCGAGTCCACCGTGCCGTAGGCGAGGTCGTTCGTGACCGTCCCGGTGCCGCGGATTTTCACGTCCACCGGCGGGGCGTCCGGGCTGCCGTGGACGACGAGGAACTCGGCGTTGCCGACCGTCGTGGCAGTCGTACGCGCGCTCGTCGCGGCGAGCAACTGGAACTTCGTCGCGGCGGTCGTGGCCGCGCCGGGGTCGCCGACGGCGACCAGGATGTTTTTACTGTTGTCGGCCAGCGTGAACGACTGGCTGAAGATCGGCGGCGTGCTGATCGCGGCCCCGGACGGGCGGACCGACACGAACACGGGGTTCGACGTGTCCTGGGTGAAAAACGGCGTCGCCGTGCGGAAGGCGACGTTGGTCAGCATCGTCGGCAGCGTGTTGTTGACGTAGAAGTCGAGCTTGGCCCCGGCGGCGAACGGCGAATCCTGAATGATTTGCAAAAGAGCAGCCGGCACGTCGCGGGCTTCCAGAGCGGTAAGCACCGGGCGGAACTGCGGACGGACGAGGGGTTTCGGCATCGCTACTCCAGGTCGGGCGAGTCGGGCGCGCGGGGCGACCCCACGAATCAGGATGATATTATGCCGCAACTTCGCCGGGCGAAGATAGTGCAACACCGATTTTGCGGGCGGCACCGATTGCAACGGGCCGATCAACCCGAGAAGTGATTCTGCACCCACGCCGCCGCCACGACCGCCGCCGTCTCGACCCGCAGCACCCGCGGCCCGAGGCTGAGCACGGCCCGCACGGCCTCCAGGGCCGCCGCGATTTCTTCCGGGGCGAAGCCGCCTTCCGGGCCGACGGCCACTGTCACGCCGGCGGCATAACTCGGCGGGGTGAGCGGTCCGCCGCCGGCCGTGTGCAGGATCAGTTGCACACCGTCGCGGCGGGTCAGGAAGTCGCGCCAGGTCGTCGGCGGGCCGACCGTCATCAGCCGGTTGCGGCCGCACTGCTTCGACGCTTCGACGACGACGCGGGCCAGTTTCTCGACGGTCGTCGCCTTCGGCACAACGACCGAGCGCACCGTGACGAGCGGAATGAAGTGGGTCACGCCGAGTTCGGTCAGCTTCTCGACGAGGTAATCGGCCCGGTCCCCCTTCGGTAACGCCGACGCGACCGTCAAGTTCACCGGCGACTCGCGGCTGATGTCCAGGACTTCGCGGACGTGTAAAGTCGCCCGCTTGCGGTCCACGGCGACGACTTCGGCAGCGTACTCGCGGCCGTCGCCGTTGAACAGCGTGACCGCGTCGCCCGGCTCGAAGCGGCGGACGGTCGAGAGGTGGTGCGCCTCCGGGCCGTCGAGGGTGATGTCGCCCGGAGCGAGCGGTTGCGGGGTGTAGAAGCGGTCGGCCATGCGGTCAGTTTAGGCCGCGTGCCGCAGGCTGCGCGTCGTGACCTGCTGCCACTCGCCGTCGCGCCAGGCGAAGACGACTTCGTCCGCGCCCCGCCAGGCGACGCAATACGTCCCGGTCATCGTCTTGACCGACCACCCCGCCGCGCGGAGTTGGTCGAAGTTCGGCAGTCCGAGTGTCAACGCGGCAGTCGAGTCGGTGTGGCCGGTCATGGTGGTCCCCTCACGGTACGTTAACGTATTTTGGGGATCGGCGTCTCGGGCCACGGCGGGCCAACGATTTCCGGCGGGAGTACCCGCGGCGTGGGCGGGTCCGACCGGGTCACGACGGTCGAACGGGTCGGGCCGAGAAGCGGTCGCTCGAAGCCGAACAGCGTCGAGCCGAAGCCGGGCAGCGGCGGCAACTCGGTCGCGGCCCGGGCCGACTCCCTCTCCGGCTTGATCTCGGTCGCCCGGGGAGCGGTTTCTTCGGGGAAGACGTGCAGGGCCGAGGGGATTTTCGGCAACGCTTCCCCGGCGAACTCCGACTCCCGCTGGATCGAACCGCGGCGGTACGGCCCGGCCCCGAAGAACCACGTGTCCTTCAAGTTGCTGCTCGCCTCGACGAGGTCCGACTGCCACAGCGCCCGGCCGGTCTGCCGGTTGTAGGCGAACACGGCGATCTTGGCGATGCCCTGTTGGTCCGACTTCTTCACCAGGGCGATTTCGGGGATGGCGCTCGGCACCCCCGGCACGAGGGCCGGGAGCGAGGTCGCCGGGATGCCGACGAGCAGGCTGTACTTGTCCGTGCCGACCGCCCCGGACCGCGGCTCGACGACGTAGATCGCCTTGGGCCGCTCCTCCTGGAGCAACGCCCCGTGGGCCAGCAGTTGCTGCCGGATCGAGCTGATCAGGTAGCCCTTATCGACGGTCCCGTCGAGGTACTGCGTGTCGAGGAAGACCGTCTTGCCCTGGAGTTCGGCGAAGTCGAGTTGCAGGACGGCGCGGTCGATCGCCTGCGACACTAGCCGCATCTCACTACCGGCCCGTTGCGTGTCGGTCATCCGCGTCGAGCCGCACCCGGCCGACGCGAAAAGAAGTCCCACTGTCACCGCGATGTGCGAAATCCGCGTCATGCCGTGGCGTCCCCCGTTGCAATCCGTTGCGAATCGCGGACGATACCGAGGGGCGAGATTCGGTCAAGTACAACCGCCGCCGCCCGACGAACTCGAAGGACGCCGTGATGCTGACCCGTCGTCAATTCGTGCGGACCGCCCTGGTGGCCGGCGGCGCGCCGTCACTGGCCCTGGTCACGCAAGCCCAACAGGGCGAACCGGCCGCCGCCGATTCGATCTCCGCGGAGACGCAGCAGGTCATCGACCGGTCGCTACTGACGATGGCCTCGATGCAGGCCCAGGACGGCTCGTTCTCGGACAGCCGCACGGGGTTCGGCAACGTCGCCATTACGGGGCTGGCCGGGCTGGCACTCATGGCCGCGGGTCACCAGCCGGGCCGGGGCCGGTTCGGCGAGGCGGTCGCCCGCGCGGCCGACTACGTCGTCCGGCGCGGCAACGCCAACGGCTCGACGCCCGGCTACCTGAACAACGCCGACGCCTCGATGAGCCACGGCAGCATGTACCAGCACGGCTTCGGGGCGCTGTTCCTCGCCGAAGTGTACGGCATGGTGCCCAGCCCCGAGAAGCAGCGGGCCTTGCGGGCGATGCTCGAAAAGGCCATCGGCCTGACGCGGAACGCCCAGAACCCCGAGGGCGGCTGGCGGTACGAGCCGCGGTCGGTGCAGGTCGCGGACGTGTCGGTGACCGTCGCCCAACTGATGGCGTTGCGGGCCGCGAAGAACGCCGGAGTGGCGGTGCCGAAGAGCGTCGTCGATAAGTGCGTCGCGTACATCAAGGCGTGCCAACTGCCCGACGGCGGCTTCTGCTACATCAAGAACCAGGGCGGCGTCGGCAGCGGCTTCGCCCGCACCGCGGCGGCCGTCGTCGGCCTGTTCAGCGCCGGGATTTACGACGGCAAGGCGGTCGAGGGCGGCCTGTCGTACATGATGCGCTTCCTGCCCGGCCGCCGCGGCAACCTGGCCGAAGCCCGCCCGGACCAGCACTACTACTACGGGCACTACTACGCGGCCCTGGCCATGTGGACGGCCGGCGGCAACTACTGGGCCGAGTGGTTCCCCGCGATCCGCGACGAACTCCTCGCCCGCCACCGCCAGTTCAGCGGCTGGACCGACAACGGCCACGGCCCGAGCTACGCCGCCGCAATGGCCTGCATCATCCTGCAACTCCCGAACAACTACCTGCCGATCATGCAGAAGTAACGCCGGTTCGCAACGACCGGCGAGCCACCCGCGTGAGCGGGTGGGTTCTGACTCGATCTCCAGTAGCAACGACCGGCGAGCCAAGAGCGTCAGCGACTGGAGATCGAGGAACCTCCAGTCGCTGACGCTCTTGGCTCGCCAACGGCGCGCTATTTTTTCGGCTTCGCCAACGCCTTGTTCTTCGCGTTCAGAATCTCGACGCTCTCCTTCAACTCCCGCGTCGTCTCCTCAATGTCGAACAGGTCGTCGTACGCGATCTCTTGCAACAAACGCAAATTCTCGTTCATCGCCGCCTGAACCGCTTTCGTCGTCGCCGCCAACTCGACGCGGGCTTTTTCGAGCATGACCTTCTCTTCGTCGGTCGTAACCGGCAGCCGCGGCGCACGCTTTTTCTTTAACTCCGCCATGGTGACGACTTCGCCGCCCGCGGCAGTGATTAGCGCTTTCAACTCCGGTTCCGGGATCGCCCGCGTCAACACGTGGGCGTCGCCGTCCATCGTGCCGACGTGAATGACCCGCTTGAACGGCCACGCCAGCGGCCCCAGGTTGACTTTGTTCAAGTCTACGCCAGTCAGGTCCGCCGGCTTCGTCCACGGCACCGACGGCCCGCACTCGACGATACCGATCGTATTCGACGTGCCATCGGTGATGTCGGTGATTCGCGGTACGCGGATCGACGATCCCATTCCAGCCCCGCCAGGGCCACCCATCCCGGCCCCGCCAGGACCACCCACAATCCCGCTTGAGCCACCCGGCATTCCGGCTTGCCCAGGCGTACCGCCAATAGCCCGACCACCGTTCTGTTGAATCGGGAACAACGCCGCACCGGGGGTGTTGAAGACTTGGTAATACGTGTGCGTGCTGTCCTTCGCCTCGAAACCGACGCTCAGGCAGTCCGGCATTTTCGAGAGGAACTTCAGGTTGTGTTCGCTGTCCCACGGCTGGTCGAGCTTGAACTCCTTGTGCAACTTTTCCTCGCCGATGTAGGGGAGGATCGCCACGCGCCAACTCAAGAGCGGCTTCCTCGCCTTGTCGTCGCCGACGATGTCTCTCGGGAAGAAGCCCCAGTTCTCCGCCGCGAAGCTGTGCATCCCGACTTGCAACTTCTTCAAGTTGGCCAGGCTGCGCTGGATCTGGGTCAACGTCACTTTCCGCGGCTCGTCCGGTTTAACCTGCGGGTTCAGTGGCGTTGTACTGTCGGGCAACACGTAACTCGTCGTTTTCGCGGCCGGCTTCTCCACCGCCGGCGGCGCGGCTCCGACGCCCGGAGGCCCACCGCTGCTGCCCGGCACCTGGGCAGTCGTGTAGGCCCAGCCGCCGACGGTCAGGCCGGCCCCGCCGAGGGCGACGACGGTGGCCGTCGCGGCGAGTTTGAGTTTCGCAAGGATCATGGCTTTGTACGCTCCGTGAACGAGGTGTAACACCACCGGGGACGCCGTGAGAGAGCCGCTGGCGTAGGCGACGGCACTGGCGGTGAGGGCTTCGACGAACTTCGCGTCCGCCGGGCCGACGGCCAGCAGGCTGGTGAGACCGACCGCCGGCAGCGTGACCCCGCGGCGGGTCAGGCGATCGTGCAGTTGGGTTTTGGCGCGGGCGATCCACCCGGCGACGCTGCCGACCGGCTTGCCCAGCCGCGCGGCCGCCTCGGCGTGCGTCAGCCCCTCGAAGAAGCAGAGCAGCACCGGGACGCGCCACACTTCGGGGAGCCGCGCGACCTCCTCGTGGACCGCCGCCGACACGTCGTCCGTCCGGGCCGCGACCGCCGCCAAACCTTCGGGCAGCGGCACGGCCCGTTGGCGCGACGCCGCCCGCAAGGCGATCCGCCGGGCCGTCGTGTGCAAGAACCCGGCGAGGGCGTCGCCGTGCCGCAGCGTCCCCGCCTTGCGGGCGAGGACCAGGAAGACCGCCTGCGACACGTCCTCCGCCGCGTGGTGGTCCCGCGTCACGGCCAGCGCCGTGCGGAAGACCATGCCGCCGTGCCGCCAGACCAGTAACTCGAACGCCGCCTGGTCGTGGCTCAGCGCGAAGCGCGCGAGCAACTCGCCGTCCGCCGTGCCGGACCGGTCCGGCCCAACGGCCGAGCGCACCCACGCCGTAATCGAACGCCCCCACGGTGACGGTGACATGCGGCCTCCAGTCCGTCGGCTCTCTCGTCAGTGAAGTGTCGGGCCGAAGCGTGCCGCGTACAGAAATCGCCACTTTGCCCGGAACTCGTCAGACGAGCTTGCCGGTCGCGGGGTCGAAGCGCTCGAACTTGATGTGCGTCCGCCGCCAGGTGTACGTCATCGCCAGCAGGCCGGCCTTGGTCAAAATCAGAGCGGGGTAGGAGAACTCGCCGGCCTCGGTTTCGAGGTCGTGAACGTGCCGCCAGGTCAGGCCGTCGTCGGTGGACTTGGCCAGGCTCAACGGGGTGCGTAAGAACGGCGTCGGGTTGTAAATCATCCAGGCGACCCCGCCCGGCGTCATGACCGCGTCGATGCCGGAACTCGGGTTGGCCACGTCGATCGGCTCCGCCGGCGTGAACGTCTTACCGCCGTCGGCCGAGGTCGAGCGGCAGACCTTGCCGAGCCGCCGCGACCGCATCAGCGCGACGATCCGGCCGTCTTTGCCGACGAACAGCGCCGGCTGAATCTGGTCGTGCCCGGCCTTGCCGGGGAAGGCGTTCGAGCGGGTCCAGGTGACGCCGTCGTCGGTCGAACGGTCCACGAACGGCGTCCAAACGCGGTACGCCTCGACCGACGTGCCGGCCAGAATCGTTCCGTCGGCGAGCGCGATCGGTTTGGCCCGCACGGGGCCGAAGAAGCCGGCGGGGAGGAGTTCGGGCTTCGTCCAGGTCTTGCCGTGGTCGTCGCTCGACCGCACGAACCCGGTCCAGTTGACCGGGTCGGGGCCGGCCTTGTACCACAGCTTCAACGTGCCGGACGGGGCGCGGAACAGCACCGGGTTCCAGGTCGGCTGGCCCGGCTCGGTGCCGACGACTTCGGGGGCCGACCAGGCCGTACCGTCGAACCGGCTGGCCCAGATTTGCACGTCCTTGGCCTTTTCCGCCTTGCCCCCGAACCAGGCCGCGAGGAACCGGCCGTCGGCCGTCTCGACGACCGTCGAGGCGTGGCACTGCGGGAACGGGGCCTTGTCGAAGACGAGCATGGGCGTCAGTTCCCGATGATTTCGTTGCGGTCCGCGTCCCAGAAGATTTTCTTCCCCGTGCGGTACGACAGGTTCGCCAGGTGGGCCGCGAGAATCACCCGGTGGCCGAGTTCGACCGGCGAGTTCGGCTCCTCCCCGGTCTTGACGCACTCGACCCAGTTGGCGACGTGCAGCGGCGTCTCCGGCTCGACCTTCCACGTCTGGACCGGCACCGCGTCCGGCGCGATCTTGTCGGCGGTGTCGTACAGGCGGATGTCGCGCTCGGCGTCGCAAATCAGCGTCTGCTTGGTGCCGTAGAAGGCCGCGCCGACGCCGTCGGCTCCGTTGACGAACTGCACGGCGAAGTTGGCCGCGAACTTGCCGTAGTCGAAGGCCCCGTGGACCACGTCGGGCGTCTCCCACTTGTCGAAGTGGTAGCGGCCCCCGTTGGCGACGACGCTCTTCGGCACGTCCACCCCGCCGAGCCAGGCGACCAGGTCGAGTTGGTGCGCCCCGATGTCCGTCATCAGGCCGCCGGCGTAGTCCCAGTACCACCGCCAGGCCCAGTACCGGTGCGCGTCGAACGGCCGCTTCGGGGCGGTGCCCAGGAACGCCTCCCAGTCGAGCTTCTTGGCGTCGAACTTGAAGTCCTTGGGCACCGCGAACGGGTCCTTCTGCGTCCAGTTGCGGCAGTCCCACACCTTGGCCCAGACGAGCTTGCCGAAAGCGCGGGCGCGGACCGCCTTGGCGGCTTCCTCCCAGTGCGGTCCGCTGTGCCGCTGGTTACCGACCTGGACGACCTTCTTGGCCTTCCGCACGGCGTCGATCATCTCGACGCCCTCGTCGATCGACTTGGTCAACGGCTTCTCGACGTAGGCGTGCTTGTCCGCCGCCATCGCCGCGACCAGGTGTTCCTTGTGGTGGTGGTCCGGCGTCGTGATGACGACCGCGTCGAGGGACTTCAGGTCTAACAACTTGCGGTAGTCGCCGAAGGTGACGGCCTCGTCCACGTCCGCGGCGACGAGTTGCTTCTGCATGATGCCTAGGCGGAAGTCGGCCACGTCGCACAGGGCGACGACGTTTTGGCCCAGCTTCAAGAGTTCGCGGACGATCGTCTTGCCGCGGTTGCCGCAGCCGATGACGCCGACGTTGAGCTTGTCGTTCGCCCCCGCCGCCTGGACGCGCGGCAGCCCGAACGCCGTCGCCCCGAGCGCGGCGGAGGTTTGCAAGAAGGCGCGGCGGGTGGGCATGGGATTTCTCTGGAGTCGCGTGCGCTTGAAACTTCCTGCGGGTTGCGTCCCCCACTCCGGGCTGGAAACAGCGGGCTGACACCCGCCGCTCGCCGGGAGCTTAGACCGTGACTTCGACGCCGTCGCGGGCCGACTTCGCCAGGGCGTCCATGACGCGGGCCGTGCGGACCGCCTCGTCCGGGTTCGGGAAGCACTCGTGCTTCTCCCGGACGGCCGCCGCGAAGTCGTCGATCATGTGGACGATCTGGTCCTCGCCCGGCGTGTTGACGACCTCCGTCCGCAGGCCGAAGTCGCCCTCCTGCCGGAGAATCTCGAAGGCGGCGTGGGCGTCCGGAATCCACAGGTTGGGGACGCGGATCGTCCCCGTCGTGCCGACGATTTCGACGTGCGTCCGCAGGGGGTGCGTGAAGCCGCAGTCGAACGTGGCCGTGCGGCCGTGGGCGAAGGTCATCACGCCGCTCATGCCGACATCGACGCCGTTGACGAAGTGGGCCGCCGCGTACACCCGCAAGGGTTCACTCCCCATCCACCAGCGGATGGCGTAGGTCGTGTAACAGCCCACGTCGAGCAACCCGCCGCCGCCGGCCTGCGGCTGCATCCGAATGTTGCCGGTCGGCAGGCCGTCGAGATTGAACGTGAACGCGGCGACGACCTTCTCGACCTCGCCGATGATCCCGGACTTGATCGTCTCCCGAATTTTGGCAGTCCGCGGGTGGTGCGGCCACATGAAGCCGTCCATGAGCCGAACGCCCCGACTCCGGCAGTGCGCGACCAGCGACTCGGCCTCGACGGCATTGACAGTCAGCGGTTTCTCGCACAGGACGTGCTTGCCCGCGTCGGCCGCCTTCCGCGTCCACTCGTCGTGCAAGGCGTTCGGCAGGGAAATGTACACGGCGTCAATTTTCGGGTCGGCCAGCAGACTCTCGTAACTGCCGTAGGCGGTCGGAATGCCCTTCTTGACGGCGTACTCTTTGGCCTTCGCCAGGTCGCGGCTGGCCACGGCGACCACGTCCGCCGTCGTCGATTTGGCGAACGCGGGCAGCAACCGGTCGTTGATCTTGGCGGTGCTCAAGATGCCCCAGCGGAGTTTGTCGGCCATCACGGGTTCGCGTCCTGAGTGGGAGAGTGGTCGTGGCATTAGGGTATGCCGGCACCGTGCGGGCCGCAACTGTCGCGCTTCGGGTGTGGTCAAGACCGCCGCCCGGCGCGATAATCGTCGGCATGGACGAGACCCCGCTAACGCTCAGCTACGACCGCGGCACCGTACTCCTTGGCGACGTGCCGAAGGCCCTCGACGCGCTCACCCTCCCGGGCGTGCGGTACGACGAGCGGACGCTCGCGTACCGCGCCCAGGGCCGGGACTACCGGGCCATCGTCGAGCACCTGATCCGCGAGAAAATCCCGTACACCGACAACGCCCGCGGCTGGCCGAACGCGCCGACCGGCTGGACCCTGCACACCGACCGCCAACCGCACCCGCACCAGGCCGAAGCCCTCGACGTGTGGTGGAAGACCGGCCGGCGCGGCACGGTCGTGCTGCCGACCGGCACCGGCAAGACCTACGTCGCCGTGATGTGCATGGCCAAGCTCGGCCGGCCGACGCTGATCGTGACGCCGACGCTCGACCTGCTGCGCCAGTGGCAGGACCAGCTCACGACCTTCTTCCAGGTCGAAGTCGGGGCCGTCGGCGGCGGCGACTACGACTTCCAGCCGATCACCGTGACCACCTACGACTCGGCGTACATCCACCTCGAACGCTGGGGGAACAAGTTCGGCCTACTCATCTTCGACGAGGTCCACCACCTGCCCGGCGCGACCTACATGATGACCGCCACCGGCAGCCTCGCCCCGTTCCGCCTCGGGCTGACCGCGACCCCCGAGCGGGCCGACGGCGGCGAAGATTTGTTGCCCGACCTGATCGGCCCGATCGTCTACCGCCGCGAGATCGGCGAACTCTCCGGCGAGTACCTGGCCCAATACCGCACCAAGCGCGTCTACATCGACCTGTCGAAGGACGAGTTGGACGAATACACCAAGGCGCGCGACGAGTACAAGCGCTTCCTCTCGTCGTGCGGCGTCGATCTCGGCGGCCCCAACGGCTGGCAGAAGTTCCTCTTCACGGCCACCCGCACCCCGGACGGCATGGCCGCGCTGCGGGCGTACCGCCGGCAGAAGGAGATCGAGCGCAGCGCGTCGGGCAAGTTCACCGCCCTCGAAGAAATCATCCTGAAGCACCCCGGCGAGCGGTCGCTAGTCTTCACGGCCGACAACGCGACCGTCTACAAGATCGCCCGCCGCTACCTCGTCCCCGCAATCACTCACCAGACGAAGACGAAGGAGCGCAAGCAGGTGCTGGCGAAGTTCCACTCCGGCGAGTACTCGATGCTCGTCACCAGCCAGGTTCTCAACGAGGGCGTCGATGTCCCGGCCGCGAGCGTCGGCGTCGTGTTGTCCGGCTCCGGCAGCATCAAGGAGAACGTGCAGCGGCTCGGGCGCATCCTGCGCAAATACGGCGACAAGCAGGCGACGCTGTACGAGGTGATCGCCCGCGGCACGGCCGAAGAGTTCACCAGCGACCGCCGCCGCCAGCACGGCGCGTTCCAGTGAGTGGGCGAATACAATGGCATTTGTGGCAGTTCGACCCGAGGGTAATGCTCATGAAGCTCACCGATGTCAGAAGTTTTCGGGACGCGACCCCGTTCACGCCGTTCACCATTCGGTTGACGGACGGCCGAGAATACCGCGTGCCCCACAGGGATTTTATTTTTATCTCCCCCACCGGGCGTCACGCCCTGATGTACAACCCCGACGACTCCTTCACGTCACTCCACCTGATCATGGTCACGGAAATCCGCACCGACCCTACGCCTGGGCCTTCGCAGCCGAATGCCTACGACACGGGCCTATGACCTGAGCTTCCCAGGGGGCGAATCGATGGAGAAGTCTGACATCGTCGCATTCCGAGACGCCGTGCCGTTCATGCCGTTCGATATGCGGATCGCGGACGGCCGCCTGATCCGCATTCCGCACCCCGACTACGTGATGGTGAGTCCTACGGGACACTACGTCATGTCGTATTTGCCGACCGGCGGGTTCGTCAACATTGACATCTCGCTCGTCGTGGACATCGCTCCGCACCGCGACATGCTGAACGTGCTCTACGCCCCGGCGGACGCCTAACGATGCTCACCGGGAAGATGGTCCGCGTGCGGCACGCCCGCAACCGCCTCGTGCCGATGTACCTGCCCGCCGGCGACCGGCAGTGGCTCGGCCTCGCCGAGCAACTGTTGTTCGCTTTCCGGGACGCCGAGGGGCACACCCGCGGCGAACTCGACGAACAACTCGGCGACCTCGTCGGCGACGGCCCGGCGCAGTTGGTGCATCAAGGGTTGGCGAAGCTGCTCGAAGACCGGTGCGAGTTCGAGGTCGCGGCCGACGTGCCGCCGGAGCAGGTCCGCGAGGCCGTCTTTCGCACGTCGGCCCGGCACCACCTGGCCGGCGGCCAGACGCAGGAACCGTTCGACCGGGACGCCGCCTTACGCGAGGCGGCCGAGGAACTGCACCTCACGCCGGAGCAGGTCGATCTCGCCCTCTTCGCCGACCTGAAGGGCGAACAGCGGGTCTTGAAGTTCGAGCCGCTCACGCCCGAGCAACTCATCTTGCGCTACAACACGGCCCTCGCGCAGTCGATCCTGTTGCGCTGCACGGCGATGGAGATTCGCGTCTGGAACGAGACCGCGTCGCGCTTCCGGCAACTCTTCCGCGCGGTCAAGTTCCACCGGCTGATCTGCACCATCCGCCCCGCCGAAGGCTCGTCGTACAAGCTCGTGCTCGACGGGCCGCTCAGCCTATTTTCTTCGACGCAAAAGTACGGCGTCCAACTGGCCATGTTCCTCCCCACCCTGTTGCACTGCAAGACCTTCGAGCTGCGCGCCGAGGTCCGCTGGGGGGCGGAAAAGAAGGAGAAAACGTTCACGCTGACCGGGGCCGACGGCCTGCGCTCGCACCTGGCCGACTTCGGCGTGTACACCCCGCCGGAGGTCAAAGCGTTCGCCGTCAACTTCCGCAACAACGTCGTCCAGTGGACGCTTTCGGACGACCCCGCCCCGCAACTCATCGACAGCACGATCTGGGTGCCCGATTTCACGATGACGCACGCCACCACCGGCGAAGAAATCTTCGTCGAGGTGCTGGGCTTCTGGCGCAAGCTGGACATCGAGACGCACTACAAGCGGCTGAAAAAAGCCTTCCCCGGCCGGTTCATTCTGGTGGTGAGCGAGGCGTACCGCACTGACGACGACGGCGAGTTCGCCGCCGGCAGTGAGGTCTACCGGTTCAAGAAGACGCCGATCGCCGACGAGGTCGCCAAACTCGGCACGCGGCTCATCGGCAAGTAAAAGTGTGCTGCGGACGCTGAGGGAGCGCCCCCGGCACGCCGATTGACGATTGCCGGATGCGCTTCGGACCCCCCTCAAGCGAACTCGCGCCGCCAATGTGCGCGGACTAATCGAGGGCCGGCGGCCGGCGGTCGTTCGACCGGAACTCCCGTTGCGGCGGGGCGCGGAAGGTCTTCGGCGGCGGGTTGCCGAACAGCCGGACTTCGCTGCCGTTGCCGTCCAGGCAGCGGAAGTCCAACAACTCCGGCGACACGCCCGGGCGGCCGTCGATCTGCACTTCGAGCTTGGCCCGCTCTTCGAGCGCGGCGATCTCCTTCCGCTTGCGGTTGAGCAGGTAGAACGCCGCCTCGATGTGCAGGGCGATCGTCACGGACGCGATCAACGGCGAGCGGTGCGCGGCCAGTTGCAGGAGCCGCATCACCTCGATGCCGATGGTCTCGTTCGTCTTGACGTACCCGGTCCCCTTGCAGTGCCCGCACTCGTTGAAGATGCGCTTCTTCAGCGACGGTTGAATGCGCTGCCGGGTCATCTCGATGATGCCGAACTGCGAGATTCGTAGAATCTTGGTCCGCGCCCGGTCCCGCTTGAGGGCGGTGTTGAGGGTGTCCTCGACCTTGCGGCGGTGGCCCTCGCTCCGCATGTCGATGAAGTCGTTGACGATGACCCCGCCGAGGTCGCGGAGGCGGAGTTGCCTGGCGATTTCCTTCGCGGCCCGCAGGTTCATCTGATACGCGGTTTCTTCCGCGTTGTTGTCGGCGCGGAAGTTCCCACTGTTCACGTCGATGGCCACCAGCGCCTCGGTTTGCTCGATGATGATGGAGCCGCCACCTTGCAGGTCGAGCCGCTTCGAGTGCATCTTGGCGATTTCGTCTTCGACCCCGTAGCGGTGGAAGAGCGGCTCGGTTTCGTCGAAGAAGCGGATGCGGTTCGCGTAGCGCGGCATCACGATTTGCAGAAACTCACTGGCGTGCGCGAACGCGTTCGGTTCGTCCACCCAGATCGTATCGACATCGCTGGTGAAGATGTCGCGGATCGTCCGCGTGATCATGTCCGATTCGCGGTAGATTT